>JBKPMY010000344.1:0-25865 GCA_046732375.1 Myxococcota bacterium
GCCGGTCACCATCTACGGAGACGGACGGCAGGTGCGGGACCTCCTCTTCGTCGACGACCTCTGCGAGGCCTACGACGCGGCCGTGGAGCGCATCGACCGGGCCAGCGGTCAGGTCTTCAACCTCGGGGGGGGGCCCGACAACACCCTGTCCTTGCTGGAGCTGGTCGAGCAGCTGGACCGACTCACCGGCCGCCCGCTCCGCCCGGCCTTCGCCGGCTGGCGCCCGGGAGACCAGCCGGTCTTCGTCGCCGACGTGTCCCGGGCCTCGGAGGCCCTCGGGTGGCGTCCCCGGACCGGCGTCACCGAGGGCGTGGAGAAGCTCGCTCGCTGGGTCCAGGAAAACCGAGCCCTGTTCGGCTGAGCGCCGCCGGCCCGTGTGGGGAGGGGTGTTCCCGGACGTACCGCCCCCCGTCCGGAATGTGAAATCCGGTCCGTCCTACGCCAGAATCGCCGCCCGACATGGCACTGGTGCCCCCGCCGACCCGCAACGGAACGGCTCGCCGTTCCGTGCTGGACGAGTTTCCCGCTGCCCGGACGAGCCGGCGGCCCGCGCCGGTCCGCAGGTTGGCCTCGGCGCTCGAGGACCGGGGACATCCGGTGTCGCTCTCGCTGCAGAGCAAGATCCTCGTGTCCCACTTCCTGCTGGCGATGGTGCTGGTGGGCACGCTGCACCTGGTCCGCAATGCCAGCTGGGCCGTGCAGGGGCTCGTGGCCGGAGCGCTCACGCTGGTTCTCGCGCTGCTCCTCCCCGCGGTGCTCGCCCGGGTCACGCGGCTGCGCTCGCTGAGCCGGAGCGCGCTCGACATCTCCCGCGGTGATCTCGTCTCGCCGGTCACCACCGAGCCGAGCCTGGGACGGGACGAGATCGACGAGCTGTCCACGGCCATCGGCAACATGCAGGAGAACCTCCGCGAGCTGGTGGGGCACATCCAGCACACCGCGGCGAGCGTCGCAGATTCGGCCAACGAGCTGGGGCGGTCGGCCGAGAACGTCAACGCCGCCACCACCGAGGTGGGCACCTCCATCAGCAAGATCGCCCTCGGCGCCGGTACCCAGTCGGACCTGGTGGCGCGAGCCCAGAAGGTCATCGGGGAGATGGCCGGAAGCATCCAGCGGACCGCCCTCTCCGCGGAGGACGCCGCCCTGGCCGCGGGCGAGACCTCGGTGGCCGCCGAGCAGAGCAGCAAGGCGGCGCGCCTCACCGGCGAGAAGCTGAACAAGGTGTTCAGCCGGGTGGAGAGCTCCAGCCACGAGGTCTTCGCCTTCGGGGAGAAGACGCAGGAGATCTCGAAGATCGTCGACGTCATCACCCAGGTGGCGCAGCAGACGAACCTCCTGGCCCTCAACGCCACCATCGAGGCGGCCCGGGCCGGCGAGTACGGGCGCGGCTTCGCCGTCGTGGCGGACGAGGTGCGGAAGCTCGCCGAGTCCGCGGGGAGGAGCGCCGAGCAGATCAGCAAGCTGGCCCGGGACATCTCCGGTCAGTCGGTGGCGGTGGTCTCGGCGATGAAGCAGTCCATCGAGGAGCTCACCGAGGGCCGCGAGGACCTGGGCACCATCGTTCGGTCCATGGGGAGCATCACCGACACCGCCCGCAAGGGTGCGGAGAAGGTGCACCTGATCAGCCAGAGCGCCCGGGAGCAGCTCGCCGGAAGCGAGGAGATGGTCAAGGCGGTGGGCGAGATCTCCGAGGTCGCCGAGGCGAACGCCACCTCCACCGAGGCCGCTGGCGGCATCATCGAGGACCAGACCGCTGCCGTGGCCCGCATGACCTCTGCCGCCCAGGAGCTGAACAACCTCAGCCTGGAGCTGCAGAGCGTGGTCCGCCGGTTCCGGCTCGGCTCGTGAGCGCTCCAGGGCAGCCCGCCGCCCGAGGTGGGACGCCATCCGACCGTGGCCCCGTCCAGCACGTGGTCTTCCTCGTGGACGCCACCCGCTACGCCCTCCCGCTGAGCGCGGTGAGCCAGGTGGTGGTCCAGCCCGAGGGCCTGGTCCGCGTCCCCCGGGCGCCCGCCCCGGTGCTGGGAGTGGTGAACATCCGGGGGCGCGTGGTCACCGTGGTGGACTTCGCGCTGCTCCTGGAGCTGCCGCCTCCCGCACAGCCAAAGCGCAAGCTGATCCTCCTCGAGCGGGGGCGCCGGGACCTGGCGCTCAGCGTCACCGACGTCGAGGGATTCGAGACGGTGGAGAAAGTGTCAAGTCAGCCACGAGAGTCACGTGCCCCGGTGCGTGGAGTGACCCGGGTCAAGGGTGCGGCGGTGACGGTCCTGGACCCGGATGCGCTCGACATCGCGGTGACACACCTCTTCGACCGCGGCTAACATCCGTCACTCCGCAATCCCCCGAGCCATGCCGAAGCGAGTGCTGATCGTCGATGACGCGGTGTTCATGCGGAACATGATCCGCGACATCTTCAGCTCCGGTGGCTTCGAGGTCGTGGGCGAGGCCGCGCATGGCATCGAGGCCATCGAGAAGTACCGGGCGCTCAAGCCGGACCTCACCACCATGGACATCGTGATGCCCTACAAGAGCGGCATCGAGGCCACGCGGGAGATCGTCAAGGGCGACCCCAAGGCGGTGGTGGTCATCTGCTCGGCGCTGGGACAGGAGTCGCTGGTGATGGAGGCGATCGAGGCCGGCGCCGCGGACTTCATCGTCAAGCCGTTCCGGGCCGAGGACGTGCTGGCGGTGGTGAAGAAGGTGCTGGGCGAGACGCCCAAGGTGTAGCCCTGGCTGCGACGCTCGACATGTCCCGGTACCTGGGCCTCTTCGTGGCCGAGGCCTCGGAGCACCTCGAGGCGCTGGGGCGCGACCTGGTGGCCCTGGAGGGCACGCCGGCAGCCGAGACCGTGGACTCGCTGTTTCGCCACGCGCACTCGGTGAAGGGCATGGCCGCGTCCATGGGGCTCGAGCCCATCGCCCAGCTCGCCCACCGGGTCGAGGACCTGGTCGACATCGCTCGCCGGGTACCGGGCGCGCTGGGACGCGAGCGGGTGGATCTGCTGCTGAGCACCACCGACGCGATGCTCGCGCTGGTGCGAGGCACGGGGGAGGGGAACCCGCCGGCACCCCAGCCCGAGTTGCTGGCCAGGCTCTCCGAGGCGGTGGTCGCGCTCACCGGCGAGCAGCCCCGCCCGACGAAGGTGGCCCGGGTGGATCCGCTCGCCCGGCCGGCGAGCCCGACGCTGAGCGCGAGCAACTTCGAGATCCGCTTCCGCGTTCTCCCCGCCGCCCAGAGCCCCGGCCCTCGCGCCTTCCTCGTGTACAAGAAGCTCACCGGCCTCGGCGCGGTGACCCAGCTCCGCCCGCCGCTGGAGGACCTGCGGGCCGGGGTCATCCCCGACGGCCGGGTGGCGCTGGTGCTGGAGACCGACGGCGGCCTGGACCCAGTGCGCACCGCGCTCGGGCTGGTCCCCGAGGTGGAGCTGATCTCCGCCGAGCCCGTGGTCGAGGCGCCGGCAGGGCCACCCCCTCCCGCCCCGGGACCCGTCGAGGCCGCCCGTACCGTCCGCGTCCGGACAGAGCTCCTCGACGATTTCCTGGAGATGGCCGGAGAGCTCCTTCTCGCCACCGCCCGCCTGCGGGACATCGGCCGGCGCTTCCCCGAGCACGAGCGCCCGGCGCTGGAGGAGGGTGTGGACCGGCTCCACGCGCTGGTGAAGGACCTCCACGGGAAGGTGATGGGCGCGCGGATGACGCCTGTCGCGGTGGTGACCGATCAGCTCCCCCGTGCCGCCCGCGACCTCGCACGGAAGCGCGGCAAGGACGTGGAGGTGACGGTGACCGGCGCGGAGATCGAGATCGACCGCGCCATCCTCGACGCCATCGCCGAGCCACTGCTGCACGTGCTGCGCAACGCCGTGGACCACGGCATCGAGGCGGCCGAGACGCGGGTCACCGCCGGCAAGCCTTCTCGTGGGCGGCTCCGCATCTCCGTCCGGCGTACCCGCGAGCGGGTGGTCATCGAGCTGGAGGACGACGGGCGGGGCATGGACCCGGAGAAGCTCCGCGCGGCCGCCGTGGCCCGGGGCAAGCTCTCCTCCGAGGCTGCGGCCCGCCTCTCCACCCGCGAGGTCCTGCTCCTGGCCTGTCTCCCCGGCGTCTCCACGGCGACCGACGTGGACGACGTGAGCGGCCGCGGCGTGGGGATGGACGCGGTGAAGCGCTCCGTGGAGTCGCTCGGAGGCGCGCTCGAGCTGGACTCCCAGCCCGGCCGCGGCACCCGGGTCACCCTGCGGCTACCCCTCACGGTCGCGGTGGTCCAGCTCCTCCTGGTCCGGGCCGGGGGCGAGGTGCTGGGCCTTCCCATCACCAAGGTGCTGGGCGCGGTGGAGCTCCCGGAGAGCGCGCTGCAGCGCTCGCCTTCGGTGGACCTCCTCACCTATGGCCAGCAGCTCGTTCCCGCCCACGACCTCGCGCAGCTCCTCGAGCTGCCGCACGGGCCTCCCGTCCGGGCGCGCCCCTGGGTGGTGATGGAGTCCGAGGACGGCACGGTCGCCCTCGGCGTCGAGGCGCTGCTCGGACAGGAGGAGGCGGTGCTCAAGGCGCTCTCCCGCCCGCTGGACCGGGTCACGGGTCTCGCGGGGGTCACCATCCTCGGCAACGGGCGCCCGGTGTTCATCCTCGACGTTCCGAGGCTGCTGGCCTGATGGCGGAAACCGAATGGGTTGACCGGCCCTCGCTGGCCCTCGCGCCCGATCCCTGCGTCGCTCGTCGGTCACGGGAGCCGAGCCCCGCTCCCTCCTCGCTTCTTGGCCTCGGCCGCGATTGCGGCGCGATCTTCCGGTCAACCCACTCGGTCTCCGCCATGAGGCGACGGCTCTCCTGAATGCTCGCCTTCGCCATCCGCCTCCTCCTGCTCGGAACTCCGGTGCTCTCCGAGAGCGACCTGCGCGTCGTCGAGCGGCTGGCGTGGCGCGCCGGCGTGCCCAAGGGGGCGGTCGAATCCTTGTCCACCGACGTGACCGGGGACGGCGCCCCGGACGTCGTCCTCCTCACCCGGACCGCCGACCGGCTGGTGCTCTTCGTCGCCGAGGGGCCGGTCTCGCCGGTGGGCCGGTGGTGGCGGGTGGATCTGCACCGCGGCACCGAGGCGGGCGAGCTGTGCGTCCCGGCCACCGCCGCGCGCGTCCTGGTCGAGGACCACGGCGTGGTGTCGCACGCCCTGGAGTGTGATCGCGAGCAGACCGGGGCCTGTCCCACCCCGCGCGGCCGGGCGCTCCGTGTGGAAGCCTCCCCCGTGACCGCTGCCCGCTCGCGGACCAGTAGCGGGGCGCAGGCGCGCGGCGCCTCCGGGCCCACCGCGCAGGTCCGCTGCCCCGCCGTGCACGTCTTCTTCGACGGGAGCGACCTGCGCTTCTGGTCGGGCGCCGCCCGGGCGGACGCTCCTCAGGCCAGCATTCCCGCCGGGCCGTTTGCACCATAGGGTCAAGGCCATGCCCGCCGAGCTCACCGAGGCCCAGGCAGACGCGCTCCGAGAGCTGACCAATGTCGCGGCAGGACACGCCGCGCGGGCGCTGTCCACGCTGCTCGGGGGCGAGAAGTTCGGGCTCTGGCCGCCGCTGGTCCGCCACCTGAACCATCCCCAGCTCACCGCGCTGCTCGGAGGCAAGGGCGCTCCGCTCACCGCCGTCAGCGCCGAGCTCCGGGGTGGCGAGGGCGTGGGAGGCGCGATGGCCCTGGTGTTCACCGAGCCGCACGTGCAGACGCTCACCTCCCGGCTGCTGGGAGCCGCCGGCCAGCGCTTCCAGACGCCCGAGGTGGCGCTGCGGGACGCGGCCAATCTCGTCTATGCCGCGGCCCTCGAGGCGACCGTGCGACTGTCGGGGGTCCGCGCGCTGCACTCGGTGCCGGTGGTTGGCGAGGGGCCGGCGGAGATGATTGCCCGGATGTGCATCCCCGCCGAGCGGGGCTGGGTGCTGGAGGCCGAGCTGTACGCCTCGCCGCTCTCGGGCCGGTTCCTGCTGCTCCCTGACGAGCCTGGGCTGACGACGTTCCTCCGCGGGCTGAAGATGGCGTAAGCCACGGTCCTGCCCGTGGACCCCACTCGCCTGAGAAGGCTGCTCGAGGACGTCAAGCGTGGCCGCGCCAGTGTGGACGAGGCCGCGCGCGCGCTCACCGATCTTCCCTTCGCCGAGCTCGGCTACGCCACGGTGGACACCCACCGGAGCGTGCGCTTCGGGTTTCCCGAGGTGGTGTACGGCGAGGGGAAGACCCCGGAGCAGCTCCTCGGCATCGTGGAGGTGCTCGTCCGGCGGAAGCAGCCGGTGCTGGTGACCCGGCTCACCGAGGAGAAGGCAGCCCCGCTGCTCCAGCGCTGGCCGCGGGCGCGGTGGCACTCCCAGGCGCGCATCTTCCACCTCCCGCAGGGCCGGCCCCGCGCCGGACGGGTGGCCGTGACCTGCGCCGGCACCAGCGACGTGCCGGTGGCCGAGGAGGCCGCCCTCACCGCGGAGGCCATGGGCGCCACCGTGGCCCGCATCTACGACGTGGGGGTGGCCGGCCTGCACCGCCTGCTCCGCCGGCGAAGCGAGATCCAGGAGGCCCACGTGGCCATCGCCGTGGCCGGCATGGAGGGAGCCCTCGCCTCGGTCGTCGGCGGACTGGTGGGCATTCCGGTGGTGGCGGTGCCGACCAGCGTCGGCTACGGAGCGAACTTCAAGGGCCTGTCCGCGCTCCTCACCATGCTCAACTCCTGCGCCTCCAACGTCGCCGTGGTGAACATCGACAACGGGTTCGGGGCCGGGTTCTACGCGGCGCTGGTCAGCCGGAGCGTCACCCGCAGGGGCCGGGGCCGATGAGCACCGTGCTCTACCTCGAGCCGGTGGGGGGCATCGCCGGGGACATGTTCCTCGCCGCCATGCTCGACCTGGGGGTGGACGCCCGTGCCCTCGAGCAGGGGCTGCGCACCCTCGGGCTCGACGGCTGGGGATTCGAGGTGAGCCGGGCGGTGCGCCAGGCCATCTCGGGCGTGCACCTCAACGTCGCCCTCTCCTCCGAGGTGCCGCACGTGCACCGCGGGCTGAGCGACATCCTCGGCCGGATCGACGCCAGCGGGCTGCCGCCACGGGCCAAGGCCCAGGCCCGCGCGGTGTTCGAGGTCATCGGCCGCGCGGAGGCGAAGATTCACGACGTGCCGCTGGAGTCGGTCCACTTCCACGAGGTGGGCGCGGTCGACAGCATCGTCGACGTCTGCGGTGCGGCCCTGGCGCTGGAGCTGCTCGGACAGCCGGAGGTGGTCTCCGCGCCTCCGCCGCTCGGCGGCGGGATGGTGGAGACGCTGCACGGGCGCTTCCCCGTGCCCGTTCCGGCCACGCTGGAGATCCTCCGCGACCTCCCGGTCCGCTTCGAGGGTCAGGGCGAGCTCACCACTCCCACCGGTGCGGCGCTGCTGCGGGCCCTGTCCCGCCCCGGCCCGCCGCCGGCGATGCGGGTGGAGCGCACCGGGTACGGGCTCGGGCGCCGGGAGCTGCCCGACCGGCCCAACGTGCTCCGGGCCACGCTGGGCACTCCGGTCGAGGCGGCGGGCTCGGAGGTCTGGGAGCTGGCGGTCACCCTCGACGATGCGACACCCCAGTTGCTCGGCTACCTGGTGGAGACGCTGCTGACCCATGGGGCGCTCGACGCCTGGGTGGCTCCCGTCACCCTGAAGAAGAGCCGTCCCGGGCACGTGCTCTCGGTGCTCGTCTCCTCGAGGGAGCGCGAGGCGGTGGTCCGCCGGCTTCTCACCGAATCCCCCACGCTGGGAGTGCGGGCCTGGCCGGTCCAGCGAACTGTGCTCGACCGGTCACATGTCGAGGTGGAGACTGCGCACGGTCCGGTCCGGGTGAAGGTCGGGAGCCTGGATGGGGAAACCCTGAACGCGGCGCCCGAATACGAGGATGTCCGTGCCCGGGCCGAGGCGACCGGCGTCCCCTTCAAGCAGGTGTGGGCCGAGGCTCTGGCGGCGTACGCTCGCCGCCGCTGACGTGACATTGCCCGGGGCTGACCCGGGGATGACTGGAGGAAGAGATGCCCGAACAGAACTGGGACGAGCGGCTGCTCGAGTACGTGCGGAGAACCGGCGAGGACCTGAAGCGCACTGGCGAGGAGTTCCTGGAGCAGACCCAGAGGACGTTCGACGACCTCCGGGACCCGGCGCAGCAGGAGCGGTGGAAGTCGCGTGTCGGCGAGCTACGCACCTGGGCGATGTCCAAGTTCGAGGAGGCGAGGAGCCGGGCGGAGGAGGCCCTGGGCATCGAGCGCCCGAAACCGGCACCCACCCGGTCGGCCAAGACCCGCCGACCGGCGGCCAAGAAGGCGAAGAGCGCCTCCCGGACCACACGGAAGCCGTCCGGTGGGGGCAAGCGCGCAAAGGGGCGCCAGCGTTGAGGAGGCATCTCCTCCCGTCCTTCACCTGTGACACAATCTGAAGTTCCGGTGAGTTCAGAGTCAGGCAAGTTCTCCACGGACATCGGCGAGGACGTCATCGCCGCGGCGCTGGAGAGCGTGGAGAAGCAGCGCGAGGCCGCTGCGGAGCGCGAGGTCGGTGAGGAGGTGTCGGTCGCGACTCCGGACGGCGCGGCCGAGGAGGAGCTCGCCGCGCTGCGGGCCCGGGTCGAGGCGCTCGAGGCGCGCGAGCGCGAGCTTGCGGGCCAGGTGGACCAGGAACGCGAGCGCACACTCCGGGCCATGGCGGACCTGGACAACGCGCGGAAGCGGGCCCAGCGGGAGCGGGAGGAGGTCGTGCGCTACGGGCTGGAACGGGCCTTGAAGGAACTGCTCCCGGTTGTCGACAACCTGGACCGGGCGCTCGATCTGGGCGACCGGACCGGGAAGTGGGACGGACTCGCCGAAGGCGTGAGAATGACGCGCAAGCTCCTCGAGGACACGCTGGCCAGACAGGGCCTCAAGGCGTTCAGCGCCCGCGGAAAGCCGTTCGACCCACACCTGCACGAGGCCATGGGGCACGAGGAGAGGGAGGACCTGCCGCCGAACACGGTGAGCACCGAGGTGCTGCGCGGCTTCACCCTGCACGACCGGCTGGTGCGCCCGGCCCTGGTCATGGTCGCCCGGCCGCCGGCAGCCGCGGCCCCGTCCAGCGCCGAGGAGCCCGCGGTGGCGGATGGCGCCCCGGCGTCGCCTGAGACGGAAGTTTCCGGGGGGAACAGCTAGAGGCCATGGCGAAGGTCATCGGAATCGACCTCGGAACGACCAACAGCTGCGTCGCAGTGATGGAGAGCGGCGAGCCGGTGGTCATTCCCAACAGCGAAGGCAGCCGGACCACCCCGTCCATGGTCGGGTTCACCGAGAACGGTGAGCGGCTGGTGGGGCAGATCGCCAAGCGGCAGGCCATCACCAACCCCGAGGCGACGCTCTACGCCGTGAAGCGGTTGATCGGCCGCAGGATCGACGCGCCGGAGACGAAGAAGGCCATCGCCCTCAGCAGCTTCAAGGTGGTGCCCTCGCCCAACGGGGACGCCTGGGTCGACGTCCGTGGAAAGCTGCTCAGCCCCCAGGAGATCAGCGCCCAGGTTCTGTTGAAGATGAAGTCCACAGCCGAGGACTACCTCGGAGAGCCAGTGACCGAGGCGGTCATCACCGTCCCCGCCTACTTCAACGACAGCCAGCGCCAGGCCACCAAGGATGCCGGGCGCATCGCCGGGCTGAACGTGCTGCGCATCATCAACGAGCCCACCGCCGCCGCGCTGGCCTACGGGATGGACAAGGAGACGCAGGGCACCAAGACCGAGCGGGTGGCGGTGTACGACCTCGGTGGCGGCACGTTCGACATCAGCATCCTCGAGCTGAACGCCGGCGTGTTCGAGGTGCGCAGCACCAATGGCGACACCTTCCTCGGCGGCGAGGACTTCGACCAGCGCATCATCGACTGGCTGGCCAAGCGGTTCATGGAGCAGACGAAGATCGATCTGCGCAACGACCGGATGGCGCTGCAGCGGCTGAAGGAGGCCGCCGAGCGGGCGAAGCACGAGCTCTCCAGCGCGCCGGACACCGAGATCAACCTCCCGTTCATCGTCGCCGACGCGAGCGGGCCCAAGCACCTCACCGACACCATCGACCGCCAGACGCTCGAGTCGCTGGTCATGGACCTGGTGGAGAGGACGCTCGAGCCCTGCCGCATCGCGCTCAAGGACGCGGGGCTCACCACGCAGGCGATCCATCAGGTCCTGCTGGTGGGCGGCATGACCCGCATGCCGCTGGTGCAGCGGCTGGTGAAGGAGTTCTTCGGCAAGGAGCCCCACAAGGGCATCAACCCCGACGAGGTGGTGGCGGTCGGCGCGGCCATCCAGGCCGGCGTGCTCAAGGGCGAGGTGAAGGATGTCCTGCTGCTCGACGTCACGCCGCTGTCGCTGGGGGTGGAGACCGCGGGCGGGGTGGCGACGCGCATCATCGACAAGAACACCACCATCCCCTGCAAGAAGAGCCAGGTCTTCTCCACCGCGGTGGACAACCAGCCGCTCGTCTCGGTGCACGTCATCCAGGGCGAGCGCGAGATGGCCTCGGACAACAAGACGCTGGCCCGGTTCGAGCTGGTGGGCATCCCTCCGGCGCCGCGCGGCGTACCGCAGATCGAGGTCTCCTTCGACATCGACGCCAACGGCATCGTCCACGTGAGCGCCAAGGACCTCGGCACCGGCAAGCAGCAGCAGGTCCGCGTGGTGAGCAACTCCGGCCTCAGCGAGACCGAGATCCAGCAGATGGTCAAGGACGCGCAGACCAACGCCGCCGACGACAAGCGCAAGCGCGAGCTGGCCGACCTGCGAAACAACGCCGAGGGGCTCATCTACACCACGGAGAAGAGCCTGGAGGAATACGCCCACGTCGTCACCCCGAACGACGTGAGCGAGATCCAGGCCGACGTCGAGAACCTCAAGGGGCTCATGAAGCAGGACGATCCGGCGAAGCTGAAGGAGGCGCTCCAGCGGCTGGAGAGCAGCGCCTACCGCATCGCCGACGCCATCTACGCCGACCAGGCCAAGTCCTCGGCCTAGGCCGTCGAGCCCGCTCGCCGACGCCGCACCGCAGCTCGCGTGCACCCCTGGACTCCGGGACGGGGCCGTCCGTGCGGCAGCGGATAGCGACCGGGAATCGAGAAGCCCGCGCGGCTGGATCCCGGTACACCGCTTCCCGGCGGAGGCGACGGATGGGTGGGCGGACCGTTCCCTCGGACGTGGTGCACAACATCGAGCTGCTGGTGGGCGTGGCGCTCCCGCTGTTCCTCACCGGGGTGTGGCTCCAGGATCATCTGACCGATTCCGGGCACTGGGCCCGACCTGTCGAGTCCGGGTTCTTCGAGTGGCTGTCCCTCGTGCCGCTCGTGGCTCTGGTGGCGCTCCTGCACACGGTGGCCGTGGCCGGCGTCGCGGCGTGCTGGCCGCGGGCGGCGAGCCGGACCATGGTGCTGCTCCTTGCGGTCCTGATGACGCCCTTGCTCGTGCTCGCCGGGAATCCGGTGGAGATGCTCACCCGCTACGTCGTCCCGCTGCTGCTCTCGCTGCTGGTCTACACCCCGCCAGCCGCGTTCCCGGAACGCGCGGCCCTCCCCCGGAGGACGACCTTCGCCCGGCCCCGCTCGGCGAGCACGAGCTGCTCGGCCCCGGAAGACGGGCCGGGGGGATGACCACCGTCGAGCTGCCGGCGTCCACGCCAGGAGCGCCGGTGTCCACCGTCTCCCGCGAGGTCCGCTGACCGGGGGGCGGCTCATGGCGGAAACCGAGCGGGTTGAGCGGCCCTCGCTGGCCCTCGGTCTCCGCCATTAGGCCTCGGGAAGGGTGAGGGGGAGGATCTCCCGGCGCGAGACCCGGAGGAAGCGCCACACCAGCGCCACCGCCACAGCCGTGAGCCCGGCGGCGAGCCCCCACCAGATCCCCACCACGCCCCAGCGCAGGTGGAAGCCGAGCAGCAGGGCGAGGGGGAGCCCGATCAGGTAGTGGCCGATCACGTTGGCGGTGAAGGTGAAGCGTGCGTCGCCCGCTCCCCGGAGCACGCCGGCGCCGACGCCCTGTACCCCGTCGGAGATCTGGAAGACCGCTGCCACCGTGAAGAGGGGGATCGCCAGCGCCGCGATGGCAGGCGAGTTGGTCATCGTGGCCACGATGGGTCCGGGGATGAGGAGGTAGGTGATGGCGGCGACCCCCATGAACGCGGCGCCCGCGGCGAAGGCGAGCAGGCCCGCGCGGCGCGCGCCCGGCGTGTCGCGGGCACCGACGGCGAGCCCGACCCGGACGCTCCCCGCGTTGCCGATGCCCATGGCGAAGGTGAACGTGACCGAGGAGAAGGTGAGGGCGATCTGGTGCGCGGCGAGGCTCTCCGCCCCGAGCCGCCCCGCAAGGAAGCCGGCGAGGGCGAAGACCCCCACCTCGGCGCCGAAGTGGAGCCCGATGGGCACGCCGACCCGGAGGATGCGCCGCTCGTCCTCCCGGAGCCGCCGGTGGAGGTCCGGTGGGCGCCGGGGGAGGGGAACCTGCCGGACGACCCAGGCGAGGAAGAGGACCTCGCTGATCTGCACGAGGCTGGTGGCCAGCGCCGAGCCGCCCGCGCCCATCGCCGGAATCCAGCGCAGCGGGCCGGTCCACGCCGGAAGCCGTGCCCCGCCGAAGACCAGCAAGAGATCTCCGAGGAGGTTGAGCACGTTCGCCAGCACCGTGGCCCAGAGCAGCGCCCGGGCGGCGCCCGCGGCCTGGACGTAGCCGCGCTGGGCGTAGAACACCAGGAACGCCGCGATGCCTGGCAGGCGCCACCAGACGAACTGCCGCGCCGCCCTGGCCACGTCGGGCGCGATGCCCAGCGGCTCGAGCAGGTAGGCCAGGGCGAGCGTGGGGAGCACCAGCACCGCGCTCGCCGCGAGCGCCACCCGCAGGGCCTGCCAGTAGAGCCGGCGCGCCCGAACCTCGTCGCGCGCTCCCAGGGCCTGGCTGATCAGCGGGTCCGCTCCCATCAGGACCCCGATGCCCACGATGCACATCGTGAACACGACGGCGTTGCCCAGCGCCGCGCCGGCCAGCTGCACCGCCCCGGCCCGCCCCACGACCGCGGTGTCCACGAGCCCGAGCAGCGCCTGACCGGCCTGGGCCAGGGCCAGGGGGAGCGCGAGGTGGACCAGGATCCGCAGCTCGTCGCGCGAGCGCGGGGGAATGGGAGACACGGCCGTCACGGGAAGCGCCCCCTCATGGTCCAGCTGCGGCCCGGCTGTCCACTTGCGGCGCGCTGCGACGGCCCACCACACTGGCGGCGCCGTGAGCACGTCCGCCATCGATTTCTGGTTCGACCTCGCCAGCCCCTACTCGGCGCTGGCCGCCCTCCGGATCACGGACCTCGCTGGAGCGCTCGAGGTCCGGTGGCAGCCCTTCCTCCTCGGACCGATCTTCCAGGCGCAGGGCTGGAACGACTCGCCCTTCAACCTCTTTCCCGCCAAGGGCCGCTGGATGTGGCGCGACGTGCCGCGGCGCGCCGCCCGCCGGGGGCTGAGGTTCCGGCAGCCGAGTCGGTTCCCCAGGCACTCGGTGCTTGCCAGCCGGGTGGCCCTGGTCGCCCTGGGCGAGGGCTGGGGCGAGGACTGTGTCCGGGCCACCTTCCGCGCCGAGTTCGAGGAGGACGCCGACATCGCCGACCCCGGGGTCATGGCGAGCATCGTCTCCAGGCTGGGCCGGGATGGCGCGGCGGTCGTCTCCCGGGCCCAGAGCCAGCCGATCAAGGACGCCCTCCGCGCCAGCACCGATCAGGCCGCGCGCCAGGGCATCTTCGGTGCCCCCACCTTCCTGGTCGCGGGCGAGCTCTTCTGGGGGGACGACCGGCTCGAGGAGGCCCTGGACTGGGCCCGGGCCCCTTGAGCTAAGGGACGAGAGACATGCGTGGTCCCCGGAGCTCGGCCCAGAAGGTCGTCGCCTGCGCGCTCGGCGCGGTGGCGGTCTGGTTCCTCACCATCGCGGTGGGCTTCTCCCCTCGGAGGAACCTCCCCGCCACCGTCGGCCAGGCGGTGTTCGAGGTCGCCTGGCTGGCCTTCCCCGGCCTGGTGGTGGGCGCGTTCTGGGCGTCGCGCGGCCCCGGGGGACGCTTCCCGCTCTTCACCGCGCTGGTCACCGCGGGGGCGCTGGTCTGGGCGGCGCACAGCTTCGACATCCAGTCCGACCCGCTGGCTGCACTGACCATCGTGTTCGCCCCCCTGTTGGTGGCCTGCGTCGCCCTCGGGGGGATCCTCCTCACCCTCGGGGCCGAGTATCTGCGGCGCCGGGCGGGGAGGTCCGACGCTTCACCTTGACCGTCCTCGGACAGTCCACCTACAAGACCGCGGCTTGCTCCCTCGACGCCACGAGGTCCCCATGCGCTCTGCCCTCGCCGCAGTGCTGACCAGCTGTGCCCTCGCCCTCGTCGGCTGCGAGAAGAAGGCCTCCGCTCCCCCTCCCCCGTCTGCCCCCAGCGGCGGGACCGCTGCGGCGCCTGCCGGAGGAACGCCCGGCGTCACCGGCGACACCATCCTGCTCGGCGAGGTGGGCTCGCTCACCGGCTCCGAGGCCACCTTCGGCATCTCCACGCGGAACGCGATCGAGCTCGCGATCCGCGAGGTGAACGCCGCCGGCGGGGTGAAGGGCAAGAAGATCGAGATCCGGGTCTACGACAACCAGAGCAAGCCCGAGGAGGCTGCCCAGGCGGCCAACCGCCTCATCAACCAGGACAACGTGCTCCTGATCCTGGGCGAGGTGGCGAGCAGCAACTCCATGGCCATGGCCGAGAAGGCGCAGCCGGCCAAGGTGCCGATGATCTCCAACGCCTCCACCAACCCGAAGGTGACGGAGATCGGCGACTACATCTTCCGCGTCTGCTTCATCGATCCCTTCCAGGGCTATGTGATGGCGAAGTTCGCCCACGACAACCTCAAGATCAACAAGGTGGCGGTGCTGCGCGATCTCGGCTCGGCGTACAGCCAGGGCCTGGCGGACGTCTTCGAGCGCAAGTTCACCGAGATGGGCGGGAAGATCGTCGCCCGTGAGACCTACACCAAGGGGAGCACTGACTTCCGCAGCCAGCTGACCGCCATCAAGCGGGCCTCGCCGGACGCCATCTACATCCCTGGCTACTACAACGACGTCGGGCTCATCGCCCGCCAGGCCCGGGAGCTGGGCATCACCGCGAAGCTGATGGGTGGAGACGGCTGGGACAGCGAGAAGCTGTTCGAGCTGGGCGGCGCGGCCATCGAGGGTAGCTACTTCAGCAACCACTACAGCCCCGACGATCCCAATCCTCAGATCCAGAAGTTCATCGCCGACTACAAGGCGGCGTTCGGCTCGGTCCCCGACTCGCTGGCCGCGCTGGGCTACGACGCGGCCAAGGTGGCGGTGGACGCCATCAAGCGCGCTCCCAGCTTCGACCGGGCGGCGATCCGTGACGCGATCGCCCAGACCAAGAGCTTCCCGGGGGTGACCGGCAACATCACCCTGGATGACAAGCGCAACGCCACCAAGCCCGCGGTGGTCCTCGAGGTCGGCAAGGGCAAGACGAAGTACGTGGCCACCATCGCCCCCTGATGTCGGACTTCACGCAGCACCTCATCAACGGGGTCGCCGCCGGCACCATCTACGCCTTGGTGGCCCTGGGCTACACGATGGTCTACGGGGTGCTGAAGCTCATCAACTTCGCCCACGGCGACGTGATGATGGTGGGGGCCTTCCTGGGCTACGGCGTGGCCCAGAAGCTGGGGTACGAGCACCAGTCGTCGCTGTGGGGGGTGCTGGTCATCTTCCTCGCGGCGATGATCGCCTGCGCGGTCCTGGGCTTTCTCATCGAGCGCTTCGCCTACCGTCCGCTCCGGGACAAGCCGCGGCTCACCGCGCTGATCACCGCCATCGGCATCTCCTTCACGCTGTCCTACGGGTTCCAGCTCGACTTCGGGCCGCTGCCCGGCGCGGCGCCGCGGGCGTTCCCGGAGATCATCTCTCCGCGCGAGTGGCTGATCGTCGGGGACCGCGCGGTGGTCATCTGGAACTGGCAGGTCATCAGCCTGGCCATCGCCATCGGGCTGATGCTGATCCTCCAGGGGCTGGTGTACCGGACCCGGTTCGGCCGGGCGATGCGCGCCGTCTCCTTCGATCACCGGACGGCGGCGCTGATGGGCATCCCGGTGGACCGGATCATCGCCCTCACCTTCATGCTGGGGAGCGCGCTCGCAGCGGGCGCGGGCATCCTCTATGCGATCAAGGACACCGCCATCCAGCCGCTGATGGGGCTGTACGTGGGCCTGAAGGCCTTCGTCGCCGCGGTCATCGGAGGCATCGGCAATGTGCCTGGAGCGGTCGTGGGAGGTCTCCTGCTGGGCCTGGTGGAGGAGTTCGTCGTCGGCTACTCGTCGAGCAGCTGGCGTGACGCGGTGGCCTTCGGCTTCCTGATCGTGGTCCTGCTCGTCCGGCCGGGCGGTCTGTTCGGCCGCGTGACGGCGGAGAAGGTGTAGCCGTGCCCACCTGGCTCCGCGGGCTGTCCCCGGTGCTGATCGCCATCGCGGTGCTGGTGGTGCTCCAGCTCACGCTCGGGCACCTGCCCTTCTTCGTGTACCTGGCGTCGATCGTCGGTGTGAACGTCATCCTCGCGGTGTCCCTGAACATCGTGAACGGGATGACCGGCCAGTTCTCCATTGGCCACGCGGGGTTCATGGCGGTGGGCGCGTACACCGCCGGGAAGCTGAGCCTCCTCCTCAAGGACGTCGCAATCGCCGGGCTACCGGCGGTGGTCTCGGACCAGGTGCAGTTCGTGGGCACGTTGCTGGCCGGGGGAATGGCCGCGGCGATCTGCGGCTTCATCGTCGGACTGCCCTCGCTCCGGCTCCGCGGCGACTACCTGGCCATCGTCACCCTGGGGTTCGGGGAAATCATCCGGGTCATCGTCCAGAACCTGGACGTGTTCGGCCGGGCGCTCGGCCTCACGGGCATCCCCCAGACCTCGAGCCTGTTCGCCGTCTGGTTCTGCGTGTTCCTGGTGGTGCTGGTCGCCCGACGCATCGTGGGCAGCGCCCACGGTCGCAGCTTGTGGGCCATCCGCGAGGACGAGGTGGCGGCCGAGGCGATGGGGGTGAACACCACCGGCTACAAGGTGCGGGCCTTCGTCATCTCCTCGTTCTTCGCCGGGGTGGCGGGCGGGCTGTTCGCCCACTTCGTGCCGATCATCAACCCCGGCTCGTTCACCTTCGTGAAGAGCATCGAGGTGGTGGTGATGGTGGTGGCCGGGGGTCTGGGGAGCACCACCGGGGCAATCGTCGCCGCAATGGTCCTGACCCTGCTCCCGGAGGCGCTCCGGTCGCTCTTCCTGAACATCGGCGCCGACGCCTCGCTGGCCCAGAAGGTCGATCAGATCCGGATGCCGATCTACGGGATCCTGCTGGTGATCCTCATGCTGGTCCGCCCCCAGGGCCTGTTCGGGACCAAGGAGATCTGGGACGTGCTCCCCCGCTGGTGGCCGGGGACGCGGAAGGGGCTGACGTGAGCGGCGAGGTCCTGCTCCAGGTGGCTAAGGCGGGCATCGAGTTCGGTGGCCTGCGGGCGCTGCACGGCTTCGATCTCGAGATCCGCCGGGGGGATTTGAAGGGGCTCATCGGGCCAAACGGTGCCGGGAAGACCACCGCCTTCAACATCCTCACCGGCGTCTACGCGCCAACCCACGGGGACATCCACGTCTGTGGCGAGCGGGTGAACGGGCGGCAGCCGCACCAGATCAACCACCTCGGACTGGCGCGGACCTTCCAGAACATCCGCCTCTTCCGGGCGCTCACCGCGCTCGACAACGTGCGAGTGGCCTGCCTCTCCGACGAGCGACCGGTCTTCTCCCGGGCCCGCATCGACGGGCTGCGCCGCCGCTCCTCGGGCAACAGCCCGGTGGCGAGCGCGATGGATGCGCTCAACAACTACGTGGACTGGTGGAGGGCGATCCTCCTCACCCCGGGCTTCCAGAAGGAGGAGGCGGAGATCACCCGGCGCGCCGAGGAACTGTTGAAGGTGATGGGCCTCTCCCACCGCCGGGACGAGGAGGCGAGGAACCTCCCCTACGGCGAGCAGCGACGCCTGGAGATCGCCCGCGCGCTCGGGACCCGCCCCAGCGTGCTGCTGCTCGACGAGCCGGCGGCGGGGATGAACACCCGGGAGAAAGGGGACCTGATGGTCCTCATTCGCCAGCTCCGGGACCAGTTCTCGCTCGGCATCCTGTTGATCGAGCACGACATGAAGCTGGTGATGGGGATCTGCGAGAACATCACCGTGCTCGACCACGGGGTGACCATCGCCTGCGGCGTGCCGGAGCGTGTGCGCCAGGACCCCAAGGTCATCGAGGCCTACCTCGGCGACAGCTACCTGGCCGCCCACGGGATGCCCGTTCCTCCCGCCACGCCCACCTCGGAGACGCCAGCCACATGAGCGCGCCGGCAACGCTGGGAACGCGTGAGGCGCGGCCGCGACTGCTCGAGGTGCAGGACCTGCACGTCTCCTACGGGGCGATCACCGCGCTGCATGGGGTGTCGCTGGCGGTGGGGCAGGGCGAGGTGGTGGCGCTCATCGGGGCCAACGGTGCCGGGAAGACGAGCACCCTCCGCGCCATCTCCGGGATGCTGAAGCCCCGCTCGGGGAAGATCCACCTCGCCGAGCAGGAGATCCAGGGGCTGAAGTCGAACCTCCTCGTCCCCAAGGGGATGGCCCATGCTCCGGAGGGGCGCGGCATCTTTCTCAACCTCACGGTGCTGGAGAACCTCGAGCTCGGCGCGTACCTCCGGCGCGACACCGTAGAGATCAAGCAGGACCTCGAGTACGTGTTCGGGCTCTTCCCCCGGCTACGCGAGCGGACCAGGCAACAGGCGGCGACGCTGTCTGGCGGCGAGCAGCAGATGCTCTCCATCAGCCGGGCGCTGATGAGCCGGCCGAAGCTCCTGCTGCTCGACGAGCCGTCGCTCGGCCTCGCGCCGCAGGTGGTGGAGACCATCTTCCGCATCCTCCGCGAGGTGAACGCCCGCGGGGTGAGCATCCTCCTGGTGGAGCAGAACGCCCACCTCGCGCTCAACCTCGCCCACTTCGGCTACGTCCTGGAGACTGGCGAGGTGGTGATGCGAGGGCAGGGGAAGGCGCTGCTCGCCGCGCCGCAGATCCGCAAGGCCTACCTGGGAGAGTGACCGGCGGCGCGAAAACGAACGCGCCCACCACGACCCAACAGGGCCGGGTGGGCGCGAGCGCCGGCGAAGCGTTGCCGGCGCGGCCGAGGAAGACCCCGGCCTAGTTCACCTTGACGCTGACGCTCTTCGGCTTCGCCTCGGACCGCCGGGGAACGAAGATCCGCAGCACGCCGTTCTTGTACTCGGCGGTGACCTTCTCCGGGTCCAGGGTGGCGGGGAGGCTGAAGCTCCGGGCGAACGTGCCGTAGGCGCGCTCGATCCGGTGATAGCCCTCGCGCCTGTCCTCGCGCTCGAGCTTGCGCTCACCGCGAACGGTGAGTGTGCCGTCCTCGAGGCGGACGTCCACGTCCTTCCCCTCGACCTCGGGGAGGTCGAACTTGAAGGTCACGCCCTCGGTGTCCTCGAAGACGTCCACCGCGGGGGTCCAGCCGTAGGACTCACCGCTCCGGGTCAGGCCCAGGTTGGTGTCGAACAGCCGGTTCACCTCGTCCTGCAGCCGCGCGAAGTCACGCGCGGGGTTCCATCGCTGAATGCTCATGTGTCCTGCTCCTCTGATTCGAAGATTGGCTCGCCTCTGAATCTCGAGCGCCAGCAACGTAAAGCGGGTGTCCGGTGCGTCAAGGCGCGTGGGTCGCTGCGGATCCGCATGACAAGACGGACACTTCCGCGTCGTTCACCCGGAGCGAAGCGCGTCAGCTCGGCTCGGCGAGCGTCCAGCGGGCGATCTCGGTGTGCACGGCGCCCGAGGCCAGGGTGTCGCTCTTCACCAGCGCGATTTCCCGGAGCACGAACGCCCCCTGAAGTCCGCGAGCGAGCGCCGAGCGGCAGCGCCCGAGAAGGAGGTCCCCGTGCGCCGAGCGTGCCCGGGCCACGGTGAGGTGCGGACGGAAGGGCCGATCGGGCTCGAGCGCGACCAGCGGCTCTGCCGTCCGCCGAGCGTCGCTGACCAGTGCCTGCAGCCCCTCGACCTGGCCGGACAGCGCGGTGGCCAGCACCCTGGGCGAGCGAGCGGGGCCGAAGGTCTCCATCCCGCCGAGCTCGAGGCGGACTGCCCGGTGCCGGCCGCACGTGGCCCCGAATGCCTCGCGGAGCAGGGGGACCGTCGCGTCCGGGACCGAGCCGAGGAACAGCAGCGTCAGATGGAGCGTCTCCGGGGGCAGCCAGCGCGCCTGCGGCGTCGCCGCGCGCACCGGCTCGAGCTGCGCATGCAGTGTCTGCTTGACCACGTCCGGAACCACGCCGGCGAGGAACAGCCGCACGGCCCGATGCTAACGCCGAAACCACCTGGATCGTCTCGACGTTCGCCCCTCCCGGGTCAGTGGCTCGCCGGTGAGGCGACCGCGCCGGATTTCAAATCTGCCCGGGGAGCGAACGGGCTTACCTGTAATGCGGCGTGGATCTCCTCGGGGAAAAACAGCGCGCCATCCTTCACCACCAGTCGCCCCCGGCGGATGGCGCGGATGTCGGTCAGCGGATCGCCTTCCACCAAATAGAGGCTGGCCCGCTTGCCCACGGCGATGGTGCCCAGCTCGGCCTCGCGTCCGAGGAAGCGCGCGCCGCCGAGGGTCGCCGCCCGGAGCGCGTCGACAGGCGTCAGGCCTGCGGCCACCCACGACTCCAGCTCTCCGTGGAGCACGAATCCGGGCACGTCGTCCGTTCCTGGAACGAGCGGGATTCCCTCGCGATGGAGCGTCACCAATACCTGTTGGAGCTTCTTCCAGCTCGCGTCGTAGCGGTCGTACTGCTCCGGCTTCAGGTCCAGGGAGAGCGTCCTCCGGTCCCGCTGGACCGGGGCGGGCACGTGGTCGAGCCACGGGGCGTCCGTGGGAGCACCCTTTCCCGGGCGGGCCACGAGCAGCGGAGCAAAGGTGGCCACGGTCGGGTCGAGCGTCGTCCGGCGCTCCTTCATCAGCTGGACGACCCGCCGAAACTCCGCCCCCTGGAGATCGAGGTCCGCCAGCCGTTCGCCGATCACCGTGAAGCGCAGTGGCGTGCGCGGATCCTCTCCCGGCCGGAGCACGAACATCAGCAGGAGCTGGTTGATGTGGTTGACCTCGTCGTACCCGTCGCGAATGGCCTGCTCGGCAGTCATGAACGCCGGGACGTGTCCCGAGACATGGAGCCCCAGACGGTGGGCCTCGGCAGCCATCGGCTTCACGAAGGCAGGCGGCATCGAGTTGTAGATCTTGATTCCCCAGAAGCCGTGGTCCGCGTACCAGCGCACCCGGTCCACCGCCTCCTCCACGCTGTGCACCGTGAAGCCGCCCGACGCGTTGAAGGCCGACTTTCCCTCCAGGAAGCCGCTGGCGAAGACGCGGGGGCCGACCAGCTCGCCCGAATCGAAGCGCGGCATCAGCGCCAGGATCGAGGTGTTGTCGTTTCCCGCGTCCCGGACGTGAGTCACTCCGCAAGCGATGTCCAGGAGCCCGTCCCAGTCGCCCATGTGGGCATGGGAATCCATGAGACCGGGGAGGAGCGTTCCGCCCTTCGCGTCGATCACCGTTGCTCCGGCGGGGGGCGAGTCCGGGCGCAACCCGACGATGCGATCGCGGAAGACCACCACGTTCTGCCCGCTGGTGACGGTGCCGGTGACCGGGTCGAACAGTCGTGCGCCGGTGATCCAGACCGGACCATCGACCCGGTGAGTGAGTCGTCTCGCCAGATCGCGGAGGAGCTCCGCATTCAGCTCGCGCGCCACCCCCGAGAGCTCGGCGAATCGGCCCTGGTGCTCCTCGCGAGTCAGCGCCGCGTACGGGCTGACCGACGCAACCAGCGTGGTGCCGCGAAGGAGGAGCAGGGTGGGGCTTCCCAGCGAGGTTCCCCAGAGAGCGTAGGCCTGAAGCCGCTCCTTCGACGGCCCGAGGGTCACTTGCCGGAGCTTCTGCAGACGGAGGGTGCCCGAGGGCAGCCCGGGCCGGGTCAGTCCCTTGCTCCCGAGAAGGATCCGGACGAAGTGCATCAGCGCCCAGGGGCTTCCCCGATTGTCCACGTACAGCGCCTCGCCCGCTGCCGCCTCGCCCTGGTCGTCGAGGCTGGTCCATCGGGCGTGAGTGCCCTCGACCTTGAACGACTCCTTGACCGGCGCGCCGAAGGTCGAGGTGCCCTCGATGATCCGGGAGGTGGGCAGCCCGTTTGGCCCGAGGACGATGTGCTCGCGGATCTTGGGCCCGCGGCCGTTGTCGTCGACCCGCCAGTCCACGTCCACCGTGCGCCCCTCGGTGGTCACCACCAGCGTCCCGATGCGACCGTTGGCTGTCACCAGGGCGAGGCGTTCGGTGGTCCCGGCCACCGCGAGCGAGGGGAGAAACGCGAGAAGGACGCAGGTCCTGAGCGCACGACGGGTCGTCACCATGTCCTGACGTCCTCCAGGGGGAAGCGCACGCTAGTACGTCCGGCGCGCACGCCCGACCGGACCGCAGCGAACGGCGCTCAGTACGCCTTCCCCCACACCCAGGCGCCGGGGCTCGGGCTGCCGCAGACCACGCAGGGCCCCGGCTCCGACTGGAGATCGAACGGACGGTTCCGGGAGGTCACGCCCCCGGTCTCCTCCTTGATGCGGGCCTCGCACGCCGGGGCGAGGCACCACTGGGCGACCAGGAAACCGTCGTCGGCCCGCTTCTTCATCTCCTCCAGGGAGCCCACGAGGAAGGTGTTCGCCTGCCGGAAGGCCCGTGCCCGCTCGAGCAACGCTTTCTGCATGGCATCGAGCTTGGCCCTCGCCACCGCCACGGCCTGATCCAGGGGGACGGGCTCCTTGCTGCGGTCGTCGCGGCGGACGAGCACGCAGGCGCCCTTCGCCAGGTCCTTGGGTCCGAGCTCCATGCGCAGGCAGACGCCGGCCAGCTCGTACTCGAAGTACTTGAAGCCCGGGCCCTTGCTCTCGTCGTCGTCCACCAGCACCGAGAGGCCCGCCTTCCGGAGGTCCTCGGCCACTGCCTGCGCCTTCGCGACCACCGGACCGCGCTCTTCCCCCTTGCCGATGACCACGATCACCACGTGCGTGGGAGCCAGCTTCGGCGGAAGGACCAGCCCTGCGTCGTCCGAGTGGGTCATCACCAGGCCGCCGATCAGCCGGGTCGACGCCCCCCACGAGGTCTGCCAGACGAAGTGCTGCTGGCCGTCGCGGCCCTGGAACTGGGTGCCGAAGGCGCGGGCGAAGTTCTGCCCCAGGTTGTGGCTGGTACCGGCCTGCAGCGCCTTCTTGTCCTGCATCATCGCCTCGATGCTGTAGGTGCGGACCGCCCCGGCGAACTTCTCCGAGTCCGACTTCAGGCCGGCGATTACCGGCATGGCCATCCATTCCTCGGCGAAGGTCCGGTACACCTCCAGCATCCGGAGCGTCTCCTCCTCGGCCTCGGCCTCCGTCTCGTGGCAGGTGTGCCCTTCCTGCCACAGGAACTCGGTGGTCCGGAGGAACAGCCGGGTGCGCATCTCCCACCGCATCACGTTGGCCCACTGGTTCAGGAGCAGCGGGAGGTCCCGGTAGCTCTGGATCCAGCGGGCGAACATCGAGTTGATGATGGTCTCGGAGGTGGGGCGGATGACGTAGGGCTCCTCGAGCTTCTTCCCCCCGGCATGGGTCACCACCGCCAGCTGAGGAGCGAAGCCCTCCACGTGCTCGGCTTCCTTGCGGAGGAAGCTCTCGGGGATCAGCAGCGGGAAGTAGGCGTTCCTGTGGCCGGTCGCCTTGAACATCCCGTCCAGCCCGCGCTGGATGTTCTCCCAGATCGCGTAGCCGTTCGGCCGGATGACCATGCAGCCCTTGACGTCCGAGTAGTCGGCGAGCTTCGACTTGAGGACCACATCCACGTACCACTCGGAGAAGTTCTTCTCCCGAGGGGTCAGCTTCTCGGCCATGACGGTTCGATCACCCTTCGCTGCAGAGGAAGGGGGTCACGTAGCGGAGAGAGCGGGGCCCGCGCAACTACTGGGTCTTGGCCGGGGTGGTGATGCCGGGGATCTGCTGTACCGGTTCGAGCGAATGGACCGTTCCCTGATTCGGGTCCACTGTCACCCGCACCGGCTCGGGCACTCCCGGTCCGAGGTCGAAGTCGAGCTGGAGCATCCCGCTGGGCAGGGTCTCGCTCCGGGTGAGCGTGGGATTCTGCACGTTGGTGTTGGCCACCACGTAGTCGCTGCCCGCCCTCACCGCACCCTGGAAGCCGAGGCTGGTGATGGCTCCGGGAGAGGGCGCCGGACCGGGCGCGGGGGGCCGATCGCCGCGGCCGGCGGAGGCGCATCCTGCGCAGAGGAGCAGCACGCCGAGCCAGCCGGAGGGGCGGAAGCGCACGACCGCGAAGCCTGTGGCTCCGGCTTCGCCTCCGTCAAGCGCTACCGCCGCAAGCGCTACTGCTGCGCCGGCTGTCTGACTCCCTGGACGGTCTCCATCCCCGTCACCTGCCCGTTGACGCGGTCCACCGTCACGCGGACGGGGAACTTGCCCGGGCCGAGATCGAAGGTGAGCAGGAGCAATCCCGCCGGCAGCTCCTGGCTGGAGAAGAGCACGGCGTCCCCCACTCCCGCCGACTGCCGGACGTAGTCGCTTCCCATCCGGACCGCCTGGTCGAACCCGAGGGTGGCGATCATCGCCTGTGACGGCGCCGGCTCGGGCGCGGGGGGCCGATTCCCATGCCCGGCGGGTGCGCACGCCGTCCACATCCCGAGAAACCCCGCCACCCAGCTCCGCTTCATCCCGATCAATGTCGCCCGAGCCCTGCCCCGTGCTTCCGCCAGCGTGGGCGCGGGACCGAGAGCAGGTCAAGCACGGCTCATCGCAACGCCCAGGCTGGAATGCCACCCGGTCGCGGTCGTGCCGCTGCGGTGGCAACGATGTGTCGCAGCGAGTGGGCGCGTCGCCTACGCGGCCGGAAATCCTCTGCCGTGAGATGGATTTGTTAACGTCGTCACGACATATGCCGCGCCCGCGCCTGCTCGTCGTCGACGACAACCTGGAGCTGCTCTCGCTCCTGACGCACCTGTTCGAGGACGCGGGTTACGACGTGGTGTCGGCCTCCAAGGCCAAGCAGGCCCTGGACGTCGCCCGTGGCAACGCGCCTGCCTTGGCCGTGCTCGACGTGCTGCTGCCGGACCTGATGGGGTACCACCTCGCCGATCAACTCCGGAAGGAGTTCCCGCAGCTCCCGGTCATCTTCGTGACCGGCGTCTTCAAGGGCGGGAAGCACGGCGCCGAGGCGAAGCAGAAGCACGGCGCGGTGGCGTGGTTCGAGAAGCCGTTCGAGGCGCGGAAGCTCCTCGAGGCGGTGGCCCAGCACGTCCCGGCCGCGCCCCTCAGCTCGTCCGGGGGCACCGAGGAGTTCGAGGTCGAGCTGGACATCGACATCGAGGAAGAAGACCAGCCGGACACGATGGAGCTCACCGGCAAGATCAAGGTCAGCCACGGGGCCAGTGACGGCAGCGCCGAGCTCCACGGGGCCGATCTCCGCGCGAGACCGATGGAGCGCCACCCCGACACGCTGGTGCGGACCCGCCCGGCCGGCGCCCCTGTGGCGCCTCCGCCGAGCAAGGCGCTCCGCCGCGGCGAGCTCCGCGACAACCTCCCCTCGCTCATCACCGCCTTCTTCCAGACCCGCGAGACGGGTGAGCTGGGCGTGCAGCGGGGACAGGTGAAGAAGGTCGTCTACTTCGAGGGCGGGATGCCGGTGTTCGCGCTCTCCAACCTCCTCTCGGACCGGCTCGGCCAGTTCCTGGTGCGGACCGGCAAGATCCGGCC
>JBKPMY010000345.1:0-24142 GCA_046732375.1 Myxococcota bacterium
GTGCCGGCCTGAGCACCACCGTCAGCGCAACCGTTGGCGTGGCGGTGCTCCGGGGAGTGGGGATCGTCGGGCCGGGTCAGCTGGCCGACACCTGGCGAGCATGGTGGGTGGGAGACGTGCTCGGAGACCTGGTCGTCGCGCCGCTGCTCCTGACCTGGAGCGGTCTCGGGCGGATCCCGCTCTCGGCTCGTCGAGCTCTCGAGGGGCTCGCGCTGGCGGCCACGGCGGTGGGGCTGAGCTGGTTCCTGTTCGTCCTGAGCCCGGCTGCGGACGCGGCCGCTTTCCGGCAGGCCCATCTCCTGTTCCCCGTCCTGATCTGGGCCGCGGTGCGCTTCGGTCCTCGCGGGGGGACGGCGACGATCCTGGTCATCTCGGTCTTCGCCATCTGGGGCACGCTCTCGGGACATGGTCCGTTCATCGGGCCGACGACGGACTCGAGCCTCCTGAAGCTGCAGATCTTCATGGCCGTGGCAAGCATCACGACCCAGGTGCTCGCGGCGACGAGCAGGGAGCGCGCGGAGGCGCTGAACGCCGAGCAGGAGCTGCTGGCCATCGTCTCACACGACGTCAGAAATCCTCTCGGTGCGCTTCGCCTCGGGACGCGGCAGCTCCTGCTGCAGCCGCCGGACCAGCTCGGCCCTGGAGCCCGCAAGCACGGCGAGTTCGTCGCGCGATGCGCGCAGCGGCTGGAATCCATGATCACCAATCTTCTGGACGCGTCCACCATCCGCACCGGTCACCTCTCGCTGGTGCGCGAGCCTCAGGATCTGAGCGCTCTCGTCCACGAGGTCGCCGACACCTTCCGGCCGCTGGCCGAGGAGAAGTCACAGACGCTCCGGGTGGAGGTCCCCCCGGCTCTACAAGTACACGGCGACCGGGAACGGCTGCTCCAGGTCATCTCGAACCTTCTCGCCAACGCGGTGAAGTTCGCGCCGACGAACGGAACCATCACCGCGAGGGCCTCGGTGCAGGAAAGCTGGGCCCGGTGCTCCGTCTCGGACGACGGGCCGGGGATCGATCCCGAGGTGATGGGGCGGGTGTTCGAGCCGTACTGGAGCGGACAGGCGTCGAGGGGCACCGGTCTGGGGCTGTCGATCGTCAAGGGGATCGTCGAGGCCCACGGCGGAACGACCTTCGTCCAGAGCGAGCCGGGCTTCGGAACGACCTTGGGCTTCTGCCTGCCGATGGCCTCCGGTGAGCGAGCCACGCCACGGCTGATGATGCCGCGCTTGCTCTCGCGGGGGCGGAAGGCCGGATAGGCGCAAGTCGCCGGCCCTAGATCCAGCAGGTTCGGCGTTGCCCGGGCGTACACTGCCCTGGCGAGCACGGGATCCTCGTCGCCCCGTGCCCGCCAGGGCATGCGACCTCGGTCCAGCTGCGCCAGCCGTCCCGCGGCGTCCACCGCGGGGCAGTGGAGAAACGCTTCAGCCGTCCGCAGAGGCGCCCCGGGATGTACCTCAGCGCGCGGTCAGCCCACCGTCGACGAGCAGGACCTGCCCCACCACGAAGCGCGACTCGGGCGAGGCGAGGTAGAGGACCGCGGCAGCGATGTCGTCGACCACCCCGGGAGCGCCCGTCGGGACGAACTGCTTGGCACGCTCGCGAAGCGAATCGACCCCGCCGAACACCCGGAAAGCCATGTCGGTCTCGATGGGCCCCGGCGCGACTGCGTTGACCCGCACTCCCTGAGGGATGAACTCCATGGCCGCGGCCCGGGTGAGCGCATGCACCGCGCCCTTGCTCGCCGAGTAGATGGAGCTGTCCGGGAAGCCGACCTCCCCGACCACCGAACCATTGTTGACGATGGTTCCCTTCGTCTTCACCAGATGGGGCAGGGCGTGCTTCATCACCAGCCAGGTGCCCTTCACGTTGATCCCGAACGTCTCGTCGAAGTCGGCGGTGCCGAGCCCGCCGATGGGACCCATCTTCCCGTCGACCCCGGCGTTGTTGAACACCACGTCGAGTTGCCCGAACTCCTTCACCGTCGCGTCGACGACCGCCTTCACGTCCGCGTCCCGGGAGACGTCGGTGCGGATGAACTTCGTGATTCCGCCGGCCTTCTGGATGGCCTGCACCACCGCCACGCCTTGATCTTCTCGGCGACCCGCGACGACCACCTTCGCCCCCTCACGGGCGAACGCCTCCGCCGTGGCGCGGCCGATGCCGGCATTGCCACCGAGGACCAGCACCACCTTCGACTCGAATCGCTTCATGGCTCGTCTTGCTCCCTTGCATCCGTCCGGAGCGGGAGGCCCTGGAACCGGATGCGGGCCCTTGGATGCGAGTTATGGAACGATCGTTCCACAAAATCGGTGTGACGAGCGCTGCGGCCCGGAAATCCAGGGGTTACACTCCGTTCCACATGGCTCGCCCGCGGGAGTTCGACGTCGACGAGGCGCTCGACCGCGCGACGGAGGTCTTCTGGACGCGCGGGTACGAGGCGACCAGCGTCCAGGATCTGGTGGACGCGCTGGGGGTGAACCGGGCGAGCCTCTACGCCACCTTCGGAGACAAGGCGCAGCTGTTCTCCGCGGTGATCGACCGGTACCGGGAGAACGTCAACACCCTCATCGAGGGCGCGCTCGCGCCTCCAACCAAGGGTGCGGCGGCGGTCCGGGCCTGGTTCATGGCCCTCATCCGGATGGGGACCCGGCCCGAAGGTCCGCGCGGGTGCCTGCTGATCGGCGCTCTGTACTCCTGCGGCACCGGGCCCGACGCGCTCCGCGATCAGGTCCTCGCCGGGGTCCGTGCCTCCACCGACCGCTTGCAGGCAGCGCTCGCTCGCGATCCGGAGATTGCCGCGCGCGAGGACGTGCGGGCCCTGGCGCGCTTCTTCGCCGCCCAGGGCCACGGCCTCGCGGTCCTCGCCCGCGCCGGCGTGCGCCGCCAGGAGCTCGAGGCCGCTGCCGAGGTCGCCCTTCGGGTGGTCGAGCCGCGGCGCTGACGCTCACCGCCCCTCCCCGAGCTCTGCACACAGACGTCACTTGCGCCTGCGGGCGTGTGCGTATAGATATGCAGATCTCATGCATAAGTATGCCATCGGGGTGGTCGGGGGCTCCGGCTACTCCGGTATCGAGCTTTGCCGCGTCCTCGCCGCTCATCCCGGAGTGGAGGTCCGCTTCGTCGCCAGCGACCGCTGGGAGGGCACCACCGTCCGCGCGCGGACCGGTATCGGCGGGTCGGTGGGCGCGCTCGCCTACGTCCCGAGCTCCCAGGCGCTGAAGGCGTCCGAGGGCTGCGTGGCGGTGCTGCTCGCCACTCCCGCCGAGGCCTCGCTGGAGCTCGCGCCCACCCTGCTGGAGCGCGGGGTGAAGGTGGTGGACCTCTCGGGCGCCTTCCGGCTCGCCGATCCCGCCGCGTACCCGAGGCACTACGGCTTCGAGCACCGGGCGCCCGCGCTGCTGGAGCGAGCGGTCTACGGTCTTCCCGAGCTCGCGGACCGCAAGGCCATCGCCTCCGCCCGGCTGGTGGCCAATCCCGGCTGCTATCCCACGGCAGCCGCGCTGGCGCTGGTGCCGCTGCTGCGCGCCGGGCTCCTCGCCGAGGAGTCCATCGTCATCGACGCCGCCTCGGGCGTCTCCGGCGCGGGTCGGCAGGCCACCGAGGCCTACAGCTTCTGCGAGGTTGCCGACGACGTCCGGCCCTACAAGGTGCTCCGCCACCAGCACACCCCGGAGATCGCCCAGTCCCTCGCGCGCGGCGCCAGCAAGCCCGTCCGGCTCACCTTCACCCCGCACCTTCTGCCCATCAAGCGGGGAATTCTCTCCACGGCCTCGGCGCGCCTGGCGCCCGGCATCGCCGCGACCGCGCCGGCGGAAGCGCTCCGGGCGGCCTACCGGGACGAGCCGCTGGTCGAGGTGCTGGATACGCCGGAGCAGGTCTCCATCGCCCGGACGGTCGGCACAGCCCGCGCCGCGGTGTCGGTGTCCACCGCCGACTCGCCCTTCGATCCGGGCCGGGTGGTGGTGGTCTCCTCGATCGACAACCTCCTCAAGGGCGCCGCGAGCCAGGCGGTCCAGAACCTCAACCTCCTGCTGGGGCTCCCCGAGCGCACCGCGCTCGAGCCCGCCCTTGGAGTCTCGCCGTGAACGTGCAGGGCTTCCGGTTCGCGGGTCTCCACGCGGGCATCAAGCCGGCGAGGAAGGACCTCGCCCTGGTGGTGAGCGACGTGCCGGCCTCGGCCGCGGGCTGCTTCACCATCAACCGCGCCCAGGCCGCCCCGGTGCAGGACGCCGAGCCCCGGCTCCCTGCGACCGGCGTCCAGGCCATCCTGGTCAACAGCGGCAACGCCAACGCCCTCACTGGCGAGCAGGGCCGCAAGGACGTGGAGCATGTCCGCCGGGCGCTCGGCGCCGCGCTGCGGATTCCACCGGAGTCCGCCTTCACCGCCAGCACCGGCGTCATCGGCGTCCCGCTCCCCGTGGAGAAGATCACCCAGGGACTGCCGCGGCTGGTCGAGTCGCTCGGCGCGAGCTGCGAGCCCGCGGCCGAGGCGATCATGACCACCGACACCCATCCCAAGGTGGCCCGCCGGTCGCTTCACCTGGGCGGGCGCGAGGTGAGCATCCTCGGGCTGGCCAAGGGGTCGGGGATGATCGCCCCGCAGATGGCGACGATGATCGCCGTGGTGTGCACCGACGCAGTCGTTCCGCCGCCGGTGCTCGCCCGGGCGCTGCGGAGCGCGGTGGATGCCAGCTTCCACGCCGTCGTCGTCGACGGGGACATGAGCACCAACGACTGCGTGTTCGCCCTGGCCAACGGGATGGCGGCGAACGCACCGGTCGGTGAGGCGGGACCGGACTACGAGAGCTTCTGCGCCGCCCTCACCGACGTCTGCGCGGAGCTGGCGCGGGACATCGCCGCCGATGGCGAGGGCGCCACCAAGCTCCTCACCGTGGAGATCACCCAGGCGCCGAGCACCGCCATCGCCCGCGACCTCAGCAAGGCCATCGCCGCCTCCCCGCTGGTGAAGACCGCGCTGTTCGGGGCCGACCCGAACTGGGGCCGGGTGCTGGCCACCGTGGGCGCCCGCGCCGGCAGCCAGGACTACCCGGTGGACCCGGAGATGGCCGAGGTGCGCATCCAGGGCGTCCGGGTCTTCGGCGAGGGCAAGCCCCAGCCGCACGACCCGGAGACGCTGCGGGCCCGGATGCGGGAGCCGGAGGTCGTCGTCGAGGTGGCGCTCGCGGCGGGGAAGGACTCCGCGACCGCCTGGGGCTGCGACTTCAGCTACGACTACGTGAAGATCAACGCCGACTACACCTCGCTCATCGTCCCCCAGGCCGACGGCTCGGTCCGGCGCGAGGACCGGCTCACCCGCTACAGCCCCGGCTTCAAGCAGACGCTGCTGGTCGAGGCGCTCAGGTACATCTCCCGCTTCTCGGGGACCACCTGTGTGCTGGGCTACGGCGGAGAGGGGCTCCGGAAGAGCTCGCTCCGGGCGAGCTTCTGCGAGGACGTGGGCCTCCTCCGCTCCGTGGGTCTCCGGCCGGTGGTGGTGCACGGCGCGGTTCCTCCCGAGGAGGGAATGCCGCCCGTCGACCCCGACGTGCTGGAGATGGTGCTGACCGGCCGCATCACCGGCGACCTGGTCGCGCTGCTCAACGCCGGTGGGGGACGCGCGGTGGGCGTCTCCGGCAAGGACGGGCCACTGCTTCGCGCCGTTCCGGCCGTAGAGCCGTTCGGCCTCGGCGAGCGCATGGGGGAGGTCCGGGAGGTGAATCGCGGCTTCCTGGAGATGCTGATGGAGAAGGACTACCTCCCGGTGATCGCCCCGGTGGGCATCGGGCCGGGAGGCGAGACCCTGCACCTGTCGCCGGAAGGAGCCGCGGCGGAGGTCGCGGTCGCCCTCGGCGCGCCGAAGCTCATCCTGCTCCAGGACGCCAAGGGCCTGGTCTCCGGCGGCGAGGTCCGCAACCAGCTCACGGTGAACGACCTCCAGCACCAGCTCGCCGACGGTGCGGTGCCACCGCAGACCAGGCCGCTGGTGCACGCCATCCTCCGCGCGCTCGCCGGCGGGGTGCAGCGGGTTCACGTGCTCGACGGACGGCTGGCGCACGCCACCATCGCCGAGCTCTTCACCGACGACGGCGTCGGGACCCTGGTGACCGCGGGATGAGAGCGCGCGAGGAGCAGACCACCGAGGCCCGGCGGGAGGCGATCCGCCGCCTCATCCGCGGCGAAAAGGTCGCCACCCAGGAGGACCTGCGCGAGCTCCTGGCGGACCAGGGCTTCGACGTGACGCAGGGCACGCTCTCCCGCGACCTGGCACGCCTCGGCGCACGCCGCGCCCCGGCAGCCGAGGGAGGAACCGTCTACGAGCTTCCTCCCGAGGGCGCCGCCTCGCCGCCAGGGGTGCTGGAGGCGCTGGACCCCCTGGTACGGGGCGTGCGAGACAACGGCACGCTGGTCGTGGTGCACACCACGCCCGGAGCTGCCCAGGCGGTGGCGCTGGCGCTGGACCAGGCGCGGCTGCCCGAGGTGCTGGGAACGATTGCCGGGGACGACACGGTGTTCGTCGCTCCGGTGCAGGCCGCCTCGGCGTCGAGGCTCACCAGGGTCCTCCAGGGACTCCTACGGAAGGGAAGAAGGTCATGAAGAGAGAGAAGATCGTCCTCGCGTACTCCGGAGGTCTGGACACCTCGGTTCTGGTCCGGATCCTCTCCACGGACTACGGCTACGACGTGGTGTGCTGCCACGCCGACGTGGGCGAGGCCCGCGACGCAAGGGCGTTGACCGAGCGGGCGAAGGCAGCGGGCGCCATCGCGATGGAGATGGTGGACGCCAAGGAAGAGTTCGCAAAGGAGTTCTGCTTTCCCGCTCTGCAGGCCAACGCGCTCTACGAGGGCGTCTATCCGCTCAGCGCTGCGCTGAGCAGGCCGCTGATCGCCAAGCACCTGGTGGACGTCGCCCACCGCCACGGCGCGACTGCCGTGGCCCATGGCGCGACCGGAAAGGGCAACGACCAGGTCCGGTTCGATCTGGCGGTGAAGGGGCTCGACCCGGCGCTGAAGATCATCGCCCCGCAGCGCGAGCGGAACATCAGCCGCGACGAGGCGATGGACTACGCCGCCAAGCACGGCATCGCGGTGCCCACCACGCGCAAGAGCCCCTTCAGCATCGACGAGAACCTCTGGGGCCGGAGCATCGAGGGCGGCGTCCTCGAGGACCCCAACACCGAGCCTCCGGAGGAGGCGTTCGCCTGGACGAGGTCGTGGAAGGATGCCCCCGCCGAGCCGGGGCTGATCCGCGTCGGCTTCGAGGCGGGCTACCCGGTGAGCGTCAACGGCGAGAAGCTCTCTGCCGCGCAGCTCATTGCCAAGGTGGGCGAGTTCGCCGGGCTCCACGGCGTGGGCCGGATCGACCTGATGGAGAACCGGGTGGTGGGCATCAAGAGCCGCGAGACCTACGAGTGTCCGGCGGCGGTGGCGCTCATCACCGCGCACCAGGACCTGGAGCGCTTCACCACCCTCGGCCTCTCCGCGCGGACCAAGGCCCAGCTGGACTCCACCTTCGCCCAGCTCACCTATGACGGGTTCTGGTACTCGCCGCTCCGCAGCGCCATCCAGGCCTTCAACGACGAGCACAACAAGTTCGTCACCGGCGAGGTCACGCTGAAGCTGTTCAAGGCCTCGCTCCGCGTGGTGGGGCGCACCTCGCCGTTCGGCGTCTACAACAAGCTCCTCTCCACCTACGGGCGGGAGGACAAGTTCGATCACCGGGCCGCCGAGGGCTTCATCAACCTGCTCGGCCTGCAGCTCCAGGAATACAGCCGCCTCCACGGGGGAGGCGCTTGATCGCCAAGACCGACGCGGCCGGCGGGCCGTCTCTCCTGCCCGAGGTGCTCGCGTTCTCCAGCTCGCTGGAGCAGGACCGGGCGCTCCTGCGCGAGGACCTGGTCGGGTCGATGGCCCACCTCGCCATGCTGTCCAGGCAAGCCATCGTCCCGGCCGAGGCTGCGCGGACCATCCAGGAGGGCCTGGTCGGTCTGTGGCGGGACGCCGAGGCGGGCGTGTTCGTGCCCGCGGGCGAGGAGGACGTCCACATGGCCGTCGAGGCCGAGCTGACCCGCCGCCTGGGCGAGGTCGCCGGCTTCCTCCACACCGGGCGCTCGCGGAACGATCAGGTGGCGCTCGATCTGCGCCTGTTCGTCAGAGAGCGATGCGCCGACGTGCTCGAGGGCCTCTCCGAGCTGCTCGGCCTGGTGGCGGCACGGTCCGAGGCCGATCGCGCGGTGCTGCTGCCGGCCTACACCCACCGGCAGCGCGCTCAGCCGGTGAGCGGGGGGTACTGGTGGGCCGCGTACGGGGCGATGTTCGCCCGTGACGTGGAGGCGATGCGCTTCGCGCTCGGCCAGGTGGACGCCTCTCCTCTCGGGGTGGGGGCCATCGCCGGCACCTCGCTCCCCACCGACCGCCGCATCCCTCAGGAGCTGCTCGGCTTCTCGAAGCTGACCCTCAACGGGCTGGACACCGTGGGAGACCGCGATTTCGCCCTGGACTTCGTCTACGCCGCGACCCGGTTCCTGCTCCATGCCTCGCGGCTGGCGACGGACGTGGTGGACTTCGCCTCGAGCGAATTCGGCTTCCTGGTGCTCGACGACGCCATCGCCTGCGGGTCGAGCCTGATGCCGCAGAAGAAGAACCCCGACGTGTTCGAGCTGGTCCGCGGCCGGAGCGGGCAGGGGGTCGGCGCGCTGGTCCAGCTCTTCACCACGGTGAAGGGGCTGCCCGGCGGCTACAACCGCGACCTCCAGGAGGATCGCGCGCCGCTCCTGGGCACGGCGGCGAACGTGCTCGCCGTTCTCGGCGCGCTCCGGGTGGCCGTTCCCCGCGTTCGCTTCGACCCGGCCCGTTGCCGGGCGGCGCTCGACCGCGACCACACCCAGGCCACCGACGTCGCCGAGGCGCTGGTGCGGACGGGCGTCCCGTTCCGCTCCGCCTACCGGCGGGTGGGTGCGGTGGTGCGGAAGGCCCAGGGCGCCGGGCTGGGGCTGATGCAGGCGGGGGAGATCGCTCGCGAGGTGGATCCCGAGCTGGCCGCCGCCCTGGAGTCGGTGGGCGACGTGGCGGCGTCGGTCGCCGGCAAGCGGAGCACGGGCTCCACCGGCCCCGCCGAGGTGGACCGGCAGATCGCCGCGCTCCGCCAGGTGGCGACGGACGCCAGGACCGCGGCAGCCTCGGTCCCACGGCTGGCCCAGCTCTTCAACGCTCTGTCCGGAGCGTCACCATGAGGCACTTCCTGCGGATAAGAGATCTGACGTCCGGCGAGATCCGGCGACTCTTCGCCCGCGCCGCCGAGCTGAAGCGCCGCCGGCGAGAAGGACGCCTGGAGGACTCGCTGGCCGGGAAGACGGTGGTGCTGCTGATGGAGAAGGCGAGCACCCGCACCCGTCTGTCGTTCGCTGCCGCCGCCTTCCAGCTCGGCGGACACGCCATCGAGCTGAGCGCGGGCACCAGCCAGCTGGCCCGTGGCGAGCCGCTCTCCGACACCGCCCGGGTCATCTCCGGCTACGGAGATGCGGTGGTGATGCGCACCACCGCCGACGCCAGGCTGGAGGAGTTCGTGCGCTGGAGCTCGGTCCCGGTCATCAACGGCCTGACCGACGGCGGCCACCCGGTCCAGGTGCTGACCGATCTGTTCACCGTCGAGGAGGCGATCGGGGCGGTCGCCGGAAAGCGCATCGCCTTCGTCGGCGACGGCTCGGGGAACATGGCCCGCTCGTTCCTGGAGGCGGCGCCGCTCTTCGACTTCACGCTCCAGCTCGGGTCGCCTCCAGCCTTCCGGCCACCTCCGGCGGAAGCGAATGGGGCGGGCCGGCACCTGACCATCTCCGGAGATCCGCGGGCAGCAGTGGCCGGCGCCGACGTGGTGGTGACCGACGTGTGGACCAGCATGGGCCAGGAGGCCGAGACCGCCGCGCGGCTGAAGGCGTTCCAGGGCTTCACCGTCGATGCCGCCCTGATGGCCGGTGCTCGCCCGGGGGCGATCGTCCTCCACTGCCTGCCGGCGCACCGGGGCGAGGAGATCTCCGAGGAGGTCCTGGAGGGTCCCCAGTCGCGCGTGTTCGAGGAAGCCGAGAACCGGATGCACGTGCAGAAGGCCCTGCTGGAGCACGTCATTCGCGGAGGGCTCGCGGACGTCGTCGAGGCCTGACCGGTCCGACGGTTGCACGGTCGCGCCCCTTCCGGAGGGGTTCATGGTCCGCGTCCTCGCCTTGCTGCTCGCAGCACCTGCCGTCGCCGCGCCGAGGTCGGACGTCCAGGCGCGGCTCGATGCCCTCGCTCGGTCCGCGCCCGGCCGGCTCGGCGTGGCGGTGCTCGATCTCGACAGTGGCGCCCGGGCCGCGGTGCGAGGGCGGATGCCCGCCCCGATGGCGTCGGTGTTCAAGCTCCCCACCGCCGTGGCCGTCCTTCATCGCGCACAGGAAGAGAGTCTCCCCCTCTCCACCGTGCTGCACGTGAGGCCGGAAGAACGCGCTCCCGGATGGAGCCCGCTCGCGACACGTGTTCCGCCCGCCGGGCTGGACCTCACGCTCCAGGCGCTGCTGGAGTCGATGGTGACCGAGAGCGACAACACCGCCGCGGACGTTCTTCTGCGTTGGATGAGCGGACCGGGTGAGGTGAGCGCGGGGCTCGGGCGCCTGGGAGTTCGCGGAATCCGCATCGACCGGAACGAGCGGGGGTTGACCCAGGGGGCATGGGGCCTGACCCCAGTGTCGGGGTCCGAATCCCTCGAGGCGCTCCTCGCCCGGTCCCGCTCCGTGCCCCCGGCCCAGCGGAAGGAGGCGTTCCGGCGCTTCTCGAAGGACCCGCGGGATCAGGCGAGCCCCGAGGCCCTGGTGGAGCTCCTCGCGTCGCTTCACTCCGGCAAGCTCCTCGATCCGCAGCACACCGGCCGCCTCCTGGCCATGATGCGCGCGACGCCGACCGGCCCCCGGCGGCTGCGCGCCGGCCTCCCGACCGGGGTGAGCCTGGCCCACAAGACCGGGCTGCTCGCCTCGGAGGATGGATTCAGCGTGGCGGTGAACGACGTGGGCATCGCCTCCGCCCCGGGCCGCAACCTGGCGATCGCCGTGCTCGTCACCGATGCGGAGGCACCCGTCGAGCAATGCGAGGATCTGATCGCCGCCGTGGCACGCGCGACCTGGCGAACCGACGCTCCCGCCCGGTGACCCCGGCGTTCTGCCGGGCCATGGGCCAGCAGCGATCTGTACCGCTTCTCCGACCGTCGCGGCACTACCATCGCCGCCATGGTCTTGATCTCGTTCCGCTCTCGACTGACCTCCGAAGCTGGCGCGGACTACCAGGCCCTCGATGCCGAGCTGGAGAAGATGGTCCATGGCCAGCCCCGCTACGTGAGCCACAAGTCGTACCTCGCGGCCGATGGCGAGCGCCTCACGCTGGTCTGGTTCAAGGACCAGGAATCGCTCCGGAGCTGGAAGATGCAGCCGCGCCACCTCGATGCCCAGCGTCGTGGCCGGGAGCGCTGGTACGAGTTCTACGAGATGGAGGTCGCCGAGGTGGTCCGCACCTCGAGCTTCAACCGTTCCGGAACGTGAGCTCCGGCTCCGGAGGAGACGCTGGACCTCTTCGTGTGCGGTAGCATCCCCGCCAGGCGGCAGCGTCGGAGGAGCGTATCCGCGCCGCCGTCGAGCGCGCTGGAGGATGTCGATGCTCGCCCGAGACCTGACTGACCGCCTGGCCTCCATGCCTCGCCTGCTGCAGGCCTGCGCCGAACGGCTCCCCCGGGCGGACTGGACCCGTCAGCCCTCGCCCGGGGTGTTCTCCCTGGTCGAGCACTGCTGTCACCTGCGCGATCTGGAGGAGGACGGCTACACGCTCCGGCTCCGCCGGATGCTCCGCGAGGACCGACCAGTCCTGGAGGACTTCGATGGCGGGGCGGTCGCGGCACGCCGGGCATACCCGGGCCAGGACCTCACGCTCGCGCTGCAGGCGTTCACCGAGGCCCGCGGGAGGAATCTCCTCGTGTTCGCCGGGCTCGACGCACGGGCCCTCGCCCGGACCGCGCGATTCGGGGAGCACGGGACCATCACCATCGCCCGGCTCGCCGAGCTGATGGCGGAGCACGACGCGAGCCATCGCGGCGAGCTCGAGGACCTGCTCCGGACCCTGGGCGTGCCCGCGCCGACCTGATCGCGGGTGCATTGCCAAGACGGGACGGTCAGCCGCGCTTCTGCGTGGTGATCCACGCGTCGATGCGCCGCTCGAGCACGTCCAGGGGGAGCGAGCCACGGAGTAGCACCGCGTCGTGGAAGGTACGCACGTCGAAACGGGGACCGAGCGCCTTCTCCGCGCGAGTTCGGAGCTCCCGGATCTTCAGCTGGCCCACCTTGTAGCCCAGCGCCTGCCCCGGGTAGACGATGTAGCGGTCCACCTCGTTGGTGACGTCCAGCTCCGCGCGCGGGGAGTTCTCCATGAAGTACTGGATGGCCTTCTGCCGGGTCCAGCCCTTCACGTGCATCCCGGTATCCACCACCAGCCGGACCGCCCGCCACATCTCGTAGGCGAGCTGGCCCATCTTGTCCGCCGGGTCGTCCACCAGTCCCAGCTCGTCGGCCAGGCTCTCCGAGTACAGCCCCCAGCCCTCGCCGAAGGCGACGTCGTAGCGATGGCGACGGAAGGTCGGCAGGTCGTGCTGCTCGGCCGCGAGCGAGACCTGGAGGTGATGACCCGGAACGGCCTCGTGGAGGGTGAGGGGGACGATCTCCCAGCGAGGCCGGGTCTCGGGCTTGTAGGTGTTGACCCAGTAGGTGCCCGCGCGCGAGCCGTCCTCCGCCCCCGGATAGTAGAAGCCGGTGGTCGCGTCGGGCGCCATCGCCGCCGGCGTGGGCTCGACCCCGTACGGAAGGCGCGGAAGCGTTCCGAAGAGCCGCACCAGCCTGGGATCGATGCGCTTGGCGAGATCTCGGGAGTGGAGGAGCAGCTCATCACCGGTCCGGTAGAAGTATTTCGGGTCCGTCCGGAGCTGCTGGAAGACCTCGGCGAGGCTGCCCTTCCAGCCGGCCCGGTTCTTCACCGTCTCCATCTCCGCCCGGATCCGCGCCACCTCCGACAGCCCGAGCTGGTGGGCTTGCTCCGCGGTGATGCTGGTCGTGGTGTTGTGCCGGGCACAGAAGGCGTAGAGCCGCTCGCCGTCCGGCCACCTGCCGACGCCGACCTCCGTCGGGGAGGCCGGAAGATACGTGCCGACCACGAAGTCCCGGAGGCGCCGGTAGGCGGGCTGGACCCGGTCCCGGATGAGCCGCTCCGCGCTCTGCACCAGGGACTTCCGCTCCACTTCGGGAATGGAGTCCGGCATCCGGGTGAAGGGTGAGTAGAAGGGCGTGGCCGTCGGGGCGGCGGTGATCAGCGCCTCGAGCTGGGGCGGGATGCGCTCCAGCACCACCCGTGGCCAGACCATCTTCCGCCGGACACCCTCCTGGAGGAGGACGACCGTCTGATCCACGTAGGCGGGAAACCCGTCTAGCCGCGCGACCCAGTCCCGGTAGTCCTCTGCGGTCGTGAACCGAAGCTGCTTGGCGAGCTGTCCGGCGTTCTGCACCCCGGGGAACTCCCCGGTGTTCTCGGGCAGACCCCGAGAGTGGTTGAGGGGAAGGAACTGGAGCCCGAGCGCGTGGGCCTCGATGCGCTCCCGGTGCTCGCGGGCGATGAGCTCGGCGTTGAGCCGGTCGGCCTCGGAGAGCTTCCCCTTCGTCAGCCGGGAGAGCTTCTCCAGGAAGGCGACGTCGTGCTGGTGGTCCGCCTCGATGCCGGGCAGCGAAAGGTCATCCCATCGGTCGTTCCACCGACGATCGCCGAGGATGGAGGCGTAGGTCGGGCTGCGGGAGAGGTGGTGTTCCCAGTCCTCGGCGAACAGCGCCGCGAGGGCGGGGGAGGGTCGAGGCTCGGCGGCGGGGGCTGGAACGGAGAGGAGGGGGGCCATGAAAAGGATCGCCCGGGACCAGTGGGTCATGGAAGCTCCCCTCTACTCTGGGGCGGGATTGCTTGACAGTGCTCGTCGCTGCTCCTTGGATGCGCTCACAACTGTCTCAAGGGCGGGAGGCGAGATGGTCAGGGTGCGGGTGCAGGCACCACAGGATCTTGTCGCCGGCGCCAGCTTGCTGGCCGTCGCCGTGTTCGCCCTCTGGGCGTCGGCGGGTGTGCCGTTGGGCAATCTCCGCTCCCCGGGACCGGGAATGCTGCCCCGCGTGCTGAACGCCCTCATCGCGTTCGGTGGGGTAATCCTGATGGTGGTCTCATTCCTTCGGCCGGGCGAATCGCTCGGACGCTGGCCGTGGCGTGGACCCTTCTTCATCGTCCTGGCCACGGTGACCTTCGCCCTCACGATCCGGACGGTGGGACTGGCTGTCGCCGGTCCGCTGGTGGTGCTGATCAGCGGCGCCGCCTCGCCGGAGACCCGCTGGCGGGAGCTGGTCGTCTTCGCAGTCGCGATCACGCTCTTCTGCGTGGGGCTGTTCCGCTTCCTGCTGCACCTGCCGATCCCGATCCTCAACATCCCCGGAGTCCTGACGGTCTGAACGAACGACGATGAGCGAGCTGGTTTCTCACCTGGCGCTGGGCTTCTCCGTGGCGTTCTCGCTCCACAACCTGGGGCTGGCGTTCGCTGGCTGCCTGGTGGGGACGCTGGTGGGAGTGCTCCCCGGAGTGGGACCGATCGCCACCATCACCATGCTCCTGCCGATCACCTTCAGCCTGGAGCCCGTGGGGGCGCTGATCATGCTCGCCGGCATCTACTATGGCGCGCAGTACGGGGGTTCGACCACCGCGATCCTGGTGAACATCCCCGGCGAGGTGACCTCGGTCGTCACCACTCTCGATGGCCACCAGATGGCCAAGCAGGGCCGGGCAGGCGTTGCTCTGGGGATCGCCGCCATCGGCTCCTTCTTTGCCGGGTGCGTCGCCACGCTGGTCATCGCCGCACTGGCGGTGCCGCTCACCCGGGTGGCGCTGCTCTTCGGTCCAGCCGAGTACGCAGCGCTGATGACCGCCGGTCTGGCCTTCGCGGTCGTGCTGGCCAGGGGATCGATCCTCAAATCGATCATGATGGTGCTGGTGGGTCTGCTTCTCTCCACGGTCGGTCGCGATCTGGAGACCGGCGTGGAGCGGATGACCTTCGGCTACGACGTGGTCGCGGACGGGATCGACTTCGCGGTCCTGGCGATGGGCCTGTTCGGCTTCGCCGAGGTGATGCGCAATCTCGAGGTCGAGCAGGCGCGGGACGTGGTCCATCGGGCGATCGGGCGGCTCCTGCCCAGCCGGGCCGATTTCCGCCAGTCGGCGGGACCGGTGGTCCGAGGCACCCTCCTGGGAGCCATCCTCGGGATCCTTCCGGGAAACGGAGCCGTGCTCGGGCCGTTCGCCTCGTACACGCTCGAGAAGCGGCTGGCCCGCGACAAGAGCCGGTTCGGCAGGGGGGCCATCGAGGGGGTGGCGGGCCCCGAGGCGGCCAACAACGCCGGGGCCCAGACCTCGTTCATCCCGCTCCTCACCCTGGGAATTCCTCCGAACGCGGTGATGGCCCTGATGGTGGGGGCGATGACCATCCACGGGATTGCCCCCGGGCCGCTGGTCATGACCCGGAATGCCCCGCTGTTCTGGGGGCTGATCGTCAGCATGTGGCTCGGAAACCTCATGCTCCTGGTGATCAACCTTCCTCTGATCGGCGCCTGGGTGCGCCTCCTGAAGGTTCCCTATCGGCTGCTCTACCCGGCGATCTTGATCTTCTGCTGCATCGGGATCTACTCGGTGAACAACCAGCCCTCCGACGTCATCTTCACCGCGGCGTTCGCTCTCTTCGGCTACGCGGGCTCCAAGCTGGGGTTCGAGAGCGCCCCTCTTCTCCTGGGGTACGTGCTGGGCCGTCTCCTGGAGGAGAACCTCCGCCGAGCGCTGGCCATCTCCCGGGGAGATCTGTCCATCTTCCTTCATCGCCCAGTCAGCGCCTGGCTACTGTTCACCGCCTTGGTGGTCGTGGTGGTCGCGGTCTTGCCTACGGTCCGCACTCGCCGCGAAGAAGTCTTCGTCGAGTAGACCGAAGTCCCAAAAACGAGGGAGGTCCGCAGCGATGAGATCCAGCCTGGTCCTGCTTGTTTCTGTCCTGGTCCTTCCCCTCGAGGGAATGGCCGCCTATCCCGAGCGCCCCATCACCATGATCGTCCCGTTCGCCGCGGGCGGCCCCACCGACGTGGTGGCGCGCATCGTCGCCGAGAACATGTCCAAGACGCTCGGCCAGCAGCTGGTGGTGGAGAACGTGGCCGGTGCGGGAGGAACCACGGGCGCCCTCCGCTGCGCGCAGGCGACGCCGGACGGCTACACGATCATGATGGGCCACATGGGCACGCATGGCGCCGCCCCGGCCGTCTACCCCGATCTCAAGTACAACCCGGTCAAGGACTTCGTCCCCATCGGGATGGCGGCAGGAACGCCGATCCTCATCGTTGCCAAGAAGTCGTTTCCGGCGAAGGACTTCAAGGAGTTCGTCTCCTACGTGAAGGCCAACTCCGAGAAGCTCAACGAGGCCCACGCCGGGGTCGGCTCGGTCTCGTTCACCACGTGCGCCGCCTTCAACTCGCTGATCGGCGCCAAGCCCACGCGCGTGGTGTACCGCGGCACCGGTCCAGCGCTGAACGATCTGGTCGCCGGCCAGGTGGACTACATGTGCGATCAGATCGTCAATCTGGTGCCGCAGATCCAGGCGAACTCGATCAGGGCCTACGCCGTGGCCACGCCCGAGCGCTCGCCGGTCCTGCCGGACGTGCCCACCACCAAGGAAGGAGGGCTCGCCGAGTTCCAGGTGAGCGCCTGGAACGCCATCTTCGCCCCCAAGGGAACGCCGCCCGAGGTGACGAAGAAGCTCAGCGCCGCGCTGCAGAAGGCCCTCGCCGACGAGGGGACCCGGAAGCGGCTCCTCGATCTCGGCGCGGACCTCACGGACAAGAAGGCGCAGACGCCGGAGGGCCTCGCGAAGCTCGTCGAGAGCGAGGTCGCTCGCTGGAACAAGGTGCTGAAGACGGTGGCGATGAAGGAGCCGGCGCAACCGCCGAAGTGAGCATCGGCAGCTGGCGCCACCACCGGCACCCGCGTGCGCGGGGCCTCGGCTTCTCCGGGCTGGAGGCTGGCCGAGGCGCCGAGGACCGAACACATCGCAGCGGACGCTCCGGGCCTGCGCTCGCCGGGTGCATGCGGGGTCTGCACGAAGTGCGTTAGCCTGACCGGGTGTCGATCGTCCGCGCTCCAGCAGGCCCGCTGCGGCCGTTCGTCCAGCTCGTCTGGCTCACCGACGTGTCGCGCGATCCGCGCTTCGGCGTCGAGCGCATGCTCCCCTCCGGGGCGGTTCACATCGCGATGCGGCTCGCTGGCCCACCGGTGCGCATTGCCGACCAGCGGGGCCCGGACACGCTCGGACACGCAGTGATCGGCGGGCCGCGTTCGCACTTCTATTTGCGCGATGCCTCCGTACCCGCTCGCTCGATCGGTGCGGTCCTGGCACCCGGCGCGGCCCCGGCGTTGCTGGGGGTCGCCGCCAGCGAGCTCGCCGAGCGCCACCTCCCGCTCGACGTGGTGTGGCCCGGAGCCGGAGCATTGCGCGAGCGCTTGCAAGAGTGCTCGTCGCCACAGACGACTCTCGATCTCTTCGAGAGCGCGCTCGCCGTCCACTTACGACGGGCCCGGGAGATCGACCCGATCATCCCTTACGCGCTCGCGCGCCTCGAGGTCGGCGACGACGTCGGAAAGGTCGTGGAGGCGATCGGCCTCAGCCATCGCCACTTCCTCACCCGGTTTCTCAGGGCGGTCGGACTCGCGCCGAAGCTCTATTCCCGCCTGCGGCGGGTCCTGCGGGTGCTCGGGGCGCATGGCGCGTGGGCGCAGGTCGCAGCGGACGCGGGTTTCAGCGACCAGGCCCACCTCACCCGCGAGCTCCGCGAGATCGCCGGCATCACCCCCGGCGAGCTGCGGGCACTCGGGGCGGGCCGCGGGCTGCACATCCCGGTTCCCGGGGCGAGTTCAGATTTGTTCAAGACGGCATCGCCGCGTTGACCCGAGGCTGGGGCCCATGACCATCCACGAACTGTTCCCCTACCTGAGAGTGAAGGGCGCGGACCGGGCGATCGACTGGTACAAGCGCGCGTTCGGCGTGACCGAGAAGTTCCGGCTGACCGAGCCCAGCGGCCGCGTGGGCCATTGCGAGCTGCTGTTTGGCGAGGCGACGCTCATGCTGAGCGAGGAGTACCCGGAGCACGGACTCCTCGGTCCGCAATCCGTCGGCGGCACCTCCGTCACCCTGCACCTGCACGTCGACAACGCCGACGCGATGATCGATCGCGCCGTTGCCGCGGGCGCAACGCTCGTGCGCCCGCCGTCCGACGCGTTCTACGGCGAGCGCGGCGGGACGATCCGCGACCCGTTCGGTCACGATTGGCTGATCGGGCACAACATCGAAGACGTCGCCCCGGAAGAGATGCAGCGACGCTACACGAAGCTGCTGAGCGGGGAGTGAGCCCGGGGCGGGTCCGTGCCCGCGTTGTCGTCGAGCGTCCGGCGCGTTCCGGAGCAGTGCGGGGGCCTCCTGAGCTGTCGGCCAGGCCTTCATGCCCGAACGCACGACGGCCCGACGCACGCAACGAGCGCGTCGGGCCGTCTGAACGAAGGGCGCCTCAGCGACGCGGCTCAGCGCTCAGCTGCAGCCGCTGGTGGCCCCGCAGTTGTTGCATTTATAGCAGGCGCCGCTCCGGTACATGATCGCGCCACAGGTGTGGCACGGCGGCGCGTCCTGCTGGTTGAGGAACGCCTGGCGCGGCGCCGGCTCCACCGGATCGACGACCGCCACCTGGGTGGGCAGGGCCTTCGGCTCCGGAGCGATCGGCGCGGCCTCGGCGGCCGACTCTCCGTCCTCCAGGGCCGGCCGGTCGAACTTCAGCGACAGCCAGCGGAAGATGTAATCGGTGATCGACTTGGCGATCGGGATGTCGGGGTTGCCGGTGAACCCCGACGGCTCGAAGCGGGTGTGGCTGAACTTGTCGACCAGGACTTGCAGCGGAACCCCGTACTGCAGCGCCAGCGACACCGAGGTCGCGAAGCTGTCCATCAGGCCCGAGACCACCGAGCCCTCCTTCGCCATCACCACGAACAGCTCGCCCGCCGTCCCGTCGTCGTACATCCCCACCGTGAGGTAGCCCTCGTGGCCGCCGATGCTGAACTTGTGGGTGATGCTCCGCCGCTCGTCGGGGAGCCGGCGCCGCACCGCCCGCGCCGCCTCGACCGGCACCACGGGGACCGCGACCTCCTCCTTCTTCTTGGAGGTGTTGAGCGGCTGGCTCCGCTTGCAGCCGTCCCGGTACACCGCCACCGCCTTCAGGCCCAGCTTCCAGGCCTCGAGGTAGGCCTCCTCGATGTCCTGCACCGTCGCCGCGTTGGGCAGGTTCACCGTCTTGCTGATGGCGCCGGAGAGGAACGGCTGGGTGGCACCCATCATCCGCAGATGGCCGAGGTAGTGGATGCTTCGCTCGCCCTTGGCCGGCTTGAACGCGCAGTCGAACACCGGGAGGTGCTCGGGCTTCAGGCCCGGCGCGCCCTCGATGGTCTCCTTCTGGTCGAGGGACTGGATGATGCCCTGCGCCTCGGTGGTGCTGTAGCCCAGCCGCTGGAGCGCCAGGGGGACGGTGTTGTTGACGATCTTCAGCATCCCCCCGCCCACCAGCTTCTTGTACTTGATGAGCGCGATGTCCGGCTCGATGCCGGTGGTGTCGCAGTCCATCATGAAGCCGATGGTGCCGGTCGGTGCGAGCACCGTGACCTGGCTATTCCGGTAGCCGAACTCGCTGCCCACCGCGAACGCCTCGTCCCAGACCGCCCGCTGGGCGGCGAAGAGGTCCTTGCTCACGCCCTCGGGGGCGACCGCGTACGCGGCCCGGCGGTGCTTGCCGATAACCCGGAGCATGGGCTCGGCGTTCTTGGCGTAGCCGCTGAACGCACCCATCCGCTCGGCCATCTTGGCCGACGTCCGGTATGCCTCGCCGCACATGAGCGAGGTGACCGCCGCGGCGTAGTTCCGGCCCTGGTCCGAGTCGTAGGGGAGGCCGGTGGCCATCAGCAGGGCGCCGAGGTTGGCATAGCCCAGGCCCAGCGGACGGTAGGCGTGGCTGTTCACCTCGATCCTCTGGGTGGGGTACTTGCTGAAGCCGACGATGATCTCCTGGGCCAGGAGCACCACGTCCACCGCATGCTTGAACGCCTCGACGTCGAAGCTGCCGTCCAGCGGGCTCCGGAAGAGCATGAGGTTCAGCGACGCCAGATTGCAGGCCGAGTCGTCGAGGAACATGTACTCGGAGCAGGGGTTGCTCGCGTTGATGCGGGCCGTGTTCGGGCAGGTGTGCCACTCGTTCACGGTGGTGTCGAACTGAAGTCCCGGGTCCCCGCACAGCCAGGCCGCCTCGGAGATCTCCCGGAACAGGTCGCGGGCACGGTACGTCTCCATCGCATGGCCGTCGCGGACCGCGTGAGTCTGCCAGGCCTGGTCCTCGACCAGGGCGTTCATGAAGGCGTCCGTCACCCGGACCGAGTTGTTCGAGTTCTGGAAGAAGATGGAGCCGTAGGCCTCGCCGGTGAAGCTTCCGTCGTACCCGGCGTCGATGAGCGCCCAGGCCTTCCTCTCCTCCTCGGCCTTGCAGCGGATGAACTCGAGGATGTCCGGGTGGTCGGCGTTGAGGATGACCATCTTCGCCGCGCGCCGGGTCTTGCCGCCGCTCTTGATGACCCCGGCGAAGGCGTCGAAGCCCTTCATGAACGACACGGGTCCGGACGCGGTCCCGCCGCCGGCGAGCAGCTCCTTGCTGGAGCGGAGCGGCGAGAGGTTGCTGCCGGTCCCGCTGCCGTACTTGAAGAGCATGCCTTCCGTCTTGGCCAGCCCGAGGATGCTCTCCATCGAGTCCTCGACCGAGTTGATGAAGCAGGCCGAGCACTGCGGATGGGCTTCCACCCCCACGTTGAACCAGACCGGCGAGTTGAATGCCGCCTTCTGCCGGAGGAGCAGGTGGGTGAGCTCGGCGTGGAAGGTCAGCCGGTCGGTCTCGGTGGCGAAGTAGCCGCCCTCCTGGCCCCAGCGGGTGAGGGTGTCGACCACCCGGGCCACGAGCTTGCGGACGCTGGTCTCGCGCTCCGGCGTGCCCGGTGTTCCCCGGAAGTACTTCGAGGCCACGACGTTGGTGGCCAGCATCGACCAGGACTTGGGGACCTCGATGTTCTTCTGCTCGAAGACCACCTTGCCGTCCTCGCCGGTGATGCCGGCGGTCCGGTACTCCCAGGCCATCTCGTCGGCCGGGTCCACTCCCGCGGTGGTGAAGAAGCGCCGGAGCGTGAGGCCGCCGCGCACCGCTGCCTTCCGCTCCTTGTTTTGCTTCCGTTCCTTCGACGCCGGGGACTTCAGCTCACGCTCCATGGACTCTCCTCAAAGTAACCGTTGAAGGCGCACGGATCCCGGCGTTCTCCTCGTGCGGGAGTCCGAGCACCGGTGCGGAAGGGATGGGAAATGGGACCGGCGGCGAGCTGTGTGTTTCGTCAGGATCTCGCGCGGTTCGAGGCGCCGCCGTGCGTGGATCGATGAAACCCCGGAGCGGGCAGGCTGTCAAGCGCCTGACCGCTCGAAATCTCAACCTGTGGGGGGATTCTGTTCGCCGACACTCAACGAATGGGGGTACACCGCGTCTCCCCTGGTCTGCACGGTCATGGCGTCCCCTCAATCGATCCGCGACGCCTCCGGGGGTTCCGGAGGCAGGGGATCGAACATCGCTCGCCGGTCTGACACGCGGACCTCACGCAGATTGCGCGAGCTCACTCCGCGGCGAGGGACTCGGCCGGATGGACGCGCGCGGCGCGGCGCGAAGGCAGCAGCACCGCCGCGAGCGATGCCAGAAGTAGGACCAGCGCCACGCCGCCGAGCGTCAGACCGTCCGTCGTGTTCACGCCCCGGACGACGTCGGCCAGGGCACGTCCGAGCACGAGCGACAGCACACCGCCGAGGAGGAGGCCGACCGCGACCAGCCGCAGTCCCGTGCGCGCGATCATGCCCAGCACTTCCCGCGCGGTGGCACCGAGGGCCATCCGGATGCCGATCTCCCGGCGCCGCTGGGCGACGCCGTACGCCACGACGCCGTAGACCCCCACCGCGGCGAGCAGCAGGCCGCTGAGCCCCAGGGCTCCCAGGAGGCGGAGCAGGAATCGGTACAGCGCGGTGGACTCGTGCAGTCGCGTCTCCATCGTCGCCACGTCGTAGAGAGGAAGGCCCGGGTCGAGCTGGGCCACCGTGGCGCGAAGGGCGGGGATGAGGCGGGCGGCACCTCCGGTCCGGCTCCTGGCCACCACGGTCATGGACTGCTGATTCCAGCGCCAGGACGCGTCGGGGGCCTGGTCGAGCGGCATGTAGAACTCCGGGCGGACCTCTCCGGCCGGTCCATCGGTCCGGACGTCATCCACCACGCCGACGACGGTCTTCCACGAGGGCGACTCGGGCGTGCCCTCGCAGCAGGAGATGCGCTTGCCGATGGGGTCCTGTCCCGGGAAGGCGGCCCGGGCGAGCGCGCGCGAGATGACCATGACCCGCTCGCTGCCGTGCACGTCGGTCGCCTCGAGGAACCGTCCCTGGAGGAGGCGGAGCCCCATGGCTCGGAGGTAGCCCGGCGTTGTCACCCGCAGCAGCGACTGGACGCGAGTCTCCGGCGTGTTCGGCTTGCCTTCCGGAACCAGGCCGTTGCTGGACTGCATCGATCCCAGGGGGGCCGCGGTCACGACCCCGGCGGCCTCGACGCCCGGCACCGCCTCCAGCAGGGTGGCGAGCCGGGCGAACGTGGAGCGGAGCACCTCGGGCCCCTCGTATGCGCCCAGAGGCAGCGACAGGCGGGCCACCACCAGACCGTGGGGCCGGAAGCCCGGCTCGACCCGCTGGAGGTAGAGCGCGGTCCGGACGAGGAGGCCGGCCCCCACGAGCAGCGCGCAGGCCAGAGCGACCTCGACCACCACCAGGGAGCCGCGCAGGCGGTCCCTGCCGCCGCCGGTCTGTGCCGCCGCCGCCCGCTGGAGGGCTTCATGCAGGTCCAGCCTCGCCGCGCGCAGGGCGGGGACGAGGCCGAAGAGCAGGCTGCTTCCCATGGTCACCACCAGCGCGAAGGCGAGGACCGCCCCGTCCAGCGTGGCCTGGTCGAGCCGCGGGACGTCGGGAGGGGCGGTGACCCGCAACGCGTGAACGAGCCCTGCGGCCAGGACGAGCCCGAGAGCCCCGCCGGCGAGCGCCAGGACCAGGCTCTCGGTCAGCAGCTGCCGGACGATGCGTGGCCTGGCGGCGCCGAGCGCGGCACGCACCGCCATCTCTCGGGTCCGGGCCGCACCGCGGGCGAGGAGGAGGTTCCCCACGTTCAGGCAGGCGATGACCAGCACTCCCAGAACCGCGCCGAGCAGCACCCAGAGCTGCCGGGCCGAGTCGCCCACCAGGTACTTGCCCGCCGGGGTCACGCGCGCGGTCCAGCCGGCGTTATCCCCCGGATGCTCCTTCACCAGGTCTGCCGCGATGCGCTCCATCTCCCCGGTGGCGGCCGCGACGCTCGTCCCGGCCCGGAGCGTCCCGAAGGCCCGCATGTAGTGCTCGTCATGGTTCGCCCGCTGCTCGGGCGTGAGCGCGAGGGGCACCCAGAGCTGCGCGCCTCCCATGAGCGGGTCGAAGCCGGGTGGCATGACCCCCACGACCGTGAAGGTCTCGTTTCCGAGCCGCAGGCTCCGCCCGAGCACGCCGGGATCGGCGCCGAACTTCCGCCGCCACAGACCATCTCCGAGCACCACGACGTGCTCGTTGCCCGGCGCGTCCTCCTCGGGAAGGAAGCCTCGACCGAGGCGCGGCGCGGTACGGAACACCTGGAAGAAGTCGGCCGACACCCGCTCCGCCGCGACCCGCTCCGGCGCTCCGGCCTCGCTGAGGTTGAAGTTGGTGGAAGCGACCGCGGCGAGGTGCTCGAGCTGCGTCGCTCGTGCCTTCCACTCCGCGGCCGCGCCGCCGGAGACCCCGCCCTCGGACCCGTGGAACAAGGCCTCCACTGCCACGGTCCTGTCCGGGTCCACTCCGGGCAACGGCTTGAGGA
>JBKPMY010000346.1:0-4464 GCA_046732375.1 Myxococcota bacterium
GAAGGGTGGAGGTCAGAACCATGGGCCCCTCGACCCTTAGCCGAGCACCGCCCGGGACGGTAGGGTGTTTGCGTCATGCCACGCGCGTGGATCGTCGGGCTCCCACTGGTGGCCCTGCTGCTCGGGCTCTTCGTGGGCAACGTGCTGGGCCCCCGCTGGCAGCTCCAGCGCCAGTACCGCGAACGTGAGCGCCAGGAGAAGGAGCACCTCGCGCAGCTCGGCCAGTGCATGCAGCTGCAGCGCTGGAGTCTCGAGCGCGAGGCGGACGGTGGAGTGCTGGTGCGGGCGGCGGTGCGCGCCGGACGCGAGGGACGGCTCGCGCTGGACGCCCACGCCGACCAGGGCGACGACGAGATCCTCGTGCCGGACGTCCAGAGAGCACCGCTGCTTCCCGCGAGGGTGGGCGCCGGCGAGGAGGTCACCCTGGAGCGTCACCTCCGGCGCATCCGACCCGGCGACCCCGATGCCATCAGCCTGCGGTTCAGCTGCCGCCCGCCCGGCCCGGCGGGCATCTTCGGCGTGGTGGAGTACGCGACCGGCGTCGCGCGCGAGGGTTCCGACGGGTTCGGCAACGTCGTCCGGCCGCTCCCGCCGGCTCGCTAGGGCTCGACGGAACGGTCACTCGCTTCCGTTTTCAGGGCTGCACGGTCGCCACCGCCGACACCCGCCCCGGCCCGACCAGCTTGAAGACGATCGGTGGCTGCGCACGGGCGGCGCGGATGAGCTCGCTGGCCTCCTTCGCCGAGTGCACCGCCTGCCCGGCGACCTCGACGATGACCAGCCCGGGCTGCAGCCCCGCGCGCTCGGCGGGAGAGCCGGGCTCGACCGACACCACCAGGGCCCCGGAGCCGCGCACGCCGATGGCTTCCTCGATCTCCGGCGTGACCTCGCCGATCTCCACGCCGAGCCGCATCGGGACCGCGTCGTCGGGAGGCAGCTGATCCTCTTCGGGAGGCGCCGGGCGCAGCGACCCCGCGCCTTCCAGGTCGGTGCGCCGGCCGAGGCGCACCATCACCGACGCCGGCTGTCCCCCGCGGATCAGCCCCAGCCTCACCATCTCGCCGGGGCGGCGCAGGCCCACCAGGCGGGTGAGAGCCCGGGCCGACTCGATGGGGCGGCCATCGAGCGAGACGATGACGTCCGACTCCGAGAGTCCGGCCGAGCGCGCCGACGAGCCGGGCACGAATCCATTCACCACCGCGCCGTGACGGCCCCCGAGCCCCAGCGCACGGGCCAGGTCGGGAGTGAGGTCCTGGGTGTAGACGCCCAGGGCGCCGCGCACCACTCCGCCGGACCGCTCGAGCTGCGGCAGGAGCGCCCGGACCAGCGACGAGGGGATCGCGAAGCCGATGCGGCCGCCGCTCTGGCTGTTGACGATCGCGGTGTTCACCCCCACCACCGAGCCGGACAGGTCGAAGAGCGGCCCGCCGGAGTTGCCGGGATTGATCGCCGCGTCGGTCTGGAGGAACTCGTCGTACGGGCCGGAGCCGAGATCGCGCGCCGTCGCGCTCAGGATTCCCAGCGACACGCTCGTCTCCAGACCGAACGGGTTGCCGATGGCCAGGAGCCAGTCCCCGACGTGCAGCCGGTCCGAGTCACCCAGCCGCGCCACCGGAAGGTCGGCCGGCGGCGAGCGCAACCGGACCAGCGCGAGATCCGTCGGGGCGTCGCGTCCGATCAGGTCACCGTCGAACCGCCGCCCGTCGGCCAGGCGGACGGAGATGGCGCTGGCGCCTTCCACCACGTGGTTGTTGGTCACCACCAGGCCCGAGCCGTCGACGATGAACCCCGACCCTCCTTTTTCCTGCCTCGGAGAGCGCAGGGCTCCGAAGAATCTCTCGTGCCCGGGGGGCATCCGGGACGTGCCGAGCACCGAGAGGCTGACCACGGTCGGGCTGACGCGCTCCACCAGAGGCGCGAGCGACGGAAGCAGGACCTCCGGCGCCGAGATCGCGCCCTTGCCGAGGTCCACGCCACCGTCCTCGAGCAGAGGAAGCGTCGCCTGCGGCTCCGGGGCTGGCGACCCGCCGCGCTTGCAGCCGGCGAGGGCGAAAACCAGCACCAGAAGGGTCCAGCGGCGCATCGGCGAGAGGCCTCCTGCCCTGGTATGCGAGCCGGGTCGGGGATTGTCCAGCGATCCCGTTCCGGGGACACGTTTGCACACTTCGTGAGTCGAACTCGCGACGCCGGGTGACCCCCGTCTCGGGACGCACCGGACGTGCTCCCCTGGGAACCCCGCACGGCGTCTCCCCACGACACTTCTGGAGTAGACCTCCCCTGCGATGCACATCCGACCCGCCACTCCTGGCGACGCCGATGCAATCTGGTCCGTTCTCGAACCCATCGTCCGGGCAGGCGAGACCTTCGCCATTCCCCTCGACGTGACCCGCGACGCGGCCCTCGCCTGGTGGCACGCACCCGGCCACGAGGTGTTCGTCGCCGAGGACGCCGGGCACGTGCTGGGGACCTACTTCATCCAGCCCAACCAGCTGGGTCCGGGGAGTCACGTGGCCAACTGCGGCTACGCCACCGCGCCCCGGGCCAGCGGTCGTGGGATCGCACGCGCGATGTGCGCGCACTCGCTCGAGCACGCCCGCGCGCGCGGCTACCGGGCAATGCAGTTCAACATCGTGGTGAGCACCAACGCTCCCGCCGTCCACCTCTGGACCTCGATGGGCTTCCAGACGCTCTGCCGGCTTCCCGGGGCCTTCTGGCACCCCCGGCATGGCTTCGTCGACGCGCTGCTGATGCATCGCACGCTCTAGAGCGCGCAGGTCGCTCACCCCAGCCGCTTCAGGACACCCCCCAGGAGGTCGACGAGCTGCTCGATCTCCTTCCGCTCGATGATCAGCGGCGGCGACAGGGCGATGATGTCGCCCGTCACGCGGATCAGCAGCCCGCTCCGGAAAGCCTCCACCAGGGCGTCGTACCCGCGGGCGCCGACCTTCCCGGAGCGTGGCTCGAGCTCGATGCCCGCCACCAGCCCGAGGTTCCGGACGTCGATGACGTGGGGAAGGCCGTTCAGCGAGTGGACGGCGCCCTCCCAGACCGGGGCCAGCTCGGCCGCGCGCTGGAAGAGCCCCTCCTGCCGGTACAGCTCCAGGGTCGCCAGGCCCGCGGCGCAGGCCAGCGGGTGCCCCGAGTAGGTGTAGCCGTGGAAGAACTCGATCCCCGATTCGGTGGCATCCACCACCGACTGGTAGATGCCCCGCCGCACCACCACCGCGCCCATGGGCACCGCGCCGTTGGTGATGCCCTTGGCCACGGTCAGCATGTCGGGCTGGACGTGGAAGTAGTCAGCGCCGAACGGCGTCCCAAGCCGGCCGAACCCGGTGATCACCTCGTCGAAGACGAGAAGGATGCCGTGCGCGTCACAGATCGCTCGCAGCCGCTCCAGATATCCCTTCGGCGGCACGAGTACCCCGGTCGACCCTGCCATCGGCTCGACGATGACCGCGGCGATGGTCCGAGCGCCGCGCCGCGCGACGATCTCCTCCAGCGCGTCCGCGAGGTGAGATCCCCACGCGGGCTGCCCGCGGCTGAAGGCGTTGTGCGCGAGGTCGTGGGTGTGCGGCAGGTGATCGACCTGTGGAAGGAGCTGCGCGGCGAAGGCCTTCCGGTTCGACTCGATGCCCCCCACGCTGATCCCGCCGAAGCCAACCCCGTGGTAGCCCCGCAGCCGTCCGACGAAGCGTACCCGCTCCGGCTCGCCCCGAGACTGGTGGTAGGCCAGGGCGATCTTCAGCGCCGAGTCCACCGCCTCCGAGCCCGAGTTGGCGAAGAAGACGTGGTCCAGGTCGCCGGGAGCGAGCTCCGCCAATGCGCGGGCGAGCACGAAGCTCGACGGATGGCCCATCTGGAAGCCCGGCGCGAAGTCGAGCGTCGCCGCCGAGCGGTGGATCGCCTCGACGATCGCCGGGCGGCAATGACCGGCGTTCACGCACCACAGCCCCGACGTGCCGTCGAGCACCGGGCGCCCGTCCACGTCGCGGTAGTGCATCCCCGAGGCGGACGCCAGAAGGCGCGGTGCCTTCTTGAAGGCCCGGTTGGCTGTGAACGGCATCCAGAGCTCTTCGAGTGAGAGCTCGCCGGCGGCGGCGGTCGGTGGAGGCGACATGCGGCGGCAGACTCGCCGCTGGAGGCCCCGGGAGCAACCCCGCCCGGGCCGGACCGGTCAGCCCCCGCACCAGACGGACGCTCGTGGAACCCCCCGCACCAGGGGGAGGCCCGCGGAGCGGCGCAGGAGCGCCGCGTGTCCAGGCTCACGCGCGCAGCGGCGCGCCGGCGACCGGTCTCAAGGAAGGAGGACCAGGCGCACCCCGCCCATCAGCCACTCGTGCATGGTCTTGTTGGTGATCTCTGCCGAGAGGCCGGATCCCCCGCTCGAGCCACCGGCCGAGCTGTACTGGCCGACCGAGAAGCTCACCCAGGGGCCGATCTTCACCGCCGACCCCAGGGCGAAGT
>JBKPMY010000347.1:0-5070 GCA_046732375.1 Myxococcota bacterium
GAGATACTCCGAGCCGAGAAGTCCCTGTTCCTCGGCGGCCACCGCGGCGAAAAGGATGCTTCGCCTCGGCGCCTTGCCCAGGGTGGCGTAGGCCCGGGCGACGTTGAGCATCAGCGCCACGCCGGAGCCGTTGTCCTCGGCGCCGTTGTAGATGGCGTCCTCGCCGGGGGCGGCGCCGGCGCGCATCCCGAGGTGGTCGTGGTGCGCGGTGTAGAGCACGACCTCCGAGGACAGCTTGGGGTCGCTGCCGGGGAGGAGCGCCAGCACGTTGGACGTCCGCGTGCGCTCGATCCGGCTATTGAAGGCGGTGCTGACCCCGATGCCCAGCGGCACTGGCTGGAACTCGCGGCTGTTGGCCGAGCGGACGAGGTCGTCGAGGCTGCGGCCGGCGAGCGCCACCAGCTTGCGGCAGGCCTCCTCGGTCACCCATCCGCGCAGCGGCACCCGCCGGTCGTTGGTGGGGACGGAGTACTGCGGGCCGGTCCAGGAGCTCCGGACGACCTGCCAGGGGTACGCAGCGCTGTGCGTGGTGTGGAGGATGATGGCGCCGGCCGCGCCGACCCGGGCCGCCATCTCGTACTTGTAGTCCCACCGGCCGTACCAGAGGCGGGCGCGGCCGGCGAAGAGGGCCGGGTCGTCCTCGGGGTCGCTGTTGAGGATGAGCAGCACCTTCCCCCGGAGGTCCTGCCCCTTGAAGTCGTCCCACGCGTACTCGGGGGCGCGGATCCCGTAGCCGACGAAAACCAGGTCGGCCCGATCGACCGCGGTGCGAGGCGCCTCGTCCCCAGCGACGGCAACCACGTCCTCGCCATGCCGGAGCACCAGCGACTCGCGTCCGCGGGCGAACTGGATCGTCTCCGCGTGCCCGTCCACCCCGACGATGTCGAAGGGCTGGAGGAATCCCTGGGTCCCGGCCGGACGCAGCCCCAGGGCCTCGAGCTGCGCGGCGATGTAGGACTGGGCGAGCGCGTCTCCCCGGGTGCCCGGACCGCGTCCCTCCAGGAGATCCGAGGCGAGGAAGCGGACGTGGGCGCGGATGGAGTCCGCTGTGATGGCCCGCTCGGCGGCGGCGGAGGTCCGGGCGGGGGGCGCGGCGGCGATCGCCAGAGCGAGAGCGACGTTGAGCATGGGTCTCCCCTTCTGCCCCGAGGCGTGGCCCGCCGTCCACAGCGGGGACGGATGGACATCGCGAGCGGCCGGGCGGGAGACTGGCGGGTGACCCTGGCGCGGCCCTCGTCGAGGGGACGGCTGCGGACCGCTCCGGGCGGGCTCTCCGATGTTCGACGTCGTTCGCGGTCGCTCCCGCGCCCCCACGCGCCTGAAGCCGGCCCTGGTGGTGTCTCTCCTGGCGCACGCTGCGCTGCTCGCCGGGGCAGTGGTCCTCTCCCGCCCGGCACCGCCACCGCCCGCGGGACTCATCGTCAAGTGGCCGGTGGTGAAGCCAGGGCACCGAGGAGGTGGCGGTGCTCCGACGGCGCCACCAGCGACGCCGCCGAAGGTGATTGGCCGGCGATCACCGCGGACGGTTCGAACGCCGCTGGACATCCCGCGGCCGGCGGACCTGCCCGAACGGAGCCCGTCGTCGTCGCCGGGGTCCGGGAACCCCAGCGGCGATGACTCACTTCCGACGGGGCCGGGCGGTCCGGGGGACGGACCGGAGTGCGCGACCCGGCCGTGCGGAGCGGGTCAGGGCATCGTCTCCGAGGACGTGGTGGCCGAGATGCCGGTGCTCGTCTCCGCGCCGGAGGTCAGGCTCTCACCCGAGGCCAGGCGCGGCGGAGTGGAGGGCACCGTCCTCGTGCGCTGCGTGATCACCGCCTCGGGCACGGTGGAGGCATGCGAGGTCCTGAAGGGGCTTCGGCTGGCGGACGCGGCCGTGCTCGCCGCGCTCCAGGGGAGACAGTACCGTCCGGCGCAGATCGCCGGTCGGGCGGTGTCGGTGCGGCACAACTTCACGGTGAAGATCACCCAGGCGCGCTGAGCCGCTCAGCTCCGACCGCCGTCGGCGCAGTGCCGCTGGACGACGTCGAGAAGGTCGGCGGCTCGGAACGGTTTCGACAGCGTTCCGGCGACGTCGGGGTGCTTCACCTGGCTGGCGAGCTGCGCATATCCGGAAACGAGGACGACGCGCGGCTTCGAGGCCAATCCACGCTCGCCCACCGCATCGAGGAACTCGAGGCCGTTCATCACCGGCATCATGAGGTCGAGCAGCACGAGGCATGGCTCTGGCTCCTCGTCGAGGATCTCCAGCGCCTCCATGCCGTCACCGGCAGACGAGACCTTGAGCCACGGCGTCTCGGTCTCGAGAAGGGAGACCATCGCGTCGCGAGTATCGGGGTCATCCTCGATGACGAGCACGTGATTTGACACGGCCCGAACCTGGACAGGGGGCCAGCGCGCGGCCGCGGCCCGCTCACGGAACAGGTGTCGGTCAGTTCAGGAACGAACCTTCCACTGCGTTCCTGCCGGTCCGTCGCGCAGCTCCACGCCGAGTCCGAGGAGCTCGTCTCGGATGGCGTCCGAGCGGGCGAAGTCCTTCGCCTTACGGGCCTCGGCGCGCTCGGCGAGCACGGACTCGATCCGCTCCCGGTCGAGCCCGCGCTGCCGGACCAGTCGATCGCGGCGCCGCTCGAGCCAGGTCGTGGGAGGAGTTCCGAGCACTCCCAGCACACCCCCGAGCGTGGGGACGAGCGCCCGCAGCGCGGCGAGCGTCCGGGCCACCATCGCGCGGTCGGCCACCGGCGGCTTGTCGAGGTACTCGTTCATCTGCCCGAACAGCCCCGAGAGCGCCGCCAGCGCACCGGCGGTGTTGAAGTCGTCGTCCATCGACTGCTCGAAGGCCCGGAGGTGCGCGTCCGGATCGCCGTGGAGCGGACCCGGCTTCGGCTCGCGGTTCCCGAGCCGCTCGTCGACGCGCTGGAGCGTCTCGTAGAAGTACTCCATGCGCTTCTCGGCGTCGGCGAGCGCGTCGTCGGAGAAGGCCAGCTCCTTCCGGTAGTGGCTGGAGACGAAGAACAGGCGGAGTGCCTCGGGGTCGACCTTGGCCAGCGCATGGCGCAGCTGGACCACGTTCCCCAGGCTCTTCGACATCTTCGCGTTCTCGAGCTCGAGGAAGCCGGCGTGCATCCACACCTTCGAGAGCGGTGCGTGGTGCGCGGCCTCGGACTGCGCGATCTCGTTCTCGTGGTGCGGAAAGATGAGGTCGAGCCCGCCCCCGTGAATGTCGAAGGTGGTGCCGAGGTACTTCTCGCCCATCGCGGAGCACTCGATGTGCCATCCGGGACGGCCACGGCCCCAGGGCGCGTCCCATGCCGGCTCTCCCGGCTTCTCGGCCTTCCAGAGCGCGAAGTCGAGCGGCTCGCGCTTGAGCTCGCCCGGGGTGACTCGCTCGCCGGCCCGGAGATCGTCCAGGTTCCGGCGCGAGAGCTTGGCGTATTCGGGCCAGCGCGAGACCTGGAAGTACACGTCGCCGCCGGCGGCGTAGGCCACGCCCTGGTCGAGCAGCGCCTGGATGAGGCTGCGGATGTCCGGGATGACCTCCGTCACCCGCGGGGAGACGTCGGGTGGAAGCAGACCGAGCGCCCCGGCATCGTCCTCGAAAGCCTGGATGAAACGTTCGGCGAGTGCGGCCGGGTCCTCGCCGGTCTCGCGAGCGGCGTTGATGATCTTGTCGTCCACGTCCGTGTAATTCCGGACGTACGTCACGCGGTAGCCACGGTGGCGCAGATAACGCACCACGACGTCGAAGACGGTGAAGGTCCGGGCGTTGCCGATGTGCACCCACGAGTAGACGGTGGGACCACACACGTACAGACGCACTTCACCCGGCCGGAGTGGCTCGAGGGGTTCCTTTCGACGGGTGAGCGTGTTGTAGACGGACAGCGCGGGAGAACTGTGGGCGGCGGGCACGGGAAGTGGCGCGGTGAGCCGAGGAACGTGACATCATTGCATGGCTGGGGGCTGAGGGACCCCCGCGAACGAGCATGGCGCCATCGAACCCCAAGCGGCCCCCGCGGCGACCTCCTCCAGAGGATGGCACGAAGGACACCGACGACACGGGCGAGCTTCCGTTCGACGAGCGTGAGGCGACGCCGCTCAACGCCGACGATCCGGCGCCGCAGCGGGTGACGACCTATCCGGTGCGAGCGGGGCGCAAGCGGCGCGCGGGGCGGGACACCATCGGCCCGGCGTCGATGATCTCCACGGCAGGGGGCGTGGGCGCCCAGGAGATCTTCCTTTACGCCGAGCATGGTCCGGGGACCGGACAGCTGCTGCCCGTGGGTGAGGGCGCGCTGATTCTCGGGCGGTCGAGCAGCTGCGACCTGAGGTTGCCGCACGCGTCGATCAGCCGGCGCCACGCGCGGCTCACGCGACGGGGCGAGCGCTTGTTCCTCGAGGATCTGGGAAGCCAGAACGGCACGTTCCTCGACGACGAGCGGCTCGCTGGACCGCGCGAGCTGCTGGTGGGCCAGCGCATCCACATCGGGCCGGCGGTGCTGAGGCTCCGGGTGCCGGGCGGGAACACCCGAACCGATCGTCCGCGGCGCCGTCCTGTGGTCGCCGCCGACGGTCCAGTCCGGCCGGTGCGGGTCGCGGTGCTCGCGGCAACCGCGGGGTTCCTGCTGGCGACCGCGCTCGCGCTCTGGACGGCCCAGACGCATCCGGGCTTGCTGCGCCTGTCGACGCCGGCAACCAGCGCCCCCCGCCGCTGAAGGGCTCGGCCGGCTGGCCGCTCCCAAAACCGCGGCCGACCTGCTGGCGACCGCGCTCGGGCGTCGAAGGCGCGTCGAAGGTGTCCGTCGAAGGTGTCTGGCACCTTCGAGAAATCCGCCGCGCCCACTCGCCGGAAAAACTCAAGGAATCCGGTCGCTTGCCACAGATACGACCGAAGGTCTCTATCGAAGGCTATCGAAGGGTCTGGCACCTTCGAAGGCACTCCGTTCAGGGCGCGACCTCGACCGGAGGGCACCCGCCCCGGCTGGTCGAGCCCGAAGCTCCATCAGGCCGATCGACGACGCCTCCCAGGTGTCCGATTGAAGGTGTCTGGCACCTTCGACAGGCGCCTACGAC
>JBKPMY010000348.1:0-5349 GCA_046732375.1 Myxococcota bacterium
GGTGCTCCGGGTCGCGACCGAGTTCATGGAACTGCACCGGAAGCACTGGCCAGGATTCGAGGGCGAGTCGGAGATCAGGCCGATCGAGGAGTTCGTCCGGGACTAGGGTCAGCCGACCGTTCGCGCCAGAAGCCACTCGAAGGTCCGCGGGCGCCGGGCGAGGGTGAAGACCACGCCTCGCCGCAGACGCGGCCGCCGCGCGAGGCCGAGCACGGCGCGCGCGGTCCAGGCGTACTTCCGGAACTCGCGCCGCGCGGTGGCCTCGTATGCCCGGAACGCGCGCACGTCCCCGGCCCTCCGGACCGCCTCGGGGAGGCAGACCGCGAGCGCCTGGGCACAGACCAGCGCCACGGACAGCCCCTCGCCGGTGATGGCGTCGACGTAGCCACCGGCGTCGCCGAGGAGCGCGAGCCGCTCGGCGGCCCAGCTGCGCGAGGTCTGAAGGAAAGGCCCGGCACCGCGAGGCTCCGAGTCGGGTTCCGCCCGGACGAGCCGGCGCGCGAGGAACGGGAACCGCGCCAGCAGCGAGGCGATCGACGGCCGCTCCTCGAGGTGCCGGTCCGACCAGAGGAACGCCACCCCCACCCGCTCCGGCCCACAGGGCGTGACGTAGGCCTCGGCGCCCGGGGAGAGATGCACCTCCACCCGGTCGGTCCAGGGAACGGTGAGAAAATGCTGCCGGAGCCCGAACCGCCGGGCTCCGCGCGCCGGGACCTCGAGCCCCTCCGCTCGACGCAGGGGCGAGTGCAGCCCGTCGGCGGCCACCACCACCTCTGCGCGGAACGGGCCGGCGTCGGTCTCGAGCACCATCCCCTCCGCTGTCCTCCGGTGAGAGCGGAGCGTGGTCCGGTCGCGGACCTCCACCCCGGCCGAGCGCGCCGCATCGAGCAGCGCCGAGGAGAGCGCTGTGCGCCGGATGCCCAGGCCGCCCGCTCCGGGGAGGGCTCCCTCCAGACAGCTTCCGTCCTCCTGCACGTACCGCACGCCCCGGATGGGTCCCGACTCCTCCCGGGGAATCCGCGCGAGGACGCCGAGCCGATCCAGCACCGCGAGCCCCGCGGGCATTACTCCCTCGCCGCAGGCCTTGTCATGCGGGAGCGACGCTCGCTCGAGCAGGGTCACCGACAGGCGTTGCTGCGCCGCCATCGAAGCCACGGCGAGCCCCGCCGGTCCGCCGCCCACCACCGCGACGTCCACCGGGGGAGCCGGGCTCACGTCTCCGGCTCCGGATGGGGACGGGCCCGGGCCAGCGCGATCGCCGAGCGCAGCATCTCGCCCACCATTCGCACGGCGGTCATCCGCGCCGGCGGGTGGAGCGTGTCCGTCGTCCACCGCCGGAGCGCCTCGGACCGCCGCAGCTTCCCGCTCGAGGTGCGGGGCAAGGTGCCCGGGGAGAGCAGCTGGACCGTGTGTGGGCGCACTCCGGTACGCTCGGCCACCGCGGCCCGGATCCGGTCCGCGAGGTCCGAACCCGCGTCGGGCGTGGTCTCCACGAGCAGGAGTACCTCTTCCCCGTCGCCGCCCGGCGGCACAAAGCCGAGCGCCACCGCGCAGCCGACGCGCACACCGGGAACTCCGTCGAGCGCATCCTCGAACTCCTGGGGCGCGTGGTTCGCTCCCCGGAGCACCACCACGTCCTTGGCCCGCCCGCACACCACCAGCTCGCCGTCCTGGACGAACCCGAGGTCGCCGGTGTCCAGCCATCCGCCGTCGAGCACCGCGCGGGTCGCCTCGGGCAGCCCCAGGTACTCGTCCATCACCGACGGCCCGCGGGCGAAGATCCGCCCGACGGCGCCCTCGCCCACGACCGTTCCCGACTCGTCCCGGACCTCCACCGAGACCCCGGGCATCGGAATCCCGACGCTCGCCAGGACGCGCCCTCCCGGACGGACCCGGCCGGCCCGCGCGAGCTCGACCGCGTCCATCGCCACCGAGCGGAGCGGAGCGCGAGGAGGGGAGAAGGTGACGCAGAGAGCCGCCTCCGCGAGGCCGTACACCGGCATCAGCGCCGCCGGCCGGAACCCCCAGCGGCCGAAGCGCTCGGAGAAGCGCCGGGCGGCCTCGACCGAGACCTGCTCGGCGCCGTTCAGGGCCAGACGCCAGCGGGAGAGGTCGACGCCCTCCATCTCCGCGTCCTTCACCCGCCGCGCGCACACCGCGTAGGCGAAGCTCGGAGCGACGGACATCGTGCCCCGGTGCCGGGACAGGGCACGGAGCCACAGCGCCGGCCGTCCGAGGAACACCTCCGGCCCGAGCAGCACGAGTGGGCCCGGGTAGGTGACCGCGCTCAGAAGACAGCCGATGAGCCCCATGTCGTGGTACAGCGGCAGCCAGCTCACGCCGAGCTGAGGATCGTCCGGCGTGTCGTCCGGCATCAGCGCCCGGAGCGCGTCGGTCTGCGCGAGCACGGCCCGGTGGGACAGGGCGACCGGTTTGGGGTCGACCGTGCTCCCCGAGGAGAACTGCACCACGGCCAGCGCGCCCGGGTCCGCCGGGCGGGCAACGGGACGCGCGCCCGCCTCGCGCAATCCGGCGACGTTCCTCAGCCCCAGCCGCGGCCCCGCTCGCCGCACTGCCTCGCCAAGGAGCCTTCCCACCCGGCCATCGGAGAGGAGCGCCACCGCGCCCGACAGCCGGAGCATCCGCGCAGTGGCGACGTGGTACTCGGGCAGCCGCCCGAGGCGCACCGGAGGGTAGAGCGGCACCGGCACCGCCCCGGCGAGGAGCGTCCCGAAGAACGCGTCCATGAAGTCGGGGCCAGTCGGCAGCACCAGTGCCACCCGCTCCCTGGGGCGGACACCCAGCGACACCAGCGCGCCCGCGACGGCCGCCGCCCGCTCCCGCACCGCGTCCCAGCCGAGCGAGGTCTCGCTCTCGTCCGCGGCGACGAAGGTGAGCCCGCGTCTTCCGGAGACGGCGGCGCGCTCCAGCGCCTCGTTGAGGCTCGTGTGACGCGGGCGGGGCTGCGGAGGCCCCTGGAGGCGAGCGGCTCTCATCGCACCTCCCCGGTGCGCGAGGCGACATGGCGCGCGAGGTCGCCCACCGTCTGCACTCCCGCGGCGTCCTCCTCGCTGAGCTTCACCCGGAAGCGGTTCTCCAGGCCCACCGCGAGCACGGTCAGGCCGAGGCTGTCCAGCAGGAGGTCGCGCAGCAGGTCGTCCTCGGGAGCGATGGGGCGCTCCAGCTCCAGCTCGCTCCGGGCGATGGCGCGGATGGCTTCCAGCACCTGGACCTCAGTGGCCACCGTGCCCTCCGGGGACGAAGCGCGGTCGCCCGGCGAAGGCCTGCTCCCAGGGCGCTCCCAGCGCATGCTCCTCGGCGCGGATCCGCACCCGGAGCAGCCACGCGTTGCCCAGCGAGAAGACCAGTGCCGTCATCCAGGCGCCGTGCACGAGCGGCAGGGCCACCATCTCGGCGATGATCGCCACGTAGTTGGGGTGGCGAACGAAGCGGTACGGGCCGCCGGTGACCGGAGCGGCGCCGGGAACGACGACGATCCGGGTGTTCCACCGCCAGCCGAGCGTGGCGATGGCCCAGTAGCGGAGGCCCTGGGTCCCGAGCACCACCGCGAGCGCCACCCATCCCACGGCGCCGGGGAAGGGCCGGTGGAGGAGCACCACCTCCAGCGCGCAGGCGAGGAGGAAGACGCCGTGGAACACGGCCATCACCGGATAGTGTCCCTGGCCGGTCTCCACTCCGCCGCGTGCACGGGCGAGCCGGGCGTTCCGCGCCGAGAGCACGAGCTCCACCCCTCGCTCCAGAGCCACTGCCAGCAGCAGACCCAGGTAGAGCTGGACCGAGGTCACCATCGGAGGAGCACCAGCTCGGCGCAGAAGCCAGGGCCCATCGCCATCAACAGGCCCAGGTCGCCGGGGCGTGCCTCCCCCGAGGCGAGCAGCTCGGAGAGGACGAAGAGCACCGAGGCCGAGGAGAGGTTTCCGGTCTGCCGGAGCGAGTCCCACGAGCGGCGGAGCGCCTCCGGCGGGAGCTCCAGCGCGGACTCGAACGCCTGGAGCACCTTGGGACCGCCGGTGTGGGCGATCCAGTGGCGAACGTCGGTGCGCCGCAGGCGCTGCTCCGCGAGGAAGGCGTCCACGTCGTTCCGGACGTGCTCGGTGACCAGGGCGGGCACCTTGGCGCTGAGGACCACCTTGAAGCCGCCCTCCACCACGTCCCAGCCCATGATGCGCTCGGTGTCGGAGTAGAAGACGCTCCGGGTGGCGAGCACGCGCGGTGCCGCGCCGGGCGGCGGTCGTTCCGCGCCGGAGAGCACCAGGGCCGCGGCGCCGTCACCGAACAGGCCGCTGGCGATGATGTTTGCGATGCTCACGTCCTCGCGCTGGAGCGTGAGAGAGCACAGCTCGACCGAGAGGAGGACCGCCACCTGCTCGGGGAAGGCCCGGAGCACGTCGGCCGCCCGCGCGGTGCCCGCCGCTCCGGCCACGCAGCCGAGCCCGAAGATGGGCGTGCGCTTCACGTCCGGACGGAGCCCGAGGCGATTCATCAGCCGGGCATCGAGGGAGGGAGTGGCGATTCCGGTCACGGTCACGAAGAAGAGGTGGTCCACGTCGCGGGGTTGCATCCCCGCGAGATCGAGGGCGCGCTGCACGGCCTGCTCGCCCACCTCGAGCGACACCTGGTTGAAGGCCTCGTTGCGCTCGGAGAAACGCTCCAGCGGGAGATACTTCTCGAGCGGCAGTGCGAGGTAGCGGCCGCCTACCTGGACCGAGCGGTGGAGTTCCTCGATGCGCTCCACGTTGAAGTGCTCGCGGGCCCAGTGCTCCCGGAAGATGGAGATCAGCGTCTCCTGGTCCACCCAGTTCGGCGGGAGCGCGGTGCCCACGCTGCGAACCCAGGGTCCAGGCTCCGGCCTCATGCGATTCCGGGACTAATCGAGCCCCGGGGAGGAAGGCAACACGGAGCGTGTTGGTCGTTCACGTGGCGACCCTGGGAGCGGGTGGCCCGTGGAGCAGTCGGGCGCCGACCACCAGCAGGAGCCCGCCGAGGAAAACTGGAATCGCGTTCAGCGCGATGGCGTGCCCGAGGCTCAGGCGATCCCCGAGCCATCCGATGATCGGCGGCGAGATCGCGTCTCCCAGAGCGTGGTACGCGAGGACGCTCAGGCCAACGGCGAAGCTGCGAAACAGCGGTGGGACCGCGCTCACGATCGCGGCGTTCAGGGGTCCGTTGTTCAGGAACACCAGAAACATCGCGGCGAAGGAAGCGGCGTAGATGATCGGAACCGAGCCGCTGTACGCCGTCCACACCATGAAGGGCGCGGCGAGGAGCATGCCCCACCCGGAGAGCCACAGCCCGCCGGTCGAGGACTTGCGCTCCGCACGATCACCC
>JBKPMY010000349.1:0-14415 GCA_046732375.1 Myxococcota bacterium
GCTCGGTGTCCGTGCCCGGTGTCCGGTGTGGATGTGCCACCTCCGCCTGGTGCGCCCAGATCCAGTGCTTCAGGTCCTGGTTGACGCCCTTGTGGGTCAGCGGCTTGCCGGTGATGTACGTGGGGCAGTGGGTCTGGCACCGGCCACACTCGGTGCAGCTGTAGAGGTCGAGGCCGTTCTTCCAGCTGAGGTCACGGACGGTCCGTGTGCCGAACTGCTCCGCTTCGAGATTAGGCGTGGGCAGTGCCTTGCTGCCCCCCAGGCTCTGGAAGAAGACGTTGGGGAGCGCGGTGATGACGTGGAAGTGCTTCCCCAGCGGAAGGAAGTTCAAGAAGGTGAGGATGATCGTGAGGTGGATCCAGAACGCCACCGTGCCCAGCACCCACACCACTCCGTGGGGGAGCGTGGAGAGCCCCACCGCCACCGTCGAGGTCACCGGCTCCCAGGGGGTGAAGCCGCGCTGCTGGAGCACGAGGTGCGAGGCGCCGAAGACGTACTCGCTCACCATCAGGGCGGCGATGAATCCGAGGATGAGGTACGCCTCCCAGGAGGGAGTGAGCCGGTCGGGCCTCACCTTCGCCCGGAGCCAGAAGAAATAGGTCACGCCCACGATGGCCCCGAAGGCCACCAGGTCCTTCGCCAGGAGGAACAGCTCGAACAACGCCCCGCCGGTCGGGTGCGCTGCCCAGAACGGATCGGTGGGCGTGGAGAGGAGGGCGAGCAGCGTCTCCGAGAAGCCCATCGCGAACAGCATCAGGGTCCGGAGCGCCAGGACCATGAAGGCCACGAAGATGAGGACGTGGGCCAGGCCTGGCGCCCGCTCCTCCGGGTCCACCATGCGCTTCTGGCCGAGCCCGAAGAGGACGAGCGCGCGGGCGCGCGCTCCGAGCCGATCCAGCCGGTTCTCCGGCTTCATGGCCAGGAGGACCGCGGCACGGCCGTACATGATGTAGACGAAGACGGTGAGCCCGACGAAGACCAGCAGGCTGGCGATGAGCGGATTCATGGTTCCCTGATTCCGAAATCAACCTACGGGAGAGCCACCGGGCTCGGCAACGGCGGCGATGGAAGCGGCGCTTCTGGGTCCCTCGAGAAGGAGCACCGGCTTGAAGCCCGCCGCGTCGCAGGAGGCGAGCACGTACCGGACGCCGCCGTGCTCTCCCTGGAACCCGGCGGCGAAGCCCGCCGTCCCGTGCAGGTGCCCGTAGACGCAGACCGCGGGCTGGAAGGCCTCGATGAGCGTGGAAAAGGCGGTGGGCTTCCGGTTCGCGTAGAGCGGCGGGAAATGGACCGCGACGACCCGGGTGAGCCCCGGTGTGGACCGGAGGCGTTTCTCCGCGTCCTCGATGGAGAGGGCCAGGCGCCGGGCCTCGCGCTCGACGAGGTGACCGTCTGTCTTCTCGTCCCCCATCTCCCCGCCGGGCATGGGTGGGGCCTCGGCGGTCGTCCAGAGCCGTGATCCGGCGATGAGGTACGGTCCCACCGTCGCCGCGGTGTTCTGGAGGAATCCCACGATGGACCGGTAGGGTTCGAGCAGCCGCCGGAGCTTCGCAGCCGAGTCGCCCCACCAGTAGTCGTGGTTTCCGCGGAGAAGGACCTTCTTCCCCGGCCGTGCGTCGAGCCAGGCGAGATCGCCCTCCACCTCGGCCGGCCGGGTTGCCCAGGAGATGTCGCCGGCGACGATGATCGCGTCCTCGGCCGTCACCGTGCGGTCCCACGCCTCCGCCAGCGGGCCCGGGTGCCCGGTCCAGCCGAACCGGTCCATGGTCTTCCCCTGCGTGGACGGGAGGTGTGTGTCTCCGATGGCGAAGAGGCGCATGGGTGTGGGCACCCTAGGACGGAGCGCCCGGGCACCCCAAGCGGGCGTCGGGGCGCGTCGTGGTTGAAGGCTCGGAGGCGGCCGTCCGCAGTTCCGGAGTTGGCCCATGCGATCGTCCGCTCAGGGGGGTGTCACGTGCACGAGCTCGATCACGGGTCGTTGCTCCTCATGGGCGTGGTGGCCGGGGGCGTGCTGCTTGCCCTGATGCTCCTCGGCGCCTGGCTCGGGTCGCTGAACCAGCCGGAGCAAGACGCTCCCGAGCTGAAGGCAGCGCTGGAGCTTCCGCCCGAGCAGAGGGAATCGGCGTTGATCCGATGGCTGCTCTACATCGGTCCCCGCCGCCGTCCTCCGCCTCCCCCGCCCGGCCCGCCGGAGGCCTGAAACGGTCCTCGCAGAACGACCTTGCGCGGCCGACCGTCTTCGGCGCAGAGCAGCCCAACGCATGTCCCAGCTCGACGCCGAGCGCCGGGAAGTCCTGGCCGTCCTCCGCCGTCATGGATGGAACGCCACCTCCTTCCAGGTGCTCGAGCCGGGTTTTCGGTACTGGTTCGCCGACGCGGATGCCTGTGTCGCCTACGTCGACACCGGACGGGCCTGGGTCGCGGCCGGAGCGCCGCTCACCGCGGGCTCCCGCTTCCAGGAGGTGTCCGAGCGGTTCCATCAGCACGCGCGAACCTCGCGCCGCCGGGTTGCCTTCTTCGGCGTGGAGCGGCGGGTGGTGGACGCCTTGCCCTGGCCATCGCTCCTGGTCGGCGAGCAGCCCGAGTGGGCCCCGGAAGCGTGGCCCGCCGTGCTCCGTGCGAGCCCGAGCCTCCGGGAGCAGCTGCGCCGGGCCCGGGCGAAGGGAGTCACCGTCCGCATCGCGCGGCACGACGAGCTGGTCTCCGGCACGTCCGCGCTCCGGCGTGAGCTGGAGGCCCTTGTCGCCGCCTGGCTCGCCCGGCACGAGATGGCGCCGATGGGCTTCCTCGTCCAGGTGGATCCGCTCACCTTGCTCGACGAGCACCGGGTGTACCTCGCCGAGCAGGCGGGCCGGCCGGTCGGGTTCCTGACCGCGGCGCCGATCTTCGCTCGGCCCGGGTGGCTACTTCAGAACCTCATCCGCGGTCCCGATGCGCCGAACGGCACCGCCGAGCTGCTGGTCGACAGCGCCATGCGCGACGCCGCTCCCGAGCGGGGAGGACAGGGCGAACCGATGGTGACCCTGGGACTCGCCCCCCTGGCTGGTCAGGTGGTCCCTGCGCTGCGCCTCGCGCGGTCGGCGGGCTCGGTGCTGTTCGACTTCGAGGGGCTTCGCGCGTTCAAGGCCCGCCTCCGCCCCACGCGCTGGAGGCCCATCCACCTGGTCTACCCGCCGGCACAGGGTGCGGTTCGAACACTGCTCGACGTACTCGAGGCCTTCGCCCGGGGTCATCTCCTGAAGTTCGGGCTGCGGACGCTCCTGCGCGGTCCCACCGTCGTGGTCCGCCTGCTGGCGGTGCTGCTGGTGCCCTGGACGCTCTTGCTCGCGTTCGCCGAGAGCTGGCACTTCCCGGCCGAGTGGGTGCGCTGGGCATGGGTGACGTTCGACGTTCTCCTGGCGAGCGCCCTCTTCCGCCTCGCGGTGCGCTGGAGCGACGGTCTGTCTCGCGTCGTGGTCGCCGCGATCGGCGTGGATGCGGTGGTCACCCTGGGCGAGGTCCTGATCTGGAACGTGCCCCGGCTCCGCGGGCCGACCGACGCGCTCGTCTCCTTCGTGGCGGTCGCCGCGCCGTCGCTGGCTTTCGTCATCCTCTGGCGAGCGCGCGTGCGGCAACGCGCTCCGCCCTGAGGCGCGGGCGGTGGGCGCCCACAAGGTCGCTCCTGGTGAGCATGCCCACCAGGACCGGGTGAGGCCCGTCGGAGAGAACCGGCAGCCGACCCACCCCGGTGTGGGCCATGACGTCCGCCGCGTGCCGGAGGGTGTCCGAGGCCCGCACGGTGACCGGAGGGCGCTCGATCAGATCGGAGATCTTCCGGCTCTGGGCCGAGGAGAGGAGGGCTCGCCGCATCACCACGCCGAGCACCCCGCGCTTCGGGTCGACCACCGGGAAGCCTTGATGGTGCACGTTGGCGAGGCGTCGGAGCGCCTCCCCGACGGTCTCCGAGGCCCCGAGCGTCACCACCGGACGGCTGGAGAATTCGCCCGCGTGCCACTGGGCGAGCCAGTCGGCTGCGTACTCCCCTGGAACCACCCGCCCACGCCGGGCGATGCGCTCGGTCATGATGCTGTGCTTCATCAGCGCCGCCGAGACCAGCCACGCCACGCTGCATCCTCCGAGCAGCGGGAGCAACCCCAGGGGTTGCCGGGTGGTCTCGAAGGCGAAGACCACTGACGCGAGCAGAGCGCGGGAGGCGCCGGCGAACATCGCCGCCATTCCCACGAGGGCGGCCAGCCGCGGGTCCACGCCGGCCTGTGGGAGCACACGGTCAGCCCGGTCCCGATGAGTGCACCCAGCGCACCCCCGACGGTGAAGAGGGGGGCGAGCGTTCCGCCCGAGGTTCCGCTGCCGAGGGCGATTGACCAGCTCGCGAACTTCAGCACGCACAGCGACAGCAGCGGACCCACGGCCAGCGCCCCCGTGAGAACCGCGTCGATGTTGTCGTAGCCCACGCCCAGGGTACGCGGCGCGAAGTATCCGATGATCCCCACCGGGAGCGCGCCCAGCGCCGGCCACCACATCCAGTGGATGGGGAGCCGCTCGAAGGCGTCCTCGATGCGGTAGACGGCCTTGGTCACCCCCACCGAGACCACGCCCACGAGCCCCCCCAGCAGGATGTAGAGCACCAGCGCACCGCCGCTCGGCTCGGTGAAGCTGAAGCTCTGGAACGCTGGCCCGCTTCCCACGAGGGAGAAGCGTACGCCGGTCGCGGTGCACGCGGCGAGCGCCACCGGGATGAGCGAGCGCGGCCGGTACTCGAAGAGCAGCAGCTCGATGGCCAGGAGGACCGCGGAGACAGGAGAGCCGAAGGTCGCGGCCATGCCGGCCGCGGCGCCGGCCGCGAGCAGCGTCTTCCGCTCGGCGGCGGTGATGCGGATCAGCTGGCCCAGCACCGATCCCAGCGCTCCGCCGGTGGCGATGATCGGCCCCTCCGCGCCGAAGGGCCCTCCGGTGCCGATGGCCACCGCTGCGGAGAGCGGCTTGAGGAAGGTCACCCGGAGGGGAATCCGGCTCTCGTTGGTGAGGATCTGCTCCATCGCCTCGGGGATGCCGTGGCCCCGGATGGCCTGTGACCCATAGCGGGCCATCAGCCCCACGACGAGACCACCGATGGGAGGCACGAGGATGACCCAGAGCCCGAGGTGCCTGGTGGTCGGGCCGAGTGGCTCGAGGGAGAGGGTGCCCCGGAAGGCGAGGTTCGTCACCAGGAAGATGAGCCCCTGGAGCATCTGGGCCACGCCGGCCGCCACCACGGCCACTCCAACCGCCAGCGCACAGATGTAGGCCGTGCGCCGGGTGACGTTCGCCGCGTGCGGCGCGATGTGCGCCTGAGCCAGCCCCGGCCCCAGTGCCGGTGCGACAGGAAGTCCCTCGGTGGTGGAGCCGGTCCTCGCTGGGCCTTCAGCCACGGCTGAGGGTTCTCCTTCGAGCCACGCGCGCCCGCGCCCGCCGGCGGGTGAGCCGCGTCTCGCCCTCGAACAGCATGGGCGCAGGCGTGCTGTCGTCGATCCCCATCCCCCGGACCACCCGCTCCAGGAGGCGCTCCAGCTCCTTGCGCTCCCCTGCGCTCAGCTGTGCGAGGGCCTCGAGGAGTTCTGCCTGGGGGGAGCGCGGAGCAGCGGCCAGGAGCCGCTTGCCGGCCGAGCCGAGCCGCAGCGTCGTTCGACGGGCGTCATCGTGCGAGATGGCGCGGACCACCAGACCCCGCCCGGCGAGCCGCTGCACCACCACCGAGACCGAGCTCGCGTCGGTCAGGGTCCGGCGGGCCAGCTCGGCCATGGAGCCCACCGGTCCCTCGGCGAGCCGCTCGAGCACGAAGAGCTGCGCCGCGCTGAGGCCCAGACGCGACTCGGCAGCCCTGTCCGCCAGCCGGAGCGCCCGCACCAGGCGTCTCAGCGCCTGGAGGGTTCCGGTGGTCGGCTCCAGGATTTCCATGGGTTCCCAACTGATAGCACCGGCTGCTGTCAGCGGCACCACCGTTCCGCCGTCAAGGTGCACCGTTGGCTGCTTCCCAGGTCCGGAGCCGGACTCCCAGCCTCACAGTGAAGGGCCCGGAAATCGTGTTCACGCCTGCCCTGCCCACCAGGTCTCGACGGTCGAGGACGTTCTCCACCGCGGCATAGAGCTCCACACTCCGACCGAGCGCCCGGGCCACGTAGGCGTCCAGCCGGAACTGCGTTCCCAGCGGAAGCGTGTTCTGGTCATCCTCGTACTGGACGAATGCGGCGATCCCCTCGATGCGCGCGGTCCAGCCGGGAGCCGGCCGCGCCTCGACCGCGCCCCCCACGCGGTGCACCGGATCCTGGGGCAGCCGCTTTCCGACGGTGAGCGGCGCCTCGTCTGCCTCGAGCACCCGCGAGTCGACCAGCGTGTACCCGGCGCGCAGCTCCCAGCCACGCAGGGGCCGGACCTCCAGGCCGAGCTCCACTCCCTGCACGCGTGCGACCCCCACGTTCTGGCGCTGGCGCTGCACGGGGGCGCCCGGAGGCGTGGGAAGCGTGACGTTGATGATGGGATTCTCGAGCCGGTTCCAGAACCCCGTGGCACGGGAGCGGAGCGCGGGAATCGGCGACCACTCCACGCCCAGCTCGGCCCCGATCAGCGTCTCGGCGCCGAGGTCCGGGTTCGCCTGGGTCAGCACCGTTCCGACCTGGAATGGACGGTAGAGCTCGTTGAGGGTCGGCGCCCGGAAGGCGCGGTTGGCCGAAGCACGGAGGGCGAGGGTGTCCAGCGCGCGCCAGAGCACGCCGAGGCGGGGGCTCAGCTGGGTTTCGTGACGCGACTCGAAGTCCTGGACGTTCTCCCCTTCGGGGGTGGTGATCCGGAGCTGCCCCTGCTCGTTGCGCCAGTAGTCCAGCCGCAGCGCGGGAACGAGCGTCACCGGGCCGAGCTCGATCGTGTCCTGCACGAAGGCGCCGGCGGACAGCTGGAGGCCGCTCCCGACCCGCTCCAGTGTCGAAGTGGGAGTGACCACCGCGGGGAACAGACGCTCGGCGGAGGTCCCGGAGATCCGGTGGAGGTCGAGACCGAGATCGAAGGTCTGGGCTCCCCACCGCGGCGCGTGCCACAGCACGGAGAGACCCTCGTCGTCGGCAGGGACTCGCTGCTCGCCGGCGAGCGCTTCCGTTGCCCTGTCGGGGCCCACCCGCGCTCGCTGCTGCCGGAAGACCTCGTTGCGAAACCACGCCGCGAGCTCGAGCTCCGGCGCGTCCGGATTGCCCAGCCCGAGGGTCACCGCGACGGAGCGGACCTGCGCCGCGGCGTTGGTGTACTGCGTGCCGCCGTTCTGATGCTCGTCGAAGAAGCCGGCCTTCACCCCCATGCGCGCGCTCCGCGAGAGTTCGGCCTGGAGGCGGGCCTGGAGCGAGACGTGGGTGCTGCCGGCCGGCACGTCGATGGGCCCGCGCTGCTCGGGAGCGACGACGTTGTACCCGTTGCTTCCCAGGAACTCCGAGGAGAGCTCGACCGCAACCGGGCCGGCTCGCTGGACGCCTCGCAGGCCGATCCCCAGTGAGGGCAAGGTGTCGCCGAACATGTCGGCCTCGACGCCCGCCGGGTCGAGTGGCCTCGAGCGCACGTTGATGACGCCGCCGAGCGCTGCCGTTCCGTAGAGCGCCGAGGTGCCGCCGGGCACGATCTCCACCGTGCCGATGGACAGGCCGGGGACCGATTGCCAGTAGACCCAGCCCCCGAACGGGTCGGTGAGGGGAAGGCCGTCCACGAGGACCAGCGCGCGCGACACGCCCGAGGGCCCCACGCCTCGGAGGTTCAGACCCTGGCTGGAGGGGTCGGCCACGCGGCTCGAGGAGCGGCGGAAGGTTCCCACGTCCGGGACCTTCCGGAGCACGTCATCGAGCATCGGCGAGGCGGATTGCTCGAGGTCGGTCCTGCCCAGCACCGTCACGTCCGCCGGGACCTCGCTGCGGAGCCGTGGTGCACGGCTGGCGGTGACGACCGTCTCGCCGACGAGGGGTGCCTCGGCGCCCTGCGCAACCCCCGCGGGTTGCACGGGCGTGGGAACTCCGGCATCGGCGGCGGTCGTAGTCTCGGTCCAGGTGCCTTGCTGGGCCTCCGCGCGCACGGACCCCAGGGAGGGGGCCCGCTGCGAGGAAGCTGTGACCGGGATGTCGGTCGGGCCCTGCGCCAGCGCCAGCGCAGTGACTCGCGCCTCCTGCCCAGCGCCCGGATCGGATGAGGCGGCGAGCAGCGCTGCAGCGACCGCGACGCCGAGGCTGCTCACCTCACCGGCCTCCTGCTCAGGGATGCCCAGGTCGGGCATCACGTTCCAGGGACGATCGCCTGCCGGTGCGGGATGCAGTGGCTCATCCGCTTGCGCCTGTTCGCCAGTCGACCGGCGGTGGAGCGGTGAGCGATTTCGGGGAGGTCCCGGGTGACCTTCCCGCCGTGGGCCGCGGAACACCGTCCGGCTGTCGATCAGTGCACGTCCAGCGAGCCCGCAGATGTTCTCTGGCGGGCGGCGCCGGCATGCCCTCCACCGGAAGGCACACGCCAGTCGCTCATCGGTCTCGGGAAGTCCGTGCCGGCGTCAGTGCACGAGGCGCTCGAGCACCGGCGTCCGCGCATGCTCGAGCTTGCCCACGCAGGCCAGCAGGAGCTCGCGATACTCGCCGGTCTCCCGGAGCCCGGAGACCATCCAGCGGTTGGCGATGACCAGCGTCGGCACACGCCGCACTCCCCGGCCTCGGGCCAGCCGATATTCCTCGCGGATCAGCCTGCGGGTCTGCGACGAGCCGAAGGCCGCGGTGAAGCGATTCATCTGCAGGCCGGCCCGCTCGGCCAGCTCGAGCACGATGTCGGGCCTGGTCACGTTGAGGCCCTGCTCCAGCGCTGCGTGACGGAGCCGGCGCTGGAGCTCCAGGCGGGCCGGCTCACCCTGCAGGCGCGCCGCCTCCAGCGCGGCGAGAGGCTCCATGCTCGACCGTGGCGGATCGCCCGAGGTCCAGAGATCCGATCGCAGCGGCAGCGACTCGCGCTCCCGCGCCGCGGCATCGAGCTCCTTCACCGCGCGGGCGATCTCGTCCTCGCTCGGAAGTGACTCCATCGGGCGGAGCGGATAAGGACGAGGAACGAAGCGCATGACCTCGGCCAGCTCGCGCTGCAGCTGCGAGAGTCGCAGCTCGGCGAGCCAGGACCAGGGACAGAGCACGTCCTGGTAAACCAGCACCTGACTCTGCTTGTGGGCTCGGCTCATTCGTGTGTGGAGGAGGGGCAACTGTAGAGAACGCGGCCGTGGGTCCACAACGGTGTCGCTGACGCCCCGCCGCAAAGCATCCAGGCTGGCCCGCAACCGCATTCACGTCGTCGTGGGGCACACACACCCGGGACTCCCCCCCACGCTTGGCTGGATGCCGGCGGGGCGGAGCTGAGGTTCGGCTCGGTACCCCGCCCGTCACCATCACAGCGCGCGCCGCGTCGCGACATTCCGGGGGCGGGAAAGTGCCAGCGCACGGTCGATGATGGCCCCCGCGGCATCCAGCCCGGTTGCACGCTCCAGCCCCTCGAACCCGGGGCTGGAGTTCACCTCGAGCAGCGTCGGGCCCTCGCGGGTCTCGAGCAGATCCACCCCGGCAACCTCCAGCCCGACGACGGAGGTTGCCCGGAGCGCCGCCTCCACATACGACGGCTGGAGCTCGACCGGCCGCCCCCGTCCCCCGCGGTGGAGGTTGCTGCGGAACTCCCCTCGCTTTGCTCGCCGGCGCATCGCCCCCACCACGCGCCCGCCCACGACCAGCGCCCGGATGTCCCGGCCCCGTGACTCGGCCACCAGCTCCTGGAGGACGATCTCCTGACCGAGCCCCTGGAAGGTGTCGAGAATTCCCTGGAGCTCCGGGATGGTGGACGCCAGCATCACCCCCACCCCCTGGGTCCCGCGGACCAGCTTCACGATGACCGGAAGGCCGCCCACCTCGTCGACCAGGCGGGGGACGTTGGTCGCGTCGCGGGCCATCACCGTCCGGGGAATCCGTAGCCCCGAACGGGCGAGCAGCTGCAGGCAGCGCAGCTTGTCCCGGCTCCTGGCGATGGCCTGGGCGCCGTTGAGCGCCGGCACGCCCATCATCTGCAGCTGCTCGACCACCGCCAGGCCGTAGCTGGTGATCGAGGCACCGATGCGGGGGATCACCACGTCCAGGCCGCGCAGGTCGACGCCCCGGAAGACCATCCTCGGGCCAGCGGAGGTCAGGACAAGGTTGCAGCGAAGGGTGTCCAGGACCAGTGGCCGGTGGCCCCTGGCGCGAATGGCCTCCACGAGGCGGCGCGTGGAGTAGAGCGAGCGCTTGCGGCTGAGAATCGCGACCACGCGACGCGGGGGAGGAGCAGAGCTCCTGGACGGGCGGCGGTCCCGCGACTTCGGTCGCTGTCTCCTGGGTGTGGTCACGGCGGGGGCGCGGACGCTAGCACCGCCGTGCAGCGGGCGGTTTGCGCGGCGGGACGGAGGGTGCTAGCCGAACGGACTTTCCCCTCGTCAACCATGTCCGACGCCTCGGGCGACAGCCGCTGGAAGCAGACCCTCAATCTCCCGCGCACCGAGTTCCCCATGAAGGGGAACCTCACCCAGCTCGAGCCGCGCATCCTCGCTCGCTGGGAAGCCGAGGACACGTACCGGACGCTGCTCCGCAGGAACGCCCAGGCCCCGCGCTTCGTGTTCCTCGATGGCCCCCCCTACGCCAATGGCGAGCTCCACGCCGGACACGCGCTCAACCACGTCCTGAAGGACATCGTGGTGAAGTCGCGGAACATGGCCGGGCTCCTCTGTGCGTTCCGCCCCGGCTGGGACTGTCACGGACTCCCCATCGAGCAGGCGGTCGAGAAGCGCCTGCGCGAGCGGAAGGTGGACCGGCGCACCCTCTCACGGGACGAGTTCCTCGCCGCCTGCCGGGAGTACGCCCTGGACTACATCGGCATCCAGGCGACGGTGCGGAAGCGGATGGGAAACTTCGCGCTCTGGGACGAGGCCTACCGCACGCTCGACTTCCCCTACGAGGCTCAGCAGCTCCGCGAGCTTGCCCGCATCGCGCGCCGCGGTCTCATCTACCGGCGGAAGAAGGCCGTGTACTGGTGCATCACCGACCAGACCGCGCTGGCCGAGGCCGAGGTCGAGTACGAGGACCACAAGAGCCCGTCGGTCTACGTCGCCTTCCGCACGGAGCGGGGCACTCCGGGCTTGTTGCCCGAGCGTCGCCGCGAGCCGCTGGCGGAGGCCTTCCCCGCCCTCAAGGGCCGTGAGGTCGACCTGGTGGTCTGGACCACCACGCCCTGGACGCTCCCCGCCAATCTGGCGGTCGCGGTGCATCCGACGCTCGAGTACGTGTTCTATGACCTCGGCCCCCGGGTCATCGTGGTGGCCAAGGATCTGCTCGGGCGCGTCCTCGGCGAGGTCGGCCCGGACCAGCTTGCGGTGAAGACGGTGTCCGCCGCAGGCGGTGAGGTCTCGACGGCGGCGCTGGTCGACCCGCGTCGCATCCTCGGCTACGCCGGCGGGAAGGACCTCGAAGGCTTCGCCTACCGCCATCCGTTCGTTGACCGGCAGGGCGTGGTGGTGCTCGCCGAGCACGTCACGCTCGAGCAGGGCACTGGCCTGGTCCACACCGCTCCGGGCCACGGGCAGGAGGACTACGACGTCGGGGTTCAGTACGGACTCGACATCTACAACCCGGTGCGCGCCGATGGCCGGTTCGACGACACGGTAGAGCCGCCGTCGCTGCGCGGGGTGAAGGTCTTCGACGCGAACCCGATGATCGTGCAGCTCCTGGTGGAGCGGGGCGTGCTGCTCAACAAGCCCACCGACACGGTCGAGCACAGCTACCCGCACTGCTGGCGCTGCCACAACCCGATCATCTTCCGCGCCACGCCCCAGTGGTTCATCGCCATGGACCGGCCGCTGGACACGACGGCGGGCCTGGACGCGACCCTGCGCGGAAAGGCGCTGAGCGAGATCGACCACACCGTGACCTGGGTCCCGGAGTGGGGTCGCTCGCGCATCCGCGGGATGGTGGAGAACCGGCCGGACTGGTGCATCAGCCGGCAGCGCACCTGGGGCGTGCCGATCCCGGTGCTCCTCTGCGAGGGGTGCGGCGAATCGGTGGTCAGCCCCGAGCTGATGGAGCGGGTGGCGGACGCGGTGGAGAAGGAAGGCACCGGGGTCTGGTACTCGGCACCCCTCGAGCGGTTCGCCCCGCCGGGCCTGAAGTGCGAGGCATGCGGGGGGACCTCGCTCCGCAAGGAGACCGACATCCTCGACGTGTGGTTCGACTCTGCCTGTGCCTTCGCCGCGGTGAGCGAGCGCTGGCCGGACATGGGGCTTCCCGGTGACCTGTACCTCGAGGGCTCGGACCAGCATCGCGGCTGGTTCCAGTCCAGCCTCCTGGTGAGCGTGGCCAGCCGCGGGCACGCGCCCTACCGCGAGGTCCTCACCGCCGGCTTCGTGGTGGACGGCGAGGGCCGGAAGATGTCCAAGTCCATCGGCAACACGGTGAAGCCGGAGAAGCTCATCCAGCAGCTGGGCGCGGAGATCGTCCGGCTGTGGGTCGCCGCGGCCGACTACCGAGACGACGTCCGGCTCTCCGAGTCCATCCTCCGGAACCTCGCCGAGGGGTACCGGAAGATCCGCAACACGCTCCGCTACGCGTTGAGCAACCTCTACGACTTCGACCCGGCGAAGGACGCCGTCCCCGAGTCCGAGCTGCTGCCGCTCGACCGGTGGGTGCTCGCGCGGCTGGACGACGTGGTTGCGCGGGTGCGCCGGGCCTACGACGAATACGACTTCCACCTCGTGTACCACGCGCTGGTGGACTTCTGCGGGAGCGACCTGAGCGCGCTGCACTTCGACATCTCGAAGGACCGCCTCTACACCTGGAAGGCCACCGGCCACGCCCGTCGAAGCGGACAGACGGTGCTCCACCGCATCCTGCTCGACGTCACGCGCCTCCTCGCCCCGGTGACCTCGTTCACCGCGGAGGAGGTCTGGGAGCACCTCCCCGGACGGCCTGCGCCGTCTGTCTTCCTCGCCGGCCTCCCCCAGGCCACCGGCCGCCGGGACCCGGCACTGATGGAGACCTTCGACCGGCTCTTCTCTTTGCGCTCGGCCGTGCAGCAGCAGCTCGAGGCTGCACGGCGGGACAAGCTCATCGGCAGCTCGCTCGAGGCGAAGGTCGTGCTCCACGCCGATGCCGAGGGGCGGGAGTTCCTGGTCCGGCATCTCCGCGAGCTGCCCACGCTGCTCATCGTGAGCCAGGTCGCGCTGGAGAAGGAGCTCACCGAGCGAATGGTGCGCACCACCGCCTCGCTCCCCGGCGCCGGACACCTGGGCATCGAGGTCCGCAAGGCGGACGGGGCCAAGTGCCCGCGCTGCTGGACCTATGCGCCGGAGGTCGCCGCAGGGGCCGACGTCTGTCCGAAGTGCCAGGAGGCGCTCTCGTGACCGGGCCGCTCGAGCAGGTCGCGGCACCGCGGGCACCGGGAGCGCTGGCGCGGGATCCGGCGCTGATTCGCAAGCTGGTGGTCCTGTACGTGAGCGCGCTGGCCCTGGTGCTGGTGGACCAGTGGGTGAAGTACGAGATGGTCGAGCGCCTCACCACCCGGTTCGACGGGCTGTCGTCGGTGAGCGCCCGTCTGGAGGCGCTCTACGGTCCCGCTCCGGCGCCGGGCTGGGACGGTCTGCACTTCCGACCAAAGCGGCCCATCGTCTTCAGCGACGACTTCCTCATGCTCCGCTACGCGGAGAACCCCGGTGCGGCGTTCGGGCTCTTCCGGCGCCTTCCCGCTGGGGCGCGGGGACCGCTGTTCCACCTGGTGTCCATCGGCGCGGTGGTGCTCATCACCATCTACTACCTGCGACTCCGGGTGACGAAGGAGGAGCGGTGGGCGCTGATCGGCCTGCCGCTGGTGCTCGGCGGGGCCATCGGGAACTGGGTCGACCGGCTGGCGCGCGGATTCGTCATCGACTTCATCGAGGCGCACTGGAAGGACGCCTACACCTGGCCATCCTTCAACGTTGCCGACAGCGCCATCGTGGTGGGCGTCATCCTCCTGCTGATCGACGGTGTCGTTCGCCGCGAGCGGAAGGCCGCGCCCGCGCCATCGTGAAAGGAGCTCTGCAGTGCTGCCGACGTTGATCGCGCTTCGCTTCGACACCCCGCTCTCCCAGGCCGTCCTGTACCTGGTCGCCGTTCTCTTGCTGGGATACGGCATCTGGGCCGGCTGGCGGAACGCGCCCGGCTCGGTCGACCCGAGGAGCGGCAAGGAGCGGCCGCCCACCCGGGAGCAACGGACGCAGCGGGCGGTCATCTACGGCGTGCTGTTCGCGGCGCTGATCTGGGTCGGGCTCCACTACGCGCTGCCGCCGACGGCGTTCCTCGGGGGCAAGGGCGAGGGCTTCCCGCTCCACACCTACGGATT
>JBKPMY010000350.1:0-4771 GCA_046732375.1 Myxococcota bacterium
GCCTCGGCCCGGCGGGCCTCCTCGGCGCGGGCTTGCTCGGCCGCGGCGGCCTCCACGCGCGCGAGCTCCGCGGCGTCGCGGGCGAGCCCGGCGCGGTGCTCGTCGAGGGCGGCGAAGCTGGCCTGGACCAGCATCCGGGCCGCAGGGCCCGTGAGGTCGGGGCAAGCGAGCCGGTGGGTCTGGAAGCGGGCCAGAAGCCACTCCGCCTCCGGATGACCAGCCTGGTGCAGACGGGCGGCGCGTTCGCTCAGCGCCTGGACATCATCGTTGAGCTGGCCGATGGAGCGCGCCAGCACGTCGGCGTCGGGGACGCCTTCAGGCGCCGACACCGGATCGACACCGGGGACGGCCGAGTTGCGAAGTCTCATGGGCACGGGTCACTTCAAGCCCGGTGCCAGGAAGCCCCCGGCCTCATCCCGCGGTGTTGGACTCCTGGCCCCCCGGGGTCCCGGGAACCCAATCCCGGCCACGGGAGGTGAGCTGGACCCGGATGCTCCACCCACCCGGCCCCCGATCCGCAGACAGCACCCGGTGGCCGAAGCGCATGCACCAGGCGTCTACGTCCGGGCCGATCGCCGGGTCCGAGCCGGACAGATGCACCACATCCCCCGCGTCGAGCCCGCGCGCGCATTCCGCGAGCCGAACGATGGGGAGGGGACAGGGCAGCGCCCCGACCGGAAGCTGGACGACCCTGGCCATGCCGGAGTATCCCTAACACGCCTGCCCAGCTGCCCGAGGGCGGTCAAACACCATGAAAGTCAGCCACGTTCTCGTCCTCGCCGCAGGGCTCGTCCTCGGCTTCTTCGTCGGCAAGGCCACCCGCGACACCACCCCCTCCTCCGCCGTCGCCCAGCGACCGGGCACCACCCCTCCTCCCACCCGCCCGCGGCCCCCGGCCGACAGCACGGTGTACCGGCTCCCGGTGGAGGACTCGCCGGTCCGCGGGCCGGCCGATGCGCTGGTGACGCTGATGGAGTTCAGCGACTACCAGTGTCCTTTCTGCCAGAGGGCGCACGCCACCGTCACCCAGGTGGAGAAGAAGTACGCGGGCAAGGTCCGGGTGGTGATGAAGCAGTTCCCGCTCGTGTCGATGCATCCGCAGGCCATGCCGGCGGCGAAGGCGGCGATCGCCGCGGGGATGCAGGGCCGGTACTGGGAGATGCACGATCGGCTCTTCGGCAGCACCCAGCTCGATCCGGCCACCCTGGAGCGGTACGCGAAGGAGATCGGCCTCGATGTCGAGAAGTGGAAGCGTGACCAGGCCGATCCCAAGGTGGCCGCCATCATCCAGCGGGACATGGACCTCGCGACGAACGTGAACGTGAGCGGCACGCCGGCGTTCTTCGTCAATGGCAGGCGGCTTCCGGGTGGGGCCGCTCCGCTCGACGCCTTCACCAGCCTCGTCGACGAGGAGCTGAGCAAGGCCGAGGCGATGGTCCGTCAGGGCATCCCGGCCGCGCAGGTCTACGCGAAGATCCAGGAGAAGTCGGTGGCCTCGGCGGTCCCGCCTCCGGTGGTCAAGAACGTCGAGGTGCCGACCGACGCGGCCGCCTTCGGCCCGGCGATGGCCAAGGTCACCATCGTGCAGTGGAGCGACTTCCAGTGCCCTTACTGCGCCCGGGCCGCTCCGCAGGTGGAGCAGCTCCGGCAGGCCTATCCGAAGGACGTCCGCTTCGTGTTCCGCCACCTTCCCCTGCCGATGCACCCCGATGCCCCCACGGCCGCGAAGGCGGCGGTAGCCGCCCAGGCGCAGGGGAAGTTCTGGCAGATGCACGACTGGATGTACGCCCACCAGCGGGAGCTCGACCGGGCGTCCCTGGAGAAGGCCGCCGCCTCCTTCGGCATGGACCTCGCGAAGTTCAAGGCCGTCATGGACAACCCGGCGACCGATGCCCGGATCAAGGCGGACATGCAGGCCGCTCAGGGCGTGGGCGTCTCGGCCACTCCGACCTTCTTCGTGAACGGCCGCGAGCGCGTGGGCGGCTGGCAATCGTTCGATGCCCTGAAGGCGGAGGTCGACAAGGAGATCGCCCGGGCGGACAAGCTCCTGTCCTCGGGCGTGAAGCCCGCCGATCTCTATGGACGGCTGGTGGCGGACTCCGCCGGCCCGTCTGGCGCGCGGAACTGAGCCTCATCGCTGGCGCGCCCCTGCGCGCGTGAGCCTGGGCGCGCGGCGCCCTGCGCCGCTCCGCGAGCCTCCCCCTCGGTGCGGGGGACTGAGGCCGATCGCCGGCGTTCAGCCCACCGCGATCGCGTCGATCTCCACCCGCGCGCCCTTCGGTAGCGCGGCGACCTGAACCGTGGCACGCGCCGGCGGGGCGTTCCGGAAGGCCTGGCCGTAGACCTTGTTGACCACGGCGAAGTCGGCGAGGTCGACCAGGTAGATGGTGCAGCGGACGACGTGATCGAACGACACCCCGGCCGCGGTCAGCACCGCGCCGAGGTTCTTCATCACCTGCGCGGTCTGCGCGCTCACGTCACCGGGGACCAGCTCCCCCGTGGCGGGATCCAGGGGAATCTGCCCGGAGAGGAACACCATCCGGGTCGCAGGGACGGAGATCGCCTGCGAGTAGGGGCCGATGGCCTTCGGAGCCTGCAACGACTCGATGACGGACCGGTGCATGGGCCGCCTGCTACCCCGGAGCCGGCCCCCCGGCAACTCCACCCCGGGGGTGACACCCCACCCGCCGTCTCCGATCGACCCGGGCCCGGCGCGGCCCTCGGGCGCGCAAGTGGCCGTTCCCGCTCGGAACGACGCGCCCGGGCAGCCGGGCGAGCCCGTTGCAAGCGCAGGGTGCGCGCGCATGCTCCCGCCCGTCACCCATACCCGAGATCCTCGCCTCGACATCTCCCAGGCCCGCCAGGTCCTGAAGGACGCCCTGCGTACCCAGGACGCCCGGGAGATCGTCCGCTGGCTCGAGGAGCACACCCACGAGCTGACCCGGTCCCGGTTCTTCGAGCTGATGTTCTCCTTCGGCCCACTGGCCGGCACGCTCCTGAACGCCGTGGGCCGGCTGCTGCCCACCGAGCGGCGCCTCCTGGGCGAGGCGCTGGGACGGGCCTTCGCCCTGGGCGCGGTCCGGCCGGCCGACGTCCGCCGCGCGGTTCCCGAGCACTGGAGCGGCGCCGCGCCGGGAGACCCGCACCTGGGTCTCGCCGAGGTGATGATGCTCACCGGCCGGCCGGCGATGATCCACGTGTACGTGGAGCGCGAGCTGGAGATCGCCCGCAAGCCACACGGCCAGGACCGCCAGCGGATCGCCGCGGCCCGCCTGGCGTTCGTCGCCCTCCCTGCTGACGTCCGGGCCGACCTCGCCACCCGCCATCCGGAGCTCTCCTCGAGCTCGGCCGGTATCGAGGCAGCGGCCTGACCGAGGCGATGTAGCCCAGCCAGGGGATGAGGCTTCGGCCGGCGACGAAGCACTCCCGCGTTCTCGGGCGCGGCCGCGGTCGTTTCGCCGGGCTCCGCACCCCGGCGCCCACGGCGGAGACCGGCTCCGCTGTCAGACCCGCTCCACCGAGTACACGCCGTTCAAGCTCTCGATGGTCTTCATCACGTCAGTGAGCTGCTTGAGGTCCGAGATCGTGACCTCGAAGGTGTTCACCGCCCGGTCATCCCCGGTGACCCGGCAGTTGGCCTGGCTGATGTTCACGCCCTTCTTGCTGAAGATGTTCGACATGTCGGCCAGCAACCCCGGCCGGTCTGCAGTGAGCACGCGGAGCGTGACCGCGCGCTTGTAGTCGCCCCGCGCGTCCCAGGCGACGTCCACCCTGCGCTCGGGATCGGTGGCCAGCGCCCGCTCGCAGCCGACGGTGTGCACCGTCACTCCCTGGTTGCGGGTGATGAAGCCCACGATCGCGTCGCCGGGAACGGGGTTGCAGCAGCGGCCGAAGCGCACCAGCACGTCGTCCACCCCGCCAATCAGCACCCCGGTGCGGCTCCGCCGACCGACCAGCTTCTTCGCCAGTTCGGTCACCCGGCCGAGGCCGTTGGCCACGCTCGTCGACGATCCGTACTCGGCGCCGGGCTGGCCATTGACCGGCTCGGACCGCGCCTTCTCCTTCTCGGTCTCCGCGAGCTTCTCCGGCGGAAGCAGCCGGGCCAGGAGCTGGTTGGGGACAACCTTGCCGTAGCCCACCGCAACCATCAGGTCGTCCTCGATGCGGTAGCCGAGCTCTGCGGCGATGGGCTTCAGCTCGCCCCCGCGGAGGAGCTTGTTCAGGTTGAGCCCCACCCGGCGGAACTCCTTGTCCAGGAGCTCGCGGCCGAGCTGCTGGCTCTTCTCCCGCTGCTGCTGCTTGATGAAGCCCCGGATGCGCTGCTGCGCCCGACTGGTCTTGACGAAGGTCAGCCAGTCCTTGCTCGGGTGTGCGCTGGGGCTGGTGAGCACCTCCACCGTGTCCCCGTTCTTCAGCTTGTAGCGGAGGGGGACGATCTTCCCGTTCACCTTCGCCCCCACGCATCGGCCCCCCACGTCGGAGTGGATCGCATAGGCGAAGTCCACCGGGGTCGCGCCCCGGGGCAGGCTCTTCACGTCGCCCTTGGGGGTGAAGACGAAGACCTCGTCGGTGAAGAGGTCCACCTTCACCGTCTCCAGGAACTCCTTGGGGTCCTTGAGGTCCTGCTGCCATTCCATCAGCTGCCGCAGCCAGGCGAACTTCTCGTCGTCCCGGCTGACCAGCGCCTTGCCTTCCTTGTAGGCCCAGTGGGCGGCGATGCCCTCCTCGGCGATGCGGTGCATCTCCTCGGTGCGGATCTGCACCTCCACCC
>JBKPMY010000351.1:0-5678 GCA_046732375.1 Myxococcota bacterium
CACGAGGATCGTCATCTCCCCGACGAGTGGCGGCGGAGACGAGCGACGGAAGTCCTGCACCATCGCGCTGGACAGCAGGAAGTACGCGACGATGAGCGCGGCGCCGAGGAACAGCCCGGGCTCACTGGACGCCGCGGAGCGGGGTGCGACGAAGAGCTGGACCTGCATGCGCGCCTCCCCTCCGACCCGGATGGGGTCGGTGTGACGAATCGAGGCTGCAGCGATGATGCCATCGCGCTCCGACGTCGCCGGGGTGGCGTGTTGCCCGAACCAGCGAGGATCGTTTCCAGGTCGCTGGATGCGTGCCGCCGCCCGGCGCCGAACGGTCCGCCGCCACTTCTCGGCATCGGCTCGTGGGCGAGTGAGTGGCCGCGATGGTCGTGGCGAGCTCGCCGCGAAACTCCGGGGTCGGACCGACCGTTGCGCTGACCGGTGCGAAAAGGATCCCGGCGGGTCTTCTAGCGACGCCGCCGGACGTGGCGGCTGAACTGAGGGGCGCCTCCCGGGCCACCGAGATCGAACGGGATCCGCATCCGCTCGCCGGGCACCGAGGCCTGCACGAAGAGGATCTGTCCGCGCAGGACCTGCTCGGCACAGGCCACGTAGGCCTCGCTGGCGCCCCCCCGCATCGCCAGCGTCGCGTTCACGACCTTGACCTGGCTATCCAGCGTCTCGACCTCGAGCATGAACAGCGTGGGGGCCAGGGCGGCGGCCTGAGCCTCCATTGCCTTGGTCAGCTCGGGCGGAATCCCATCCCAGAACGCGCTCTGATCGAGCGGCGCTTGCATCCATGCCACCAGCATCGTCAAGCGCACCGGGGAAAGCACGACTCGGGATTCACCTAGCAGAAGGGAAGCTTCCGGCCGATCGCCACGTCGTAGTCGATCTCGGTCTCCTCGACCCGGTCCGCTCCCGGGCTCACGTCGATGATGTTCAGCTCGGGGAGGCAGAACCCACCGAGCGTGTAGCAGGGGTCGTCTTGGAGGAACGGCCCCCCTGCGTAGCCGGGGTAGAGGAGCCGCATCTCGGAAGCCACGGCCGGGTTCTGGTTCAGGGGGTGCACCAGCATGGGGGCAGCACCGGCCCCAGCTGGTCCGGCGGGTGAATGATCTTAGAGCTCGAGCTTCTCGGAGTCCGCCAGGCGGACGCTGCCGGTCGCAACGTCGCCAGCGGCGTGCTCCGGCCTGCCGGCGACGACAAGGTCCACCCGGAGCAGTGAGGGCCCGATCCGGACGGACTCGGAGTGAAATCGCCGGTGGTCGTCCGTCTGAGTGGACTCCTGCTACCGTTCGCGCGAAGCATCACTCCCGCATCGATCGGCTGACGAATCCCAGAAGACCTGAGGTCGCCCGCGACCCGGGCCCCGCGCACCGGTTGCGCGGGCTTTTCGCGTCATGCAGTGTCCTACTCGGAACCAGAGCGGCGCCTAAAGACGGACCGGGGTAGGCGAGCCGCGCTGGGTGGAACGGGGCGGGCGTGTGGGGCGGCGATTCCTTGTGAGGGCAACGAATGGTACCGGCAGAGGCCATCCAGGTCGTGCTGGAGAGCGCCCCCGTGACCGCCTCAACGGCAGGGCCCATCGAGATCGTGCTCGAGAGCGCGTCCGTGGCCGTCTCACCGGTAGAGGCCATCCACGCCGTGTTCGAGGGCGCGCCCGTGGCCACAGCACCGGCAAACATCGAGGTCGCGCTCGAGAGCGCGACCCTGGCCGCCTCACCGGCAGAAGCAATCCAGGCCGTCCTCCAGGTCGCGCCGGCGCCCGGGCCCACCGAGCCGTTCGACGTCGATGACTTCCTGCCGCTCCTCTACCACCAGCTGAAGCTCCAGGCCCGCCGTGCGCTCCGCGGGGAGCGGTTCGCTCACACCCTCTCTCCCACCGCGCTGGTGCACGAGGCTTACGTCCGACTCTCCGAGCTTCACCAGATTTCCTGGCGAGACCGGGCACACTTCCTCGGCGCTGCGACCCAGGTGATGCGTCGAGTCCTGATCAGCTACGCGCGGGCGCACAACGCCGCCAAGCGCGGAGGTCCGCACGCCACTCGGACCGAGATCGAGGACGTCATCGCCTTCGCCCGGAACCGTCCCGACGAGCTGCTTCAGCTCGACGCGGCACTGGATCGACTGGCTGCCATCAGCCAGCGCCAGGCCCGAGTGGTGGAGTGCCGGTTCTTCGCCGAGATGAGCCTCGAGGAGACCGCCGAGCTGCTCCAGATCTCCCCCGCGACGGTGAAGCGCGAGTGGACCATGGCGCGGGCCTGGTTGAATCGCGAGCTGCTCGCATGAATACCGGCCCACGGTGGGAGCGGGTTCAGGACCTGTTCCACCTGGCGCTCGGACGGGGCGAGACCTCGCTCCAGCCCTTCCTGGACTCTCTCTCGGCCGAGGACGCATCGCTGGGGCGCGAGGTCGCGTCGCTCGTGGAAGCCCACGTGCGCACCGGACCGGTCAGGCGGATCGACGAGGAGCCCACCCCGGTCGGCTCGATGATCGGTCCGTACCGGCTGGTGAACGCCCTGGGGATGGGCGGGATGGGCGTGGTCTACCGGGCCGAGCGCGTCACGCCCGACTTCGTCCAGCGCGTGGCGCTCAAGCTCCTTCCCTCCGGATGCACGAGCGCCGAGCTCGAGGCGCGGATGGCGCTGGAGCGGAAGGTGCTCGCCCAGCTCGAGCATCCGGGGATCGCGCGCCTCATCGACGGGGGGACCACCCCCGAGGGTCAGTCCTTCATCGCGATGGAGTACGTCGAGGGCAAGCCGCTCGCGGAGTTCGCCCGCTGGCTCCCGGTGCGGCAGAAGCTCCGGCTGATCCTCGAGATCTGCGACGCGCTCGAGTTTGCCCATCAGCACCTGGTTGTCCACGGGGACCTCAAGCCGGGAAACATCCTGGTCACCTCCGAAGGGCACGCCAAGCTGCTCGACTTCGGCCTTGCTGCCCGGCTGGAGGTGGAAGGAGTTCCGAGCGGCAGGACCGAGAACTGGTTCACCCCGGCCTACGCCAGCCCGGAGCAGATCCGCGCGCAGCGGCTCACCACCTCGACGGACATCTACGCCTTGGGGGTGATCCTCTACGAGCTCCTCGCAGGGGTCCGCCCTTACGAGACGGGCGGCCTGTCCCCCGCGGAGCTCGAGAAGCGGATCTGCGAGTTCCAGCCGCCGCCCCCGAGCGATCTCACCCTCGGAGGGGCGCGCCGCGAGATCCGGGGCGACCTGGACGCCATCGCGCTCAAGGCGCTCTCCAAGGATCCCGCCAAGCGGTACGCGTCGGTCTACCGGCTCGCCGAGGACATCCGCCGCCACCTCCTGCAACGCCCGGTCACCGCCCGACGGCCAACCGGGCGCTACGCGCTCGGCAAGTACCTCCTGCGGAACCGGGCGATCCTGAGCACGACCGCGCTGATCGCAGCCTCGATGATCGCCGGAGCTCTCGCCCTGGCGAAGGCCTTCGACGAGCGACGCGAGCGCGAGATCGCAACCCGGGTGACCCACCAGGCCGAGGAGCTCACCGCTCTGGTCGTCGATCACATCCGCGCAGCGGATCCCCGGCATGGGATTGGCGACGTGGACCCCTCGTCACTGGCCCGGCTCCACTTCGAGCTCGGACGCGCCGAGCGGCTGACCGAACAGCCTCTCGTGCAGGCCCGACTCTTCGATGCCCTCGGTCAGGTGTTCGTCAGCGCGGGTGAGCACCAGGTCGGTCGCAATCTGCTGGAGCGGACGCTGGCCCTTCGCAAGAAGATCCAGGGGATCAACCATCCAGACGTGCTGGAGAGCCTCGAGCACCTGGCCGAGGCCCTCCAGGCGGAGGGGGAATTCCGCCGCGCCGAGGACCTCTACCGTCAGGCCCTCGCCCGGGAGGAGGCCCTCTTCCCGCTGGACGACGTTCGGCGGTCCCGGACCCTGAGCGCCCTCGGAGACCTGCTCTCGCACGCGGGGGCGCTCCGCGAGAGCGAGTCGCTCCATCGCGAGGCGCTCTACATTCGCAGCAGGCAGTACCCGGCAGAGCATGCGCTGGTGGCCGCGAGCAGGCTCGCTCTGGCGGGCGTTCTGGAGCGCGAGGGGGATTTCGCCAGCGCCGAAACCATCGTGCGGGAGGTGCTGGCCACCCGCCGACAGGTGCTGGGGCCCGAACATCCCGAGGTGGGAACGATCCTGCTCCGCCTGGCCGCGGTGGTCGCGGAGCGGCCCTCCGGCGAGCGGGAGGCGGAGCGACTGGCGAGGGAGGGCGTGGAGATCCACTCTCGCGCTTTCGGGGCCGAGAGCATCCAGCGAGTTCAGGGGCTCGTGATCCACGCGCACCTGCTCGCGCGGCGCGGCAACCACGACGAGGCGGAGCAGCAGCTGCGCACCGCGCTGGAGATTCGCACCCGGACCCTCGGCGGCCATCACTCCGAGGTGGCTGCCACACTGGACGAGCTGTCGGACGAGGTGGAGGCGCAGGGCCGGCCGGTGGCCGCGGAGACGATGCGCCGGGAGAGCCTGGCCATCCGCAAGGCCGGGCTCGGGGCCGGCCATCCCGCACTGAGCAGCAGCCTGAGCGGGCTGGCGAGGACCGCCGCCGCCCAGGGTGACTGGGTGACGGCGGAGTCCCTGGCCCGCGAGGCCCTGGAGCTCCGGGAACGCGCGCACGGGCGGCGGAACGCGCTCGTCGCCAGGAGCCTGGTGCAGGTGGGGCTCATCCGAGCGCAGCGCGGCGATCCCGAGGAGGCGATGGAGCTGCTCGGGGAGGCCAGGGCAATCCTCGCCGGACATCTCCGGCCGGATCACGCAGAGCTCGCGCGGATCGACCGGCTCCTCCGGCAGATTCGACCCTCGAAGCCGTGAGGGGTCGCCGCCCCTGCGACCTCACTCCCGCCGGAGGCTCGCCAGCCGGCCCTTCGTTCCCGGCCACTGCTTCTCCGGCATCCGCGAGAGCAGATCGAGCACGGTGTCCTGGAGCGTTTCCTGAGGATCCCGGGGCGTGAAGCCCAGCTCGCGCTCCGCCTTGCGCGAATCCACCCAGAACCAGTGCTCGGCGATGTCCACGCTGGCCGCGTCGAGCGCCGGCTCGCGCCCCCGCGCCTCGGCCAGCTTCTCCAGCAGCTTCGCCCCGGCCACGTTGAGCTTCGAGGGCAGCCGGAGCCGCGGCGCGGGCACTCCGGAGATGCGTTCCAGGCGCCCGAAGAACTCGGACATGGACATGTTCACGCCCATCAGGTGCTTGCCACCCGGCTCGCCGCGGTCCAGCGCGGCAACGAACGCCTCGGCGGCGTCGCGCACGTCCACGAAGCTGATGCCGCCGTTGGGCATGGCCGGCAGGTCGCGCTGGAGGAACTTCATCACCGTCCAGGTGGAGGACAGCCGGTCGTCACCGGGGCCGAGCAGCAGGCTCGGGTTCAGCACCACCACCGGGAGGGAGTGCTTCCCCGCGAACTCCAGGACCAGCTTCTCCTCGTAGATCTTGGAGAGGTAGTACGGCCACCGGCCGACGATCTCCACCGGCGGCAGGTCCTCCTCGGTCGCCGTCCGCGCGGTGCGCGAGACCGCGGTGGTGCCGCTGGTCGAGGCGAGCACCATCCGCTGGAGGCCGCCGCGCGCCCGGACCTCCTCCAGGAGCCCGCGGGTGCCCGCAACGTGCAGCCGGTACATGGCCGGCCCATCCGCGGGATCGAAGGAGACCATCCCCGCGAGGTGGTACAGCAC
>JBKPMY010000352.1:0-13002 GCA_046732375.1 Myxococcota bacterium
GCTCGAGGTCGTCCCGCAGGTAGGACTTCTCCCGGTGGCGGCCTGAAGGAAACGAACGCACCCAGCGGCGACTGGCGTACGAGTAGAGGGTCGCCACCTTCACTCCGAGGATCTGCGCTGCCTCGCGCGCGTCCACGAGCGCATCATGTGGATTGTCGAATCCAGATGGATCCATATGAGACCCACGCTAGAACAGATGCCACCGGAGGTGCACCCATGGCGGATTCGGTGGCGTCGGGGCTCGAGGGCGTGGTGGTCGCGGACACGGCGCTCAGCGAGGTGGACGGCGAGCGGGGTCGGCTGGTCATCGCAGGGCACGACGTGGAAGAGCTCGGCGGCAGCCGCTCCTTCGAAGAGCTGTGCGCCGAGCTGTGGAGCTCGATGCCCGGGGCGACCTCCGCTGTCGAGCTACGCCGGGCGCTGGGCCGGGAGCGGGTCTGGGCCTTCGAGCAGCTGGACGGGCTCGGGCGGGCGCTGAGCGCCAGGGACGGGATGGACGCGCTCCGGGGAGCGCTGGCCCAGCTCCCCGACGAGGGGAGTCTCTGGGAGCTCTCGGTCCGGCTCACCGCGGCGACCGCGGTGTTCACCGCTGCCTGGTGGCGCGGCCGAGAGGAGCTCGCCGCGCTTCCGCCGGACCCGGAGGCCGGGCACTCCGAGGATCTGGTCCGGATGCTGCGCGGGAAGGCCACCACCCATCGCGCCTCCGGCCTGGAGACGTACCTGGTGACGGTGAGCGACCACGGGATGAACGCCTCCACCTTCACCGCACGGGTCATCGCCTCCACCGGATCGGACGCGGTCTCGGCGGTGGTCGGAGCCATCGGCGCGCTGAAGGGGCCGCTGCACGGCGGGGCGCCAGGGCCGGTGCTGGACATGCTGGACGCGATCGGCCGCCCGGAGACGGCGGCGGAGTGGCTGGAGCGGGAGCTCCTGGCAGGCCGGCGGATCATGGGGATGGGACACCGCATCTACCGGACGCGGGATCCGCGGGCGGCGGTGCTCGAGCGGGCGGTGGAGCGGCTGGAGAAGGAGGGCCACCGCACGCCCAGGCTCGACCTGGCCCGGGCGGTCGAGCGCGCCGCCGAGGACGTGCTGAGTCGCCGCCATCCGGATCGGCCGCTGCGCGCGAACGTCGAGTTCTACACCGCGGTTCTCCTCGACGCGCTGGGCATGCCTCGCGAGGCGTTCAGCCCGCTCTTCGCCTGCGGGCGGGTGGTGGGCTGGCTGGCCCATGTGGACGAGCAGCGGCGCACGGGCCGCCTCATCCGCCCGGAATCCCGGTACGTGGGCCCGCGCCCAGAGCCCACCGCCGCCGTCTAGCACGAGGCGTTGGTCGTTCTTCGCGATTGTCTGTACGCTTTCTCTCCCACGCTCTGGGAGGGAAACCATGCGCACCAGGTTTCTGTACCCGACGGCAGTCTTGCTGATGTCGGCCCAAGCATTCGCCCAGGCAGACTGTGAGGGATGCAAGGACCATCCCCAGGTCCCGCGGTGGCCGGGCTTCTACCTCGCTCAAGCCACCGAGAACGATTTCAATTCCGTCGCCTTCAGAGTGGGCAATGAGCAGGAGGTCCAGAAGGAGGGCAAGCACTAGAACCTCGTCTACCAGCTCAAGGACGGGGCGAAGCTCCCGACCTGCGTGGAGGTCACGCGCAACTACGAAAACGCCTTCAAGAAGGGCGGCGGCAAGCTGCTGTGGCACTACAACTGGTGCGAGGCAACGCTCTCGATGCCGCTGGGCAAGTCAGAGCGGTGGATGCGACTCGACAACAACACCGCGGGCAACAACGCGATCGGGATGGAGATCGTCGAGGTTGCCGCGATGGAGCAGAAGGTCGAGGTCAGCGCCTCGGAGATGCTGGAGGCGCTGAACAAGAGCGGCTTCGTCGCTCTTCACGGAATCCTCTTCGACACCGGAAAGGACGTCATCAAGCAAGAGTCCGAGCCTCTCCTCGCCGAGGTGGTGAAGCTGCTCGCTGACAATGCCGGCTTGAAGCTCTCCATCGAAGGTCACACCGACAACCAGGGCAACCCGAAGTCCAACCTGACGCTCTCGCAGAAACGGGCGGAGAGCGTGAAGAAGTACCTGGTGCAAAAAGGCGTGGATCAGGGCCGGCTCAAGTCGAAGGGGTGGGGTGACACCAAGCCGGTGGCAGACAACCGCACCGAAGCAGGTCGGGCCCAGAACCGCCGCGTGGAGCTGGTGAAGTAGGAACGCCGTTGCCGTCGGCTAGCGCGAGGCGGGTGGGTGGTTCCGGGCGACGAAGCTCCGGCACTCCGCGTCGCACTCCGGAAACTTCGAGAGGAGGTCCACCTCTTCGCGGCAGAGGTCCTCGAGGTTCCGATCCGCGCAAAGCGCCTGGGCCTTGTCGCGGGTGAGCTGGAACAGCCGGGCCCGCTCGGCCGCCGGCATCCGCGCGAGTGTGCGGGCATCGGAGCCGCGGGTCCAGCCCCAGAACAGCGAGGTGGCGGCGATCGCGAGGAGCAGCAGGAGCCCGGCGCGTAAGGCGACTGGCGCCCGTCGTCGGGGGTCCGGGGATGGGTGTCGGATCGGCTCGAGAGGCATGTGCGACCTGGCGATCAGGAGAGATTTAGATCTTGACGAGGATCGCGGCGGTGACCCGCTCCTCGGAGTGACGGAGGTCCGGCGACCAGCCCGGCACCGTCGACCCCGGCGCGCCCTGGTTTCCACCCGGAGGCGTGACCCCGCCCTGCCCGGAGAAGTAGAGGACGTTCGCGTGGCGGTGGTCGTACTCGACGCGGAAGGTGAAGAACTGGATCGGCATCCAGTCGAAGGTCAGCGAGCCGTCCCACGCCTTGAAGTCGGTCCCGGGTGAGGTGCTGAAGTACGGCGTCCCGGAGGAAGCGGTCGCGCCGTTGATCGGAGGGAGAAGCACCAGGTACCGCCCCGGATTGGTGATTCCGCCGCCTCCGATCGTCATGGCGAATTGATCCTTGAGAAACCAGAACCGGTTGTAGGCCATGAAGCCCAGGAAGTACTGGTCGCCGCAATCGACCCCTCCGCCGAACTCGCACCCGGCATCGACGGTGACGGTGAACGCGGCCTTGCTCAGGAAGGACTTCGGTCGTCCAGGTACTTCACCTGGATGCTGTCGTCGGTGTGGATCCGCTTACGATCCGGAATGCCGAGCGTGTCCGCGCCGAAGTACTGGTTCGCGGTCAACGAGAGCCACCCGTTCGGCCGCCACGCGACCTGGAGCCCGATGCCCGGAGTGCTGTTGAACTTCCCGTAGGACTGCCAGCCGTTCACGATCCACGGTTCGATCTTCAGCTTGTCGCTGGTGAAGATCTGGATCCGCACGCCGTTGAAGAACCATGGCGTGTTCGAGGACACGTCCGAGGGCTGATACGACCAGTTGTCGAACTGGTAGTAGCTGAAGAGCCCCACGTAGGACAGGAAGATGCCGGCGTCGACGTTGACGCCATTGAGCCAGTCGAAGTGATAGCCGCCGTAGGCCTCGGAGATGTAGCGGAACGCGTCGGAGAGGTTCCACTGTCCGCGGGAGGGGCTGGCGTCGTTGCGCGGGGTCGTCTGCGAATACATCCCGAACTGCGTCATCAGTCGGGCGCGGACGCCCTTCCAGTGGAAGTCGCCACCCACGCCCGCCATCGTCAGCTGCACCTCGTCGTGGCGAAAGACCTCGCTCGACCCGGAGATCGTGTTGTCGGCCGGGCGATTGAAACTGTAGTGAAAGGCGACATCCACCCGGATCTCCGGAGTGAACACGGGCGTGTCGAGCGGTGACTCCGTCGTCCGCGGGTTGCCGGTGAGCCAGGTGAAGTCGGCGAAGGCGAAAGGCTCCTTCTTCTCATGGTTCACTTCGTCGTCCGCCTGCGCGGCGAGTGACAGCACCAGACCCAAGACGGTCGCAACACGGCATGCGCTCCGCGTGTGCAACGGGGAGATCCTCATGCGCGATGGTCTTGCACGCGCGTGCCCTGGCTGCAGGAGGATCCATGTGGCGAGTTGAATGGAATGCTCGCCGCAAACGCGTTCGGCAACCCCGTGGCACGTCGATCGGAGTGACGATGCGTGCTCAGCCCGGGCCGCGTCCCAGCTCGCGCATCCCAGCGAGAGCCACCGCGCTCAGCAGGCGGCCTGGTATCCCTCGTCGCCCCGCAGGACGTCGAACGCCTCGTGGCATTCGCCGATGGTCTGCTCGGTACGCGATCAGGATCCCGCGGGACGAGCCGTGGGTCCGCTGCCCGCGTTCGCCGGCTGCACCACCGGAGTCTCCGCGGTCGGAGTGAGGACGGCTCGGGCCTGCTGCGCCGCCTCCTGCATCGAGGCCGCGAATTGAAGTCTGCCCGGTGTGGGGGTGAGCCCGGCGCGGTCGAGCACGCGCTTGGGTTGTGCCTGGACGCCGGAGAGGATGACCAGCGTCTTCCGCGACTGCAGCTTGGAGATGGCAGACTCGAGCGCCACCAGGCCGGTCACGTCGAGAACCGGAACGGAGTGGATGTCGAGCACCACGACCTTGCTGTGGTCTCCCACGAACTGCAGCGCGTGGATGGCCTTCTGCGCGGCGCCGAAGAAGAGCGGGCCGGCGATCTCGTACACCACCGCGCCGCGCGGCATGTTCGGGTGCCGGCCGGCCTCTCCGTGGGCTACGCTACGAGCCTGGAAGATCTCCTGCATCCGGCGCATCAGCAGCAGGGCGGCGAGCATCACGCCCACGGTGACGCCCACCACCATGTCGAAGACCACGGTCAGGATGAAGCAGGCCAGGAGCACCGCCACGTCGCTCTTCGGGGCCACGCGAAGGATGTGACCGAAGTGCTTCACCTCGGCCATGCGCCAGGCGACGGTCAGGAGCAACGCGGCCATCGAGGCGAGTGGAAGCCAGCCCAGGAGCGGGGCGAGGAGCAGCATCGCCAGGAGGATGGTGAGGGAGTGGAACACGCTCGCCAGCGGCGAGGCGCCTCCACTGCGGATGTTCACCGTGGTGCGGGCGATCGCGCCGGTCGCGGCGAAGCCGCCAAAGAACGGGGCGATGACGTTCCCGGTCCCGAGCGCCAGCAACTCGGCGTCCGGGTCGTGGCGCGTGCCGCTCATGCCGTCGGCCACGACCGCGCACAGGAGCGACTCGATGGCGCCCAGCAGGGCGATGGCAAAGGCGCTGGGGACCAGCATGCGAATCGTGGCGAAGTCCAGCTGGAGCGGCGCCTGACCCGCCTCGGTCACCCTCCACGGCCAGGTGAAGGTCGGCGGCGTGGCGGGGATGCCACCGAACCGGGAGGTGATGGTCTCGACATGGAAGCCGGGGACGAACGTCGCGAGCAGGGCGGTCACCAGCGTGACCGAGCCCAGCGCCACCAGCGCCGCGGGAACCCTCCCGCTGGTCAGCTTGGGCCAGAGGACGAGGAGGGCGAGGGTGGCGAGGCCCGTGCATAGCTCCACCGGTTGAAGGGTGGGCGCGGCCCGGACGAGCGTGGCCACCCGCTCCAGGTAGTGCTCGGGATTCGCCGCGGGCCGGAGCCCGAGGAAGTCCTTCAGCTGCAGCGTCGCGATCACCACCGCGATGCCGGCAGTGAAGCCGGTGGTCACCGGGTGAGGGATGAACTCGATGAGGCGTCCGGCCCCGAACGCCCCCATCCCCAGGAGGATGAGCCCGGCCATCACCGAGGCCAGCAGGAGCCCGGCCAGGCCCAGACGCGAGGCGATCGGCGCGAGCACCACCACGAAGGCGGCCGTGGGACCGGTCACCTGGGTCATCGTCCCGCCGAGCAGCGCAACCACTGCTCCGGCGACGATCGCGGTGTAGAGGCCGTACTGCGGCGCGACCCCCGAGGCGATGGCCAGCGCCATCGACAGTGGCAGCGCCACCACGCCCACCACCAGCCCCGCGAGCGCGTCGCGGGCCAGGTCGCGGCGGCGGTAGCCCGCTGCGAGGGTCCGTCTCAGCGCGATGCCCGGGCGAACTCCGAGCCGATCCAGCCGCTCGAGCGCCGAGCGGTACCGCGTCACCACACACCAGCCGTGTTCACGTCAGCGCATCCTACCGCCTGGTGGCCCCTTGCCGAAGGAGCCCCGGATGTGGGCTCCGCGGCGCGGGCCCGGACACCGTGACCCCTGCTGTTGCCTGCAAGAAGGGGAGACCCGATCGGGTCCGGGCCCGGAGCGTCGTCGTTCCCGAGTGGATCGCGAGCACGCGCCCGCGTCCCACCGGGGCGTTGGAGACAGCGAGGATGTCCGGGTCGTCCGACGACCACACCACGTCCTCCGCGAGGACCTGTGTCCCACCGCCCGACAGAGTCGCGGTGGCGGTGGCGGTCGCGGAGGTGCCGACGCTCAGGGTCCCCGGTACGGTCACCGACAGGCGGGTGAGCGTCCCGCCGGTGACCTGAAGCGTCGCCCCGGTGGTCAGTCCGGCGAAGCGCGCGGTGAGCGTCGGCGCGCCGGAGCGGAGCGCGCGGACCGAGCCGGGGCGCACCACGCTCGACACCGTGGCGAGCGAGGGGTCCGAGCTGATCCACTCCGCCTGCGCGGTCACGTCCACGCTCGTTCCGTCCGTCCCCCGGGCGATTGCCCGGACCCGGGGGCGCGTCCCCACCGCGACCGCCCCGGCGGGAAGCTCCAGCACGAGGGAGGAGGGCGGTGCGCCCGTCACCGTCACCGAGACGTTGCGCGGCTCGCCGCCCAGCGGACGGGCGTAGACCTGGACCGTGCCCGCGTCGACGCCACGGGCGATGCCGCGATCGGGACCGGTGCCGCGGATGCGGAGCAGGGATGGATCTTGCGGAGCCCAGGTGACCGACCGGGTGAGGTCCTGGACCGTGCCGTCGGAGAACGTCCCGCTCGCTCCGAAGGTGGACGGAGCCCAGGTCACGATCGTGTCCGGGGGGTGCAGCGCGATCTCCTGGAGGGTGGCCTCGGTCACCTTCACCGGGAAGCTGGCCTGGACCCGATCGACCCGGGCGGTGAGGACGGCGCTTCCCGGCGCCTGCGCGAGGAGGGTTCCGCGCTGGTCCGGCGCGTTGGTGACCATCGCCACGCTCGGCTCGTTCGAGCGCCAGACCGCGTCGGTGGTCACGTCCGTCGCGTCACCGGAGGCGGTGAGGAGTGTCACCGAGACCGGCAGGGCAGTGCCGGCAGCCAGCGTCGCCACCGGCGGCCAGATCTCGAGCACCGGCGGGTCTGGCTCCACCTCGAGCTGCGCCTGGGCAGTGGCGGACCCGAAGCGGGCGTGCAGCGTGGCAACGCCTGCATCGCCGCTGCCCAGCACCAGGCCCGCGCTGGGACCGTCCCCCGGCGTGAGGACACCCCCGGGACTGGCGCTCCAGCTGGTCGCGGAGGTCACGTCCACCACCGTGCCATCGGGCCAGTGGCCAACCGCCGCCACGCGGGTCCGGCCTCCGGCGGGGACGGTGCCCGAAGGGGGAGCGATCTCCAGGGTGGGGGTGCCTGCTGGAGCGCGGACCAGGGCCCGGGCCACCGCGCCGGGGATGATCCCCACCACGGACAGCCGGCTCCCCGGATCACGCGTGCGAACCGTGCCCCCGCGCTCCCCGGTGTCAACGTCGATGCCTGCGTCGGCGCCCTGTGGCCGCCACCCCGCGACCTGGGTCAGGTCCTGGACGATGCCGCCGCTCAGGATGCGCTCGAACACCAGGGAGCCCTCGGCGCCGACCGGCACCACCAGCTCGGGCGGCCACACGTGCCACGCCACGACGGGCTCCACCGTCGCCTCGATGGAGGCGCGTGCCTCGAGGCCCCCCTGACTGGCGATCACCGTGCCCACGCCCGGCTGCTGGACGGCGGTCACCTCGCCGATGGGGGAGACGTCCACGGTCCGGTCGACGCTGCTCCAGGTCGTTGCGGTCGGCACCACGGTTCCGTCCTGGTGGGTGAGCCAGGCCGAGAGCCGGGCGGTACCGTTGATCTGGATGGCGTCGGGGAGTGCAGGGGAGATCTCCAGCTGGACGGGCGCCTCGGGGGAGACGACGAGCTCTGCCGCGGCCTGCTGGTTGGAGGCGACGGCGCGGACGGTGGTGGCCCCCGTGCTGAGGAGGGTCACGATCCCCGGCGAGCTGAAGTACCCGATGCTCTGGTCGTCCACGCTCCACTGCACCGAGCGAGTCATGGGCTGTGCCGAGCCGTCGGAGAAGGCGCCGGTCGCCTCCAGCGCGAGGTCGGTCCCCTGGACCCCGTGCGGCTCGAGCGGAGAGATGGCGAGCCCGGTCAGCGTGGCGTTGCTCACGGTGACCGAGGTCGACCCGGTGACTTCGAGGTAGCTGGCCTGGAGCAGCACCGTGCCGGGCGCCAGCGCGCCGAGCCTTCCCCAGCTTCCGGAGGCAGTGGACACCGCGAGCACCGAGGGCGCGCTGCTGGTCCACTTCACCAGCGAGGTGAGGTCGGCGTGGGAGCCGTCGCTGAAGAACCCGATCGCGGTGGCGTTGCCTGCGGTGCCTGCGGCGTACTGGACCCGGTCCGGCACCACGACCACGCGCTGCAGCTCGGCGTTGCTCACCACGATGCTCGTCGTGGCCCGGAGCTGCTGTCCGGCGAAGCTCATCGTCCCCACCAGGAGGCCCTGGCCGGGCCGCAGCCCCTCGACCAGGCCGCGGGTTCCCTCGAGATTTCCCACCGAGATGATGCTCTCGCTGGCCGGATCCACGCTCCAGGAGACGAGGTCCGTCACCAGACCCCCGTCGGGCACCGGGGGCCCTCCCTGCGCGGTGAGCGTGGCGACCGCCTGGGTGGAGCTGCCGGCGGGGATGAGGGAGGGATCCGCGCCGAGCGCGAGCGTGGCGGTGATCCGCTCTCCGAGCTCACAGGTTCCCTGCCTGGCCCCGGGGGGAACCGAGCAGTACTGCCGCACCGGGCAGTTCTCGTTGGTGTTGCAGGTCGCTCCGGTGAGGTCGAGGTTGCAGCCTGCGAGCAGCAGCGTGAGGGCTCCCGCGGCGGCGAGGCTGCGCCCGGCCGGGAGAGGATCGGCTGCCCCGGCGTCAGCCCGTCCCGGTCGGAGCACCTAGCGTGCCTCCGGCGGCCCGCCGAGGTGCGGCTCGAGGAAGAAGAGGGCGATGGCCGCGGCACCAGCGATGCCGGCCGCGGCATAGAAGCCGTTCGCTGCGTTGCTGCGTGCGACAGCGGTGTCGTAGATCTGCTGGACCTGCTCCGGGCTCCGCGGGGTTCCGTCCTTGAGCGTGTCCTGCGCCTGGTGCGCGCTCACCCCGAAGGCGATGCCCGCGGCGAGGCTGGCGGCGGAGAGGCCCGTGGCGACCCAGGTCCAGCGCCGCGACGGGCTCTTAGGAGCAGGCGCCACCGCATCGCGCACGGCCGCGTCGGGTGCGCGCTCGGGCCCCGTCGCGAGCGGAATCAGGGGAACCAGAGACAGCTCGAGCTGGATGCGCCCGCCCGGCGCGAGCTCCACCTCCCGCTCCAGTGGCTGGTACCCCTCCTGCGTGGCACGGACCCGGTGGACCCCGGGGCTGAGACGGACGGCGACCGGAGAGAGGCCGGCCGGCTCGCCATCCACCGACACCGAGGAGGGTGGCGCCACCGTGATGCGCAGCGAGGCCTCGAGCGGAAGTCGGGCGCGCAGCTCCTGGATGCGCGCGCTGACCGTGGTCCGATCGGGCGCGTCCGGCGCGGAGGCGAGGTAGGCGGTGTACGAGTCGACGGCATCGGCGAGCTGGCCCAGTCGCTCCTGGCAACGGGCGATGTTGAACAGCGCCTGCGGGGCCGGGGCACGGGCCTGGGCGGCCTCGAAGGCGGCGAGCGCGGCGCGAAAATCTCCCGCGCGGTACAGCGCCGCACCTCGCTCGAAGTCGGCCCGGGCCTGCTCCACGTCGCCGGGAGGAGTGGAGAGCAGCAGGCCGGCCATGACCACCGCCAGCATCGCTGGGCGGCGACGTTAAGTCATGGCCGCGGCGTACGGTAGCCACAGCATGGGATGGCCAAGGCCCTGTGTCGGGCCGTCAAGGCCGCGGCGTCACAGTAGTCATGGCCGCGGCGTACGGTAGCCACAGCATGGGATGGCCAAGGCCCTGTGTCGGACCGTCAAGGCCGCGGCGTCACAGTAGTCATGGCCGCGGCGTCCGGTAGAGCGCCGGAGGGGCTCGAGCCTTCGGTATCCCGTAGGCCAGGAGCCGTAGGTCCGGGCGGCCTCAGTAGGGCGAGGCCTTGAGGTCGTCGAGACCCGGCGCGACCGGCGCCGGAGGGAGGTGCGCGGTGACCACCAGGCGGTCGCGTGCCCGGACCCGCTCGGCGATGGACAGCCGGCCCTGCGCCTCGAAGACCAGGAGCACCGTGCGATCGGGGGGAAGATGGACCGAGAGCGGGGTGTGGCCGAGCAGCCGGCCATGGAGCGTCACCCGGGCACCTGGAGGCGTCGATCGCAGCTGGACAGCCACCGGCGCGGGTCGCCCGGCGCGTGCTTGCGGAGCCCCGGGGAGCGCCGGTGCCGCGGTCTCCCCGGGCTCGGGGGACGGTGTCGCCGCGAGCGACTGGGCCGGTGGCGTCACGGGGAGAATCGCCCCCGTCGGCGGCGCGCCCGTGACCGCGGCTGGCTCCGGCAACGCGGGCGGGGAAAGCGGTGAGTGAGTCGCCACGCTCCGGAGAACGAAGGCGACGACCGCCAGGCACGCTCCGGCGGCGAGCGCGGAGACTGCGAGCCGCTTCCAACGCCGTCCAGCGGTATGTGCCCTCGGCGGTGGGAGCTCGTGTCCGGCGAGGACCGCATCGAGCGCAGCCTCCACCTCGGCCATGGTGTCGGGGCGCTCGGTCGCGTTCTTGGCCATCATCCGCGCCACCAGATCGGCGAGCGCCGGCGGGATGGGGCCGTGCGGTCCCTGCGCTGGAAGCCGTGGCACGGGCGAGAGGAGATGCGCAGCGAGCACGTGGGTGGCGCTGGCCCCGAGGTACGGAGGTGCGCCGGTGAGCAGCTCGAAGAGGAGCACCCCCAGCGCGTAGATGTCGCTGCGGCCGTCCTGACGCTGCCCCGCGGCCTGTTCCGGCGACATGTAGTGGGGTGTTCCGAAGATGAGCCCCGCGGCCGTCTCCCGTGCGTCGCGCGGCCCCTCGGCGAGGCGAGCGATGCCGAAGTCGGCCAGCTTCGCGGTTCCGTCCCGGCCGAGGATCACGTTCTCCGGCTTGATGTCGCGGTGGTAGATGCCGCGCGCGTGCGCGGCGGAGAGCGCGCGGGCGAGCTCGCGCACCAGCGACATCGCTTCGCCCGGAGGGAGCGGGCCGAGCCTCGCCAGCCGGCGGGCGAGGGTCTCGCCCTCCACCAGCTCCATCGCGAGGTAGAAACGTCCGTCCGGGGTCCGCCCGAAGTCGGTGACCTCGACGATGCCCGGATGACGGATGTGACTCGCTGCCACCGCCTCGCGCTGAAACCGGCGGACGATGTCCTCCCGCGCGCCGTGCGAGGTCCGCAGGACCTTGACCGCCACCGTCTTGCCCAGCGCCAGGTGCTCGGCGCGGTACACCGCGCCCATGCCGCCGCGGCCCACCAGGTCGTGAATCCGGTAGCGCTCGGCCAGCACGGTGCCCGGCGTGAGGGGCGGCTCGTCGTCCTCGGTCGCGGGGCCACCGGGTGGGGCGGTGAGCGAGCGGCGGGCGACGGAGAGCAGCACCGCCCCGACCTGGAGCAGGCTCCCCTCGGTCAGGGGTCCGGACGTCCGCTCCTCTCCGTCGAGCAGCGTGGGCCAGCGGCCACCGAGGTGCACGAACTCGAGGCCGCGCTTGCCCTCGACCAGCCGGAGATGCCGCGGCGCCACACCATCTTCGGAGAGCACGAGCTCGCAATCGTGCGAGCTGCCCAGGATCGCGCCGGTCCGTGGAACCACCAGCACCGTTCCCGCGCCGCGACCGGTGTGCAGACGGAGCTCCCACCCGTCGCCGAGCAACGGCGCGGGACCGACCCCCGCCCGGGCGGTGTCCAGGTCCACGTCCACTCTCGGACGGAGCATAGGCCATCGGACGGTCCAGGCATGCTCGCCGACAGCCCGGGCTTGCATGCGAGCAGGGACGTCCCCAGCTTGGCGCGCCGTGTCCACGGGTGAGGGTAGGAGGGGGAGCTGGGTCCGATTGGCCCTGGCGTGCGCAATCGTCGCGGGTTGCGGCGGCACGGGGCCGGGTTCGGCCGTCCCCGATTCGGGAATCCTCGTCGACAGCGGCAGCGGCGACGGAGGAGCGGATGCCGGCGCCGGTCCCCGGGTGTGGTTCCAGCGCGACGCCGGCGTGAAGATCATGCCCCTGGGGGATTCGATCACCGAGGGCGCAGTTGCGGAGCTCGGCGGATACCGCTGGCCACTGGAGGACCTCCTGGTCGATGCGGGCTACGTCTTCGACTACGTGGGGAGTGTGCGGAAGGGCTCGCCGGCGGCGATGCCCCGTCCGTGGCACGAGGGGCACGGCGGCTACCAGATCGAGTCGGTGGACGGTGGGAATCAGCTCGCTGGACCCCTGGTGGACTCGGCGCTGCGGACCTACGAGCCGGACGTCATCCTGCTGCTCGCCGGAACCAACAACCTCAACTTTCCGGACACGCTGTATCCGGACCGGACGTCGGCGATGTACGACCGGCTGCTGGCGCAGATCTTCAACGTGTCGCCCGCGGTGGGGGTGGTCGCCTCGCCGGTCCCCTGGAAGACGTCGGTTCCCTCCGACCAGGTGTCGGCGTTCAACGACCGGGTGGCTGCCATCGTCGATCGGTACGCCGACGCGGGCTTCCACATCGCCTGGGTCGCGGGAATGACCGACGCGATCGACGGCGGGGTGGAGAACCTCCCCGACGGGATCCATCCCTCGCAACCGGCCTACGGGCGGATGGCCGAGCAGTGGTTCCAGACGCTGGAGTCGGTCAGCGGCCGCTGAGCCTCATCGGTGGCGTGCCCCTGCGCGCGTGAGCCCGGACGCGCGGCGCTCCTGCGCCGCTCCGCGGGCCTCCCCCTGGTGCGGGGGGTTCCTCAGGCGTCCCCCTGGTGCGGGGGACTGAGCGCCGGCGCGGGGAGCAGGTCGAGCGCGGCGAGCAC
>JBKPMY010000353.1:0-10295 GCA_046732375.1 Myxococcota bacterium
CGCTCGGCGTCCCGCCCGGTCCGCGCCGCCTCGAGCTGCGGAGGCCGGGAGCCGCGGCGCTTCCGCTCCTTCCCGCGCTGGAGGTGGATCTCGCTCCGGACACCGCGGCCGTGGCCCGGCTCCGCCTGGGACCCGAGCCGGGGACCGGGACCGGCGCGCCGTGGGTGGCCTCCCTGGTGTCGTCCCGCACCTCGGTGGCCACCGGGGAACGGGTGGCGCTCTCGGCCCGGGTGGAGCCTGCGGGTCGCGCCACCCCTCGCTGGACCCTCACGCCACCCGGATGCGGACAGCTGTCCCCGGCGGCCTCCGGTGCCGTCACCCTGACCGCGCTCGCCGCCGGGCCGTGCAGGGTGTCGGTGGCCGCGGGCGAGCTGGAGAACGCCGATCGCCAGAGCGTGACCGTGGCCGTGCGCAGCCGCGGGGCAGCCTTCCCCCTCCGGCCCGCCGCGGAGGGCCTGCGGCTGGAGGATGCGACCGGCGCGCCCTTCCTGATCAAGGGCGAGACTGCCTGGCTCGCGCTGGTGAACCTCGACGAGTCCGAGCAGGAGGCCTACCTCGCGGACCGCAGCGCGCGAGGCTTCAACCTGATCGAGGTGATGCTCCTCAATCACGACTACACCGAGCCCCCCAATCCCCTCCCACCCCGGAACCGCGCCGGCGAGCAACCCTTCCGCCGCCCCGCGGACTTCTCCACGCCCGACGACGCCTACTTCCGGCGAGCGCGCGCCTTCGTGGACCGGGCGGCACGCCACGGCATCGCGGTGCTGCTCGCGCCGGTGTACCTCGGGTTCGACGGCGGGAAGGAGGGCTGGTGGGCCGAGACCCTCCGCGATGGCAACACCGCCGAGGTATTTCTCGGCTACGGCCGTTACCTGGGGACGCTCTTCCGCGATGCGACAAACGTCCTCTGGCTGGCCGGGGGCGACTTCGCCCCTCCGGCGGGCTCGGAGGGCGAGCGGCGTCACCATGCGATGCTCGAGGGAATCCGGAGCGCCGGTGCTCTGCAGCCCTGGACCGGACACTGGAACTTCGACCACCAGGGCGGCGTCTCCACCGACCAGGCGCTCTTCGCCCCGGCCATGACGCTCGACGGCGTCTACCAGTACGCCCACGTCTGGAAGCCGGTGCTCCGGGCGGCCGCGGTGGTCCCACCTCGCCCGGTGTTCCTGCTGGAATCCACCTACGAGCACGAGCATCCGGGGAGCCCGACGCAGCCCTTCCGGAAGGCCTGGTGGTGGTCGATGCTCTCCGGCGCCTCGGGCGTGCTCTGGAGCAATCTCTTCCTCTGGATGTGCGAGTCGAGCAGGGGTCGCTACCAGGCCAGCTACGGCGACACCGATGGAGCCGTCTCCTCCTGGCGGCAGGAGTGGGGGTCGCCGGGAACGCAGCAGATGCTGCACCTGCACGGCTTCTTCGAGGCCCTGCCCTGGACGCGTCTCCGGGCGGCCGGCACTCCCGGGCATCCCGCCGAGCTCGTCGTCTCCGGACAGGGTCCGGGAGAGGAGCACATCGCGGCGGCGGTCATGCCCGAGCGTGACCTGGTCGTGGCCTACGTCGCGCCCACCGGACGGCCCACGCCTCGCCGCCTCGCGCTGGACCTCTCCGGCATGGAGGGCCCGGCGTGCGCGCGGTGGTACGATCCGGCGGCGGGCGCCTTCGTGCACCGGTTTGCGGTGGCTCACCCCGGGCACGGGAGTGACTTCGAGACGCCCGGGCTGAACGCCTCGGGCTGGAACGACTGGGCGCTGGTGGTCGAGGGAGCACGGCGATGTGCGGAATAGCGGGCATCCTGGGTCGCCTCGACGCGGGCAATCGCGCCGCGCTGCAGCGGATGGCGGCGGCGATGGTCCACCGCGGTCCGGACGACGCCGGCACCTGGGAGTCCGCCCCCGGCCCGGAAGGTCTCGGCGCGCTGCTCACCTTCCGCCGGCTGTCGATCCTCGACCTCTCGCCCGCTGGCCACCAGCCGATGGTGGACCCGGTGGGCGGCAACGTCCTGGTGTTCAACGGCGAGGTGTACAACTTCCAGAGCATCCGGGAGCGGCTCGCCCGCGCGGGGCAGACGTTCCAGTCCACCGGCGATGCGGCGGTGGTGCTCCGGAGCCTGGCGCTCGAGGGTCCCGACGCGCTGCTGTCCTTCCGGGGAATGTTCGCCTTCGCCTGCTGGGACCCGCGAACGCGGACGCTGCTCCTGGCCCGGGATCCGCTGGGCATCAAGCCGCTCTACGTCGCCAGGAACCCCGACCCGGATGGTGGCTGGTCGGTGGCCTTCGCCTCCGAGGTGCGCGCGCTCCTGGCCTCCGGGCTGCTCGGCGCTCCGCGGCTGGACCGGTGGGCCGCGGCCTCGGTGGCCTGGAACGGCTTCGTGGTGGGACCGCGAACGGCGGTACAGGGAATCGAGTCGCTGCTCCCCGGGGAGCTCGCGCTGTACCGCGAGGACGGGTCCCTGGTCCGCTCCGGCGCCTACTGGTCCCTGCCGCCCCCGGGCAGCGGCGCCGAGGCGTCCGAGGAGGAGCTGGCCGCGGCGCTCGAGGAGAGCGTGCGGCTGCACCTCGTGTCCGACGTCCCGCTGGGCGTGTTCCTCTCCGGGGGAATCGACTCCTCGTCGGTGGCCAACCTCGCCCGCCGCGCGGGGCGGGGTCCGGTGCACACCTTCACCCTCGCCTTCGAGGAGGAGGAGTACAACGAGGGGCAGGCGGCCCGGGCCATCGCCGAGGCGATCGGCACCGAGCACCAGGAGGTGCTGCTCACCGAGGAGCGCTTCCTGGGCCAGATGGAGCAGGCGCTGGACAGTCTGGACCAGCCCACCTTCGACGGGCTCAACTCCTACTTCATGTCCCGCGCGGTGCGGGACGCCGGCTTCACCGTGGCGCTGGTGGGCACCGGTGGTGACGAGCTGTTCGGCGGCTACACCAGCTTCCACGACCTGCCGGTCCTGCAGCGGTGGTCCCGGAGGCTCTCCTGGTTGCCGCGGGCGGCGCTGGTCAGGGTCGCCGAGCTGGCGCTGATGGCGCTCCAGCGGGACCAGGGAGCCATTCCCCGCCAGACCCGCTGGGCCAAGCTGCCGGAGATGGTGCGCCGGGGAGACGATCTGCTCGCGCTCTACCAGCTGGCCTACGCGCTGTTCCTCCCCGAGTTCCAGCGCCAGCTCCTCGGCCCCGAGCTGGCCGAGGCCCTCGTGGACGGGCTTCCGGCGCCGTTCCGCGCCCGGCTGGAGACCGAGGTCCGGGGCCGCTCCCAGCTCGCAGCGATCAGCGTCCTCGAGCAGCGCCTCTTCCTGGGCGAGCGGCTGCTACGCGACAACGATGCGGCCAGCATGGCGGCATCGATCGAGCAACGGCTGCCGCTGGTGGACCAGTCGCTGCTGGAGACGGTGCTCCGGCTCCCCGACGCCTCCCGGTACGAGCCGGTGCTGCGCAAGGCGATGCTCCGGCGCATCGGGCTGCGCGGGCTGGATCCGGCGCTGTTCGAGCGGCCGAAGCGTGGCTTCGTGCTTCCCTACGACCGGTGGATCCGCCAGGGCCTGAGCGGGGACGTGGATCGCACCCTGCGCGATCCGCAGGCAGTGCGCGCCGCCGGGCTCCAGCCCGAGGCGGTGGGCCGGCTCTGGGAGGCGTTCCGCAGCGGCGCTCCCGGTCTCTACTGGTCGCGGGTGTGGGCCATCTACATCCTGGTCCGCTGGTGCCAGAGGCACGGGGTCCGTCCGTGAACGGGGCGGCGCGATGGCCGCTGATGGTCAGGGTCCTGCTGCTCGGCGGCGCGCTCGCCGCGGCAGTCGTGGCCGGGCTGGGGCTCCGCAGCCAGCGAGGCGGCTCCAGCGTGGAGTACGTGTGCCCCATGCATCCGGACGTCCGCCGAGCCCGTCCGGGAGACTGCCCCCTCTGCGGCATGGCGCTGGTCGCCGCCGTCGCGCCGGCCGCCGAGCGGTCCCCGGCCGCGGGTTCCCCGCCCGAGCTTCCCCCAGGAACGGTGGAGGTCGCCCGCCGGCGCACCCTCGGGGAGCGGCGCGCCGTGCCCGCCTGGGTGGAAGCCGGGGGGAAAGTCCAGGCGCTGGTGCCGGAGGATGCGGTCTCCGAGCTCCGGGAAGGAGCGCCCGCCGCGTTCCAGCCGGGTGACGGTCCCGGTCCGGCGACGGCCGTCCGGCGCACCGCGGAGCCGGCCGGGCGCTGGGACGGTGAGCTCTGGAAGGCGAGCTTCGAGGCCGCACGCAGCTCGCCGCTCGCCGCAGGGCAGGTGGGCTGGGTGTCCCTCGAGGCACGGCCCCGGTCGGCGCTGCTGCTTCCGTCGTCCGCGGTGCTCCGCTCGGAGGAAGGGCCCTACGTCCTCGTCGTCGCCCGCGGTGGGGCCGGGTTCGCGCCCCGCCCGGTCCGCCTCGGCGAGGCGCCGGACGGACAGGCGGCGGTGGTCTCCGGGGTGGAGGAGCGCGACCGCGTCGTCGTCCGGGGCGCGTTCTTCCTCGATGCGGACCGGCGGCAACCTCCGGAGGCCGGGGCCGCCGGGCGGTGATCGCCCGCTTCATCGACTGGAGCAGCCGGCACCCCTGGACCGTGCTCGGGGCCGCGCTCCTGCTCGCGATGGCCGCGGAGACGGCGCGCCGCTCGGCGCCGGCGGACGTGCTCCCCGAGCTGTCCGATCCGCGAATCGGCGTGGTGGTGGAGTGGATGGGACATCCGGCGGCCGAGGTCTCGGAGAAGGTGACGGGACCCGTGGTCCGGGCGCTGTCGCCGCTGCCGGGAACCAGCGCCGTTCGCGGCGCGTCGATGGGGGGCATGGCGTACCTGGACGTCGTGCTCTCGCCCCGGACCGATGCGAGCGCGGCGCGACGGGCCGTCGTCCAGCAGCTCGAGCAGCTGCGGGGAGTGCTCCCGCCGACCGCGCGGGTCCAGGTGGGGCCGGTCGCCTCCAGCACCGGCTGGGTGTTCCAGTACGCGCTCTTCGACCCCACCCACGCCGAGACCCGGGTCAGCCTGCGCCGCCTTCAAGAGAGCGTCCTGCGGCCCGCGCTCGCCGCGCTGCCGGGAGTGGCCGAGGTGGCCACCGTGGGAGGCGAGACCGAGGAGGTGGTGATCGACGTCAGCGCCGAGCGGCTCAGGGAGCGGGGCCTCGCGCTCTCGGAGGTGACGGCCTCGGTGAGCACGGCCCTCGCCGGCGAGGGGACCGCGAGCCTGGCCAGCCTGCGCGAGGTGCCGCTCCGCGGGGGGAGCCGCCTCCGGGAGGTCGCCGATCTCCGCATCGGGCGTCCGCCACCGATGGGCCTCGCCGACTTCGGTGGGCAGTACCCCGCGGTGGGCGGCATCGTGGTGGCCGAGCGCGGGGCGAACCTCCGGACACTGCTGGCCGACGTGCACCGGACGGTGGAGAGCCTGCGCTCGCGCCTGCCGCCCGGGGTGAAGCTGCTGACGGTGCACGATCGCTCCGAGGTGATCGACCGCATCCACCACACGCTCGCCGTGGGGCTGGTGGAGGAGATGGCGGTGCTGGTCCTGGTGGTGCTGGTGTTCCTCCTCTCGCCCCGGGCCGCGGCGGTGCCGCTCCTTGCCCTCCCGCTGGTGGTGCTCTTCGCCCTCGCGGCGATGCGCCTGCTGGGAGTACCGGCGACCCTGATGAGCATCGGAGGCATCGGCATCGCGCTGGGGCTGGCGGTGGACGCCGAGGTGGTGGCCCTGGAGGCCTGCCATCGCCGGCTGGAGCACCTGCCGGCCACGGCGCCGGAGGAAGAGCGACGGGCAGCGCTCCGTGCCGCCGCCAGCGCCTTCGCTCCAGCCATCCTGACCGCGCTGGTCATCACCGCGCTGAGCTTCCTGCCGGTGCTAGGCTTCGGCGGCGAGACCGGGCGGCTGCTCCGCCCGCTCGCGGCGAGCAAGACGCTGGTCATCGCCGGGGCGGCGCTCGTCGCGCTGACGGTGGGGCCGGCGCTCCGGGACCGGCTGCTCCGTCCACCGGTGGTGCCCGAGTTCTCGAATCCATTGACCGCGGGGCTGGTCCGGCTCTACCGCCCCTTCGTGCAGGTGGCGCTCCGCCGCCCGGTCTGGACGCTGGCCATCGCCGGGGCGGCGCTCCTCTCTTGCCTGCCGCTGGTCCCCGGCCTGGGACGCGAGTTCCTGCCCCGCATCGACGAGGGAGATCTCCTCTTCATGCCCACCACGCTGCCCGGGGCGCCCCACGAGGAGCTTCCGTGGCAGCTCCAGCGCCAGGACCGTGCGCTCGCCGCGGCGCCGGAGGTGGCCACCGTGTTCGGGAAGATGGGCCGGGCGGACACCGCCACCGACCCCGCGCCGCTCTCGATGGCCGAGACCACCGTCCGCCTGCGGCCGCGCGAGCAGTGGCCTCGCATCGCCGTGCCGCGGTGGTACTCGGACTGGGCGCCGGGCCCGCTCCGGTCGGTGCTCCGCTGGGGATGGCCGGAGGAGCGCCCGGCCACCACCGCGGAGCTGATCCAGCAGCTGGACCGCGCCGCCCGACTCCCGGGGTGGAGGAGCGCCTGGACCGCGCCGGTCCGGGCCCGGATGGACATGGTCTCCACCGGCATCCGCACGCCGGTGGGGCTGCGGATCAGCGCCGCGACCCCGGAGCGCCTCGAGTCAGTGGGGCGCTCGGCGCGGGAGGTCCTCTCCCGCGTTCGGGGTGTCCGGAGCGCAGCGCCCGAATCGCCGGGAGGAGAGGTCTGGCCGGACTTCGTCGTCGATGCCGGGGCCGTGGTGGCGAGAGGGGTGGACCCGGAGGACGTCCGGTCCGTGGCCGACCTCATCGTCACCGGCGGCGAGCTGTCCGCTCTCGGGGGGAGCGGCGGGCGCATCCCGGTGCGTCTGGTGGAGGCGCGGGCCCGGAGCGTGCCCGACCGGCTCCGCGAGGCCACGGTCCTCGGCTCCTTCGAGGGAAGGCCGCAGCCGGTGCCGCTCGCGCTGCTCGGGCAACCACGGTACCAGTCCGTGCCGGCGATGCTTCGCACCGAGGAGCGCGGCCTCGCCGCCTACCTCCTCCTGGACCTGGAGCCGGGCGCGGATCTGGCGGGGGTGGTCGAGCGCGGAGGGCAGGCGCTGCATCGGGCGAGCGCGGCGGGAGAGCTCCAGCTCGGGTCCGGCGAGCACCTTGACTGGATCGGCCAGTACCCGCTGCTCGTCGCCGGGGAGCGGCGACTCCTGTGGATCGTCCCCCTGGTCCTGCTCTCGATGATGGGGCTGCTCTATCTCCAGTTCCGGAACCTGACCGAGGTCTGCATCGTGCTCGCCTCGGTGCCGTTCGCGCTGGTGGGCAGCGTGTGGACGCTGCACTGGCTCGGCTACGCCCTGTCCGCGCCGGTGTGGGTGGGCCTGCTCTCGGTGGCGGGGCTGGCGATGCAGACCGGGGTGGTGATGGTCCTCTACGTCGACGAGGCCTTCCGCCGACGCCTCGCCGAGGGGCGCCTCCGGACCCCGGAGGACGTGGTGGAGGCGCACGCCGAGGGCACGGTGCGGCGGCTACGGCCGAAGATCATGACCATCGCCACCATGGGCGCGGGCCTTCTCCCGCTGCTCTGGGCGGAGGGGGCAGGGGCGGAGGTGATCCGGCGCATCGCCGCGCCGATGCTGGGCGGGCTGCTCACCAGCGCCTTCCTCACGCTCGAGGTCCTGCCGGTGCTCTACACGCTCTGGCGGGTGGGGCAGCTCCGCCGGGCGGAGCGGATGGGCCTCAGCCCGGAGGCGTTCTACAGCCGGACCGGCGCGGCGATGGAGGGAACCCCGTTCGTGTCCACGAGGAAGAGCATGTAGTTGCCCTTGGTGGCGATGTTGGCGTTCGCCGGAGCGGTGACGCTGAGCGAGCCCGAGCCCACGGTGAAGCTGAGCGGCACGTAGCGCTGGGCCATGTTGATGGAGTGGGTCACGCTCCCGAAGCGGAGGAGCGCCACGCTGGCGATGCGCGCCGCGTCCGGGGTCTGGACAGTGAAGGTCGAGCCGAAGCCAACGGCCGTCGGCGCCGAGGTGATGAGCGGCCGCGCACCCTTGAAGAGGTAGGGCGGAGAGAAGAACTCGGCGTTGTACTGGTCGGTCGGGACGTTGTTGTCGTCGAAGCGGCCGCCGCTGTAGACCGCCACCCGTCCGTCGGGGAGCAGCATCGCGGCCGAGTGGTAGAGGCGCCCCACGTTGAGCGAGGCCAGGGTGGTCCAGGTCTCGCTGGTGGGGTTCCACACCTCGACCGGCAGGACGCCCTGGGACACCGCGGTCGGAGCGGTGGTCGGCCCGCCGCCGGTGGCGAGCACGGTCCCGTCAGGGAGCATGGTCAGCGTGTGGTAGGTGCGCGCGAACTTCATCGACTGGACCGGGCGCCAGGTCGCACCGGGCTGCGTGGCGTCGATGACGTAGGTGACCGCGGTCGAGGGGACGGCGGTCTCGTCGGGATCGACCGTCTTTCCGCTCTTGATGATCTTCCCTGGCATGTACATCGCCGAGCTGCCGCCCTCGATGGCCGGCCCGCCCAGTGGCGACCAGCTGGCGGCGGCGACGTCGAGCACCATGCTGGCGTTGGGATGCTCGGTGCTCGCGGAGACGAACACCTTGCCGTTCGGCAGGGTGAACGCGTGAGGGTAGTAATCGAAGTACTGCGAGGCGCTGTTGAGCCTGGTCCAGGCGTTGGTCGAGGGGTTGTAGATCTCCGGGATCAGCACCTCGCATCCCGGACAGGAGGTCTCGCCTGACAGCACCAGCAGCCGGCCGTCGGGCAGGGTGGTCACTGTCGGGTACCAGCGCGGGAAGCTCATGTTGGCAGCGACGGTCCAGGTGTCGTTCGACGGGTCGAAGATGTTGCCCGTGGGCAGCCCGATGTGGGCACCCCCGTTGTGACCGCCGCCCACGAAGATGCGCCCGTCGGCCATCTGCTCGTGCCCGGAGCAGAAGATGTTCACGGGCACCGGCACGGTGGAGAAGGAGTTGGTGAGCACGTCCCAGGTGCGCCCGTCGTTGCCCAGGGACTGGCCCTCGGAGAGAAGGAGCCGCGAGTCGGGCAACAGGCTGCTGTGCACCACGATGATGGGAAGCGTGGTGAGCGGCGAGACCAGCCCGGTCGCCGCCGGGTTCCCCGGGCTGGCGTTGCTGAAGGTGACGGAAATCGGGGTTGCAACCCCGGTCATCCGTTGCCCGTTCAGCGCGCTGGCGCTGATGGCGTGCGCGCCGTTGGTGAACTTGGCGGTGTTGAGCGAGAACGTCGCCGGGCTGGTGCTCTGGAGCAGCCCCACCACGGCCCCGTCCACCAGGAGCTGGATGGCCTGGAGCCCCGAGTCGGGATCGCTGGCGGTGACGCTGACGTTGACCGTCCCGGTGAGGGTGGCGCCGGCGCCGGGCGCGGTCACGGTGGCCAGCGGAGGCGTCGTGTCCGGTGGGGCGGCCTTGAAGGCCACGGTCTGGTGCACCCAGGTCCCGGCACCGTCCAGGGGCGAGCTGCCGGTGTAGGCGCCGGGGGAGCCGGCGATGCGGTCCTCCGCAAGATCGCCGTTGGGCGAGGTGATGAAGCGGAGCGTCCACCCGGACCCTGGGCCGTGGGTGAGCGTCGAGACCATGTTGGCCGAGATCAGGAGATCTCCAGGGGCGGTGGTGGTGAGGCTCCCGCTGCTGCTGGTGGCGCTGTTGCCGGTCGCCCCCACTGCCGCGTCGAGCGGATTCGTGTGTTCGACCCCGGTGTATTCGAGGATGCGGAGGTCCACGTACGCGGCGCTGCGGTTGAAGGTGACGGTGACCGTGTTCCCGCCTGCGTTGGCCCCGGCGATGTTCGCCGCGTAGTAGATGGACTGCGAGAGCACGCCGGGATTCTGCGTCGGGCCGAGCGCCCTGGTGTACACGTTCCCCTTGGTGTCGGTGACCGTGTTGATCGCCGCCGCGGTGTCGTTCCATCCCACGATCACCGCGTTGAAGTTCCCCGCCCGCTGGGCTCCGGTGAAGGGGACCCCCAGGCTGGTCCTGCCCGACTGCGGGGTGGCGTAGTTCCCCTGAACGAACTTGGGAACGACCGGCGCGGGCGGGGTGCTGAGCGTGGTGGCGCTGGCCACCGGCGAGTAGCCGCCGAGGTTACCGGCCGCGTCGGTGGCCCGGACCCGGTAGCTGTAGGAGGTGGAGGCGTTCAGCCCGGCATCGCCGTAGGTGGTCCCGGTGCCGGGTGGCGCGGCGATCTGGGTGAAGGTGGAGCAGCCCGTGCCCTGGCAGCGCTCGATGAGGTACCCGGTGACGGCAACGTTGTCGACCGCCGCGGCCCAGGAGAGGTTCACCTGGGTATTGCTGACCGCGGTGGCGGAGAGCGTGCCCGGCGCTCCCGGCGGCGTGGTGTCCGGC
>JBKPMY010000354.1:0-6856 GCA_046732375.1 Myxococcota bacterium
CCTTACGACTTCACATGTGGCACTTCATGGACATCGAGATGCTGGCCCGCCACCCGCCGGCAGACGCGGTCCGTGCGCGCCCGGCGCTCTACAACATCTTCGCCACGCGCACCGAAGGCTTCGCCACCGCGCTGGAGGAGCTCATGATGCACGCCGGGCTCTTCGAGGGGCGCCCGCGGTCGCGCGAGCTCGTCTACGTGATGCTCGCGCAGCGTGCGGCGCGCGCGCTCGGAGACCTCCACATGCACGACAACACGTGGACCATCGACCAGGCCAGCGAGTTCACCTCCAAAGCCACGCCCCGAGGCTGGCTGCGGCTGGATGGGCGCACCGTCCATGGCGAGCAGCTCCTGTGGCTGCGCCGGCCGAGCTACGGGACGACCTACATCGTGGGCAAGGCGATGACCGACGAGCTCATCACCAGGATGTCCCGGAACGGCCCGCTTCCGATGAAGGCGCTCCTCGACGGAATCAATCGCACGGGGCTCCTGCCGATGTCCCTCGTTGTGCAGGAGCTCGAAGCGCGCCCCTGACGCGCTGCCTTCCGGCGTGACGCCTCGGGGAGGGGGGGTTGAGCTCCCGTCCCTGGCGTTCATCGAGCGCAAGAAGCGCGTCTTCTCGCAGGTCCTCGAGAGTCATTGACGCAACCCGCCAGTACTCGAGGGCGACGCCATCGGACGGCACGTGCGTGCGGCTCCGGCGCGCCTGGCTCCCGCCTGCACGCGGGCGTACGGTCCTCCCTCTCTTGACCAGGAGGAGGGGAAACATGGCCTATCACCTCGAGGGACGTCTGCTGGAAGTCTGCAACTGTCGCGTGCTCTGTCCATGCTGGATCGGGGAGGATCCGGACTTCGGAACCTGCGACACCTTCATGGCCTGGCGTTTCGACAAGGGGAACATCAACGGGGTCGATGTCGCGGGACGCACCATCGCCCTCGTCGCCCACATCCCTGGCAACATCCTCCAGGGCAACTGGCGCGCAGCGGTCTACCTCGACGACAAGGTATCGCCGAAGCAGGAGGAAGCGATCCTCGGCGTGTACACCGGGAAGCTCGGAGGACCCGTTGCCGAGCTGGTGAAGCTCATCGGCGAGGTGGTGTCGCTGGAGAAGACTTCGATCCAGTTCGAGGTTCAGGGAGGGAAAGGCACGCTCAAGGTCGGCAACACCGAGGCCGGCAACGCCGCCTTCGCGGAGCTCGAGCCTTACAAGAACGCCACCGGCGCAACCACCACGCTGGCCGACACCGTGTTCTCCACGGTTCCCGGCGCGCCGGTCTTCGTTGGCAAGGCGCCGCGGTACCGCTCGAAGAACGACAAGCTGGGAATCAACCTCGACATCACCGGGCACAACGCGCTGCAGAGCACCTTCGTCTTCGATGGCTGACGTCACTGCCGGGGTCGCCACACTCCCTGCGGCCGCTACCGCCGCACGCCGTCACCTCCTGCCGGCGCTGATCCTCGCCCTGGCGGTGATGGCGTGGATGAGCCTCGCGCTGTGGAGCGCGAGTCCCCAGGCACGCTACCTCGATCATGGAGGCTGGCTCGGGCCCGCGTGGCTCCAGGCGGTCTGCGGGGGTGTGCCTGGAGGGAGCGTGGTCTTTCCGGCGTTCATCCATGCCGGGGCCTGGTTGCTGATGGTCGTGGCGATGATGCTCCCCACGACCGTGCCACTGGTGAAGGTCTTCGCCCGGATCATCGCCGGTCGTCCCCAGGCCAGCCTGCTGTTCACGCTTCTGGTCCTGGGCTACCTCACGGCGTGGGGTGGGTTCGGGCTGGTGGCTCATGGAGCCGACTGGGCGATCCACAGAGCGGGGAGCGGCTCCATCTGGGCCAGGACACACGCGTGGCTGTTCGGAGCGGCGATCCTCGGGCTGGCCGGAGCGTTCCAGTTCAGTGCGCTGAAGTACCGCTGTCTCGAGCGCTGCCGCACGCCCTTCGGCTTCGTCAACGCTCGGTGGAGCGGACGGCGACCGCCGAGGGATGCCTTCCGGATCGGATTCGACCATGGCCTGTTCTGCGTCGGCTGCTGTTGGGCCTTGATGCTGGTGATGTTCGCGGTTGGAATGGGCAACCTGGGATGGATGCTCGCTCTGGGAACACTGATGGCGGCGGAGAAGAACCTGTCCTGGGGCCGCCGGATCGCGGCCCCGGCCGGAATCATGCTTCTCGCGGGAGCTGCTGCGACCGTCTTGGTCAATCGGACGTGATGCCGCGACTCGTCCTCATCGAGGGGGAGTTTCGCGCGTTTTTCGCGGCACCCTGAGAGACACGATGGACCGGCCGTTTCCTGGCGCAGTACGGATTCCCGCGGATCCACTCGACGCCACCGTCGACTTCCTGGAACGCCTCGGGTTCCGCCTGGACGAGATCGCTCCCGCCGACGATCCGTCCGAGGCCCTGATGACCGGCCACGGGTTGCAGCTGAAGCTCGACCGCGCATACCGAGGGGGCGTCGAGCTCCTTCTCCCCACCGGCGGAACGCTGGCGCCGGGCCGGTACGTCGGTCCGGCCGGGCTCGTGGTCGAGGTGGCCGCACCCAGGGCACTGAACCTCTCGCCGGCCGCGCCCGACTTCGTCCACACGCGCTTCGCCGAGACTCCGTTCCACGAGGGCCGCGCCGGCCTGCTCTACCGAGATCTCTTACCCTCGCGGCTCGGCGGTCGCTGGATCGCCAGCCACATCCGAGCCGCCCGGGGCGGTGCGATCGAGGATCGCGTGCACCACCACTGGGTCAGGATCCAGCTGATCTACTGCCTCGCGGGGGAGGCGGAGGTCGTCTACGAGGACCAGGGACCGCCGTTCGCCTTCCGCGCGGGGGATCTCGTGCTCCAGCCGCCCGGTCTCCGGCATCGGGTGCTCTCCGCGAGCGAAGGATTCGAGGTCGTGGAGATCGCCTCTCCGGCCTGGCATCCCACGTCGATCGATCACGAGATGGTCCTGCCTCTGGAAACCTCAGCGCCCGATCGCCTCCGCTCCGGCCAGCGGTTCCTTCATGCCGTCGCCGCAACCCGTCCGGCCGAGCTGCTCGCTCCGGGCGTGGAGGCACGCGACCTCGGACTCCACGCCGCGAGCGGGGGACTCGCGACCGCACGGGTGCTGCACTTCGGCGACGCCGGCACGGTCGAGCTCCACGAGGCGGACGATCTGCACTTTCTCTTCGTGTGCGAGGGCTCGGGCTCGATCGAGGGCACGACGAGGACCATCCTCGGGACATACGACGCGGTGGCGCTCCCCCAGGACCGGGTGCTGTTGACCGGCGCACCCGGTCTCCGCGTCCTGGAGGTCACTTCCACAGCCTGAGCCCCCTGAGCCTCGAGGGACTGGTAGCGTCCGTCCCGGAGGCGTCACCGTGAGCGACCGCAAGGCGGAAGGGATCGAGGCGACGAACCAGGCGTTCCGCCAATACGACCAGGTCGACAAGCGGCAGGAGTACCACCTCGCCGAGGCTCACCATGCCGAGGCATTCGACGAGGAGACCCGCATTCCTTCCTGCGACATCGGTCGCTTCCTGCGCGGCGACGAGCGCGACAAGCAGGCCTTTGCCGGCGAGCTGGGCGATGCGCTGCGACGGCTGGGCTTCGCCATCCTCGAGGGCCACGGCGTCGACGGCACGCTCTACGACGAGGCCGACCAGCGAATCCTGGAGCTGTTCACCACCGTTCCACTCCAGGAGAAGCTGCGCTACCGCGCGCAGCGTTTCGGCTCCGTCAACCAGGGCTACTTCCCTATCAAGGAGACGACCGACATCCACCCGGATCTGGTCGAGGGCTGGGTGTTCTGTCGACGTGCGTTCGACCTCGACGACGACCCGTCCTACCGGGAGTCCGACTTCTGGCCACGGCCCGGGGACGAGCCACTCTTCCGCGGGGTGGCCGAGGCGCACGGGCGGCTAATCCTCCCGGTGATGCAGAGCCTGCTCCGGTCGCTGGGCTGCGACCCGCACCTCTACGACCGCAAGCTCACCGGCACCAACTTCGGGCTCCGGCTCAACTACTACCCGCCGATGACCTCGGCGGATGAGGCCTCGGGAGGCGGCCGGATGCTCGGCCACGAGGACGTCGACCTCTTCACCTTCCTGCCCGCCTCCCGCGTCGAGGGTCTCCAGATCCTGAACCGGGCCAACGGGAAGTGGATCCGGCTCGCCGCGCCGCGCGGTTCGATCATCCTCAACACCGGCGACTACGTGCAGCGCATCTCCAACGACATCTTCCCCTCCACGACGCACCGGGTGAGCCCGCCCCGCCTGGCCACCGAGCGCCAGCGGCCGCGAGTCTCGTTCCCCATGGCGATCTATCTCTGGGAGGACGAGGTGCTGGAGGTCCTGCCCGGTCTCGAGCCGAGGAAGTACGAGCCCATCAAGGCGATCCACTTCCACACCCGGATCACCAGCAAGTACTACGGCGATGACTACGCCGTCGGTTGATCTGGCGCGCTCGCCGTCCCTTCCTCCGCGACGACCAGCCGGCTCACGAGCCCGACGAACCCGAGCGCCGCGAGGCCGGTCAGGGTGATGGTGGGCTGCTCGATCAACGCGCCGGTCAGCAGCAGGACGTAGGTGCCCAGGAACAGCAACGGGACCAGCGGATAGAGCGGGACACGAAACGGCGCCGCCGGTCGTCGGGCCCGGAGCTTGAACAGGACCACCACCATGAAGCCGTCGGTCACCAGGATGAAGGTGATGGCGAGGGAGAGAAGCCGCTCGAAGGTCCCGGTCGCCGCCAGCAGCACGGCGACGACAGCGACCAGGAGCAGGGCGGTCCATGGCGTCCCGCCTGCGTTCACCCTCGACAGTGCCCGCGGCCCCAGCCCGTCGCGCGACAGGCCGAAGACCACCCGTGGCGTCACGAAGAGGTTCCCGTTGAGGGAGGCCAGAACGACGAGGAGCGCCAGCCCCGACATCAGCGCCCCGGCCCGAGGTCCGAACATCGCCTCGGCGGCGTCACCCGCGACCAGCGTCGACCGGGCGATGCGGTCGAACGGAAGGACGTGGACGAAGGCCGCGTTCAGCAAGAGGTAGAGCGCGGTCACCGAGGCGATGGCGCCGAGGAAGACCCGCGGCAGCGAACGATCGGGATCCTTCATCTCCTCCGCGACCTTCGCCGCGTCCGGATAGCCGTAGTAGGTCCAGATCACCGCCTGGAAGGCCACGGCCATGGCGCCGAAGAGGGCCGTCCCGGTCGGCGCACCGGGGAGGCTGCCCGTCCACCCTGCCCCGCTCCCCGCGAAGGCGGCGACGACCAGCACCCCCAGCAGCGCCAGGACCTTGGCCGCGGTCACCAGATTCTGGGCGATCGTCCCGAGCCGGACTCCGACCAGATGAACCGCGGTCACGGCGACGATGAGCACCACGCCCACCGCCGAAGCGGCCCGGGGAGGCCAGCCCCCGAGGCGAGACAGGTAATCACCGCAGACCACGCCGATCGCGGCCACCGCAGCGCAATAGGTGAGCGCCTCGATCCACCCGACCACGAACCCCGCTCTTCGCCCGAAGCTCTCACGCGCGTAGACGTACTTCCCGCCCGCGTCGGGATGCCGGGTGGACAGCTCGGCGAACACCAGCGCGCCGAGGAGACCCACCGCGCCTCCCAGCGCCCAGGCGACGAAGGTGAGCGCCGGGCGTCCCAGTGAGCTCGCGACGAGCCCGGGAGTCCGGAAGATCCCCGAGCCGACCATGATGCCGACGACCAGCGCGAGACCGTCGCCCCACCCCAGCGTCTTCCTCAACCTCAGGGGCGTCGGGCGCACAGGCCGGCCACTCTAGCCCGAGCCCGGAACGAGCCGGGGGCTGCGTCGTGGATTCAGTGGCCCTATCCTCGTGGCCGTGACCGACGGCGAGCGCCAGGTCGTCCGGACGATGTGTCCGATGAACTGTCACCCCACCCTGTGTGGGATGCGGGTCGAGATCCAGCAAGGGCGGGTGGTCCGGATCACCGGCGACGTGGACAATCCGGACAGTCGCGGGTTCCTCTGCATCCGGGGGCACGCGGCACGGGAGATCCTCGACAATCCCGATCGCCTCCTGCATCCACTCGTCCGCACGAAACGCGGAGACGATTTTCGTCGGGCCACCTGGGAGGAGGCGCTGGACCGCATCGTGGCGAGGATGCAGGCGGCGGGCCCGGAAGCGGTGGGGCTCTGGTCCGGGCACGGGGTATTCGCCAACAACTACGGAACCCGGATCCACTCCCATCTCCTGCGCCGCTTCGCGAACTTTTACGGCTGCCAGTGGTGGAGCCCGGCCATCATCTGCTGGGGCCTCGGTGCCTTCGGTCTCGGGCTGACCGGGGTGCTGGAGACGAACACCAAGGAGGACATGGGCGAGCACTCCGAGCTGATCCTGCTCTGGGGCGCGAACCTGGCCAGTCAACCCAACACCGCTCGCCATCTCGACGCGGCAAAGCGGCGGGGGGCGTACATCGTCGTGGTCGACGTGCGCCAGACCGAGGCGGCGGCTCTGGCGAACGAGGTTCTGCTCCTCCGCCCGGGGACAGATGCGGCGCTGGCTCTGGCGATGATGCAGGTGATCGTCGGGGAGGGACTGTTCGACGGCGACTTCGTGACCCGGCACACGCTCGGATTCGACCAGCTCGGCGCCCATCTCCGGCAGCACACGCCGGAGTGGGCCGCCGGGGTCACCGGGATCTCTGCAGAACGCATCACCGCGCTGGCCCGGCGATACGCCACGACTCGACCGGCGATGATCCTTCTCGGCGGTAGCTCGATGCACAAGGGCAGGAACGGCTGGCAAGGCGGCCGCGCCGTCGGATGTCTCCCTGCCCTCACCGGCAACCTGGGCATCGCCGGAGGCGGCCTCGGACCGCGCCACGGCAGCTCCTCCCACGGTCAGGCCCTGACC
>JBKPMY010000355.1:0-8409 GCA_046732375.1 Myxococcota bacterium
ACCAGGGCGAGCGGCCGGGCCAGCAGCTCACGCCAGACGTACAGGGCATGCCACCGTCCGCCCCCGGCGCGGACTCCCACCGCATCGATCCCCGCCGCCCGGGCGAGGAACACCGCCCGGGGAAGGTGGAACGCCTGGGTCACGAGGATCGCCCTCTGCACCCCGAACACCCCGCGGGCCCGCCAGCAGCTGTCGAAGGTGGACAGCCCCTCCAGATCCACGGAGATCGCCCGCTCCGGCACGCCGCCCTTGGTCAGGTAGCGGCGCATCGAGCGGATCTCGTCATGGTACGGGTCGGTGTTGCCGGTCAGGAGCAGCCGCTCCACCCGGCGGGACCGCCAGAGCAGCAGCGCCGCCTCCAGCCGTTCCGCGAGGATGGGTGAAGGCTCTCCCCCGGGAGCCAGGCCAGCCCCGAAGACGATCCCCCAGGGCACCGCCGGTGCCGCCTCCGGCGAGACCACGTACCGCCGGGTGGCCAGCTCGATGTACGTGGTCGGGAGCACCACCGCGACGAGCAGCAGGGCGAATCCCAGGGCCATGCTTTTCTTCATGCGACGCAGGGAGGCCTCCGGAGTGCACGGTGGTTGATTCCGGGGCCACCGGGCTGTAAGGGGCCCCCCCGACCGCCCATGGCCAGCCTTCGAGACATACGGAAGCGCATCCGGTCCGTGAAGAGCACGCAGAAGATCACCAAGGCGATGAAGATGGTCTCCGCGGCCAAGCTCCGCCGGGCCCAGAACGCCATCGTCGCCGCGCGCCCGTACGCGCGCGCCCTGGACCAGATGATCGCGGATCTCGTGTCACGGAGCGAGGGGATCTCCCACCCGCTGCTCACCTCCCGTCCAGTTCGGCGCGTGGAGATCCTCGCCATCACCTCTGACCGTGGCCTGGCGGGGGGCTTCAACGCGAATGTCATCCGGCGCGTGGCGCGCTTTGCGTACGAGCACGACCGCTCGAACAGCCTCCGGCTCACCACGGTGGGCCGGAAGGGCCTGGAGGCGTTCCGGCGCCGCCACCTCGAGATCCGCAAGGACCACGCGGGGTTCTTCAACCGGCTCAGCTACGAGACCGCACGGGCGCTTGCCGAGGAGCTGACGGCCGAGTTCCTCGAGGACCGGGTGGACCAGGTGCTGCTGGCCTACAACGAGTTCGTCTCCGCCATCACCCAGCGCGTGGTGCTCACGCCGCTCATTCCCTTCGAGCGGCCCGCCGCCGAGGAAGGCCAGTCAAGCGGGCTCCGCTCGCTGATCGACTTCGAGTACGAGCCGTCGAAGCAGGCGGTGCTGGACCGGCTGGTCCCGCAGGCGGTGGCCATCCGCGTCTACCGGGCGCTGCTCGAGTCGGTGGCCTCCGAGCACGGGGCCCGCATGAGCGCGATGGAGAACGCGACCAACAACGCCGATGACGCCATCTCCAAGCTGACTCTGACCTACAACCGGACCCGGCAGGCTGCGATTACCAAGGAGCTCATGGAGATCGTTTCCGGCGCCGAGGCGCTGAAGTAGCGCCGGACCCTTCCGAGAAGAGAGCAACGACCCGACATGACCGCGACCGTACAGAGCCAAGGCAAGGTGACCCAGGTCCTCGGACCCGTGGTGGACGTGGAGTTCCCGCCCGGCGACCTTCCGGAGATCTACACCGCCCTGAAGGTCACCAACCCCTCGCTGGGCAAGGGAGAGGGAAATCTGGTGCTGGAGGTGGCGCAGCACCTGGGGGAGAACACCGTCCGCACCATCGCCATGGACTCCACCGACGGGCTCGCCCGCGGGGTGCCGGTGCGCAACACCGGCTCGCCCATCGTGATGCCGGTGGGCAAGGGAACCCTGGGCCGGATCCTGAACGTGGTCGGCGAGCCGGTTGACGAGAAGGGCCCGGTGAACGCCACCGAGCACTGGCCCATCCACCGTCCGCCGCCGTCCTTCACCGACCAGGACGTCCGGGTGCAGATCTTCGAGACCGGGATCAAGGTCGTGGACCTGCTCTGCCCGTACACCCGCGGCGGCAAGACCGGCCTGTTCGGCGGCGCCGGCGTGGGAAAGACAGTGCTCCTCACCGAGCTCATCCGGAATGCGGCCATCGAGAAGGGCGGCTTCAGCGTTTTCGCCGGCGTGGGTGAGCGGACCCGCGAGGGGAACGACCTGTACAAGGAATTCCGCGAGGGCGGCGTCATCAACCTCGACGAGCTGGAGAAGTCGCAGGCGGTTCTGGTGTACGGCCAGATGAACGAGCCGCCCGGCGCCCGTGCCCGGGTGGGCCTGTCGGCGCTGACCATCGCGGAGTACTTCCGCGACGTCGAGGGCCGCGACGTGCTCCTCTTCGTCGACAACATCTTCCGCTTCACTCAGGCGGGCTCCGAGGTCTCGGCGCTCCTCGGCCGTATCCCCAGCGCGGTGGGTTATCAGCCGACGCTGTCCACCGAGATGGGCGACCTCCAGGAGCGGATCACCTCCACCGCCAAGGGCTCGGTCACGTCGGTGCAGGCAATCTACGTCCCCGCCGACGACCTCACCGACCCCGCGCCGGCCACGACCTTCGCGCACCTCGACGCGACGACCGTCCTCAGCCGGCCCATCTCCGAGCTCGGCATCTACCCGGCGGTGGATCCGCTCGACTCCACCAGCCGGATCCTCGACCCGAACATCGTCGGTGCCGAGCACTACGCCGTGGCCCGGAAGGTCCAGGGCATCCTGCAGCGGTACAAGGAGCTGCAGGACATCATCGCCATCCTGGGGATGGACGAGCTCAACGAGGACGACAAGCTCGTCGTCGCTCGCGCCCGGAAGATCCAGCGCTTCCTCAGCCAGCCGTTCTTCACCGCCGAGGTCTTCACCGGCAAACCGGGCCGCTACGTGAAGCTCACCGACACCATCCGCGGCTTCAAGGAGATCGCGGACGGCCTCCACGACGACATCCCCGAGCAGTACTTCTTCTATGCCGGGGGCATCGAGGAGGTCGTGGAGGCGGCGAAGAAGGCGGCGGCCTGATCCGCTGCCCGCGGCGCGCGCCCGTGAGGATCGGCCGGTGCGAGATCACCCTGGCGCTCCTGCTGGTGCAGACGGCCCTGCCGGGGCGCGCCGCCACGCCGGAGACGGGTCAGAGCCGCGGGCGTGCCTCGTCCAACGCCGAGTACGGCATCGTGATGCGCATCGAGGGAGAGGGGAAGTGCCGTATCGAGGTGACTCGGGACACCGACGTCGCCTGGACCCTCCCGCGATGCCTGGGGACGGTGGACGACCTCTACTTCGTCAGCGACTCGGGCGAGCGGTTCTGGGTCCTGGCCGTCCTTCCGAAGTCGGTGCCCTTGCCTCCTTCGGCGGCGGTGGAGGAGAAGAAGCCTTCGTCGAAGAAGAAACCTCCCTTCGACCAGTACGGTCCGGTGGCGGTGGCCACCCTCTACGATCGGCTGGGCAACCTCATCGCCCAGCGGAAGCTTCAGGATTTTCTCGCCAAGAGCGCGCACCGGAAGCTGAGGAAGCTGGACCGGCGGTTCGTGTGGCTCGAGGGCGTGCTTGGAGTTCCGGGCAAGGAGCCCCGGGTGAACGACCGGAACCAGGTGGAATTCGAGACCGTCGAGCCCCGGACCTGGCGGCTCGGCTTTCAGGAGTGAGTGCCCGATGGCCAAGCTGAACGTCGACATCGTCACCCCCGAGCGGCGGCTGATCTCCACGCCTGCCGACGAGGTCGTGGCCCCCGCCGCCGAGGGACTGTACGGGGTGCGTCCCGGGCACAGCCCCTTCCTCTCGACCCTCGCGCCCGGCCCTCTGACCGTCCGCGACGGCACGACCACGCAGGCGTGGTTCGTGGCCGGTGGCTTCGTCGAGGTACAGAACGACACGGTGCTGGTGCTGGCCGACCAGGCAGAGCCCGCGGCCTCCATCGATCTGGAAGGCGCCACGACGGCGCTTCGCGAGGCCGAGCAGCGCCTGGCAGCCCTCGGGCCTGGCGATCCGAAGGCCGCGGCGGAGACCGCGCGCATCCAGCGCGAGCGGGCACGGGTGGCTGCCGCCCGCGCCGCCGGGCGCTGAGCCGCGGTCGGACCCCCCATGGGCTCGAAGCCCCTCGAGCTGTTCCATCGGCTCGACGAGCCCCGGTCGGCCCGGGTGCGCCGCTGGGTCGTGGATCAAGGACTGCACGAGGTCGTGCGGTTCCGGAACGTGGTCTACCCCGAGGCGGCAGCGGACTTCGAGGCGCGGGGCGGCACCGAGACCCCCGCGCTGTGGGACGGGGAGCAGCTCTTCACCGGCGCGGAGCTGATCATCGCCCGCCTCCAGGCGGTGCTGGACATCGGCCGCTCCTGATGGCGGAAACCGAGCGGGGTGAGCGGCCCTCGCCGGCCCTCCGGCGCGATCTTCCGCTCAAGCCATCCGGCGGAGGAGCCGCCCAACGAGGTATCCCCAACGAGGTGTTTGGCACCTCGGTGTCGTGTCAACTTGACATGAAGGTGTCAGACACCTTCGGGGCAGGGTCCCGGCCGCGACCGTCGAGGCGGCCTGGGACCGGCGTTGGTGCTCTCTGTCACGCACCCGACGACCTTGCCGTCGAGCGCGGTCGCGCTCCGCGAGTGCGCTGGCTGATGCGCATCGCGCGGCCTGACCCCATCTTCGTGCACGGCGCCCGGCGGCGCCGTGGCACTGTCGACGGGAGGTGAGGCGTGGAACTCGGAGAGCAGCGGCTGGACGAGGCCCAGCTGAGGAACATGTCGACGGTGGAGCTGGTACGGCACGCGTTCCTCGAGATGAAGCTCCTGGTCCGGGCCGAGGCGCTGCACGCCCGGACCGAGCTCAAGGAGGAGCTCAGGGAGGCGCGCACTGCGGGCATCCTGCTCGGCGGAGCTCTGTTCCTCGCTCCGGCAGGGCTGGCCGTCGCCCTGATTGCCATCGTGCTCGCGCTTCCGGAGCCGCGGTGGGTGCCGGCACTGGTGCTCGGCCTCGTCGTTCTGGTCCTGGCCGCGCTCCTGGCGTTCTTCGCGGTGAGGAAGCTGCCGAAGCAGCCGCTCGCGCGCACCCGCGACCGGCTGAAGCTGGACTGGATGCTGACCCGGGAGGAGCTGCAGTGAGCCCCGGCGAGGAGCTGCAGGTGGTGAAGACTGCGGATCGCATCCGCGACGAGTTTCTGGTCACCCTCCGCGAGCTCGACCGCCGCGCCCAGCGGGCGATGGACGTGCGCGGGTTGATCAGGGACAACAGGCGGGTGGTCATCGCCGCGGGCGCGGGGCTTGCCGCCGTGGTGGTGGCCATCATCGGGACGAGCGTGGGCCTGTCCCGCTCGCGGCAGTCCCGGCTCCCCGAGCGGCGGATCGAGGGGCTGCGCCGTGCCTGGGAGAACCCTGACCGGATCGCGAGGCGGCCGCCAGGCCTGCCCCGTCCCGTGAGCGTCCTGCTGACGCTGCTCAAGGTCGCGGCGGTGGTCGCGGGAACGCAGGTCGTTCTCCGCAGGGTGCAGCGCCGCCGCCTGCAGCGCACGCTTCCTCCGGGGAAGTGACCAGAGTCTCTCGTGCCGACCGCTCCCGCCGTCAGCGCGGGGGTTCGCCGGCACGCGTCGAGGCGACCGCGCGCAGCTTCCAGCCCTGCGGAGTGCGCTCCCAGCTCTCGAGCCAGGCAAACACCGTCCGCTCCACCGAACCGTCGCTCACGCTCCGGGTGATCACCTCCTTGCGGACGGCCACCGAGCCCCAGGTCCCGTCGGCCGAGACCCATGCCTGAGGCGGCTGGAGATCGTCCCACCGATCGAAGGTGACGCGCCCGAAGTACCTGGCCAAGCGGTCCCTCATCTCGGCGACGGTGATGGTCCGGATCTCCCCTCGATCGAGCATCAGAAACCCCTCCGCGGTCATCGCGGCGATGGGTTCCGGGTTCCGGGCGAGGTGCGCCTCACGCTCGACCGCGTGCGCGGCGAGGAGCGAGCGACGCGCATCCTCTCCCGTCGGGACGGTGGCACAGCCGACGAGCAGGAGCACTCCGATCGTTCGCATGGCAGGACCGATGCTGCCGCGAACGCTTTCGGTGCGCCCTGCCGCCTGCTGCGACGGCGGAGCGGCTCACTGACTCGGGGGACGGATTCCCAGCTGTCGCGCGAGCAACGCGAGCTGGGTCCGGTTGTCCTGCCGGAGCTTGCGGTACAGGCTGGAGACGTGAGCCTTCACCGTGCGCTCGGTGATCTGCAGGCTGGTGGCGATGTCGCCGTTGTCCGCACCCGCGGCCACCCAGGCCAGGACCTGCCGCTCCCGGGCTGAGAGCGGCCGCAGCTGCTCATGCTCCGGAGCCCGGGTGGCCTGGAACACGGTGCTCAGCATGTGGGCGGACACCGCGCGCTCACCGCGGGCGAGCAGCTCGAGCGTGTGGAGGACGTCGTTGCAGTTGCTGGTACGTGCGTCCAGGTAAGCGGCTGCTCCGGCGGCGATACAGCGGTCGAGCGCGCCGGCCCCGTCCCCATAGGCCAGGACCTGGAGGTTGGGGTGGAACTGGCGGGCTTCGGCGAGAGCCGCCACGCCGTCATCGTCATCGAGGGTAACGTCCACGCACGCGATCTGCGGTTGCTCCTGCGCGAGACCCGAGAGAAACGAGTCAGCACGGCTGTGCCGGCCGACGACGACGTAGCCCGACTCGGTGAGCACGCGCGCCAGCGCATCACCTCGGAGCAGCTGGCCATCCAGGAGCGAGACGCGCGCGCTCCCCGCGTGTTCCATCGTCACCACCGACCTCCGGACCCAGTGGAAACGGCTGTGGGTCGCCGGAGTCAGAAGTCAGGTGCATTGCCCCGAAGGTCAACCGCCCGTCGCGTCAGGGTGTCCGGAGTCCGTCAGGCGGAAGCAGGCGAGCGTCCGACCGAAGTCGGTGGTGAACCCACAGGGGGAGGTGCGGTACTTAACAGAGCAAACTGTGGATAGGTCCGCATCCTCGATCCTCCTGGCGGTCTCGCTGCTCGCTTCACCCGCCCTTGCTGAAACAGGAACTGTCGTTCAGCCGAACTCATCGGTTGCGCAAGAGGGGAACGTCGCCGCTTCGATGGATCCACCGGAGGTCGGCATTCCGTTCGGGTGCGGCATGTCGTTCCCGGTCAGCCAGGTCCACAACATCGGTAGCCACGTCGGGAACGACACCTGGGCCTGGGACTTCCGCATGCCCGAGGGTACACCGGTGGTCGCCGCGCTCGACGGCGTGGTGCGCCTGGCGCGCGGGGACAGCGACGAGGGCGGATGTGATCCGGCGATGGCTCGCAAGGCCAACTACGTGGTCATCGAGAGCGCGGGCAACGTCGAGACGCAGTACCTCCACTTCTCCGCGGTGAGCGTCGTCCCTGGCCAGCACGTGCGCCGAGGCGATCTCCTCGGCTATTCCGGGAAGACCGGCTGGGCCTGCGGCGCGCACCTGCACTTCAAGGTCGCCACTCCGACCTCCGCCGGCTGGAACAATCCGTCGATGGAGGCGCGGCTCACGGGCTACGGGGACCCGGCGCTCGAGGCGTGGGTGTCGAGCCCGCCCTGCACCGCTCCGCTCGAGGTGGCGACACACCAGCCGCCGCCGGCGCTGCGCCAGGGGGATCCGGTCGTGCAGGCACCTGGCGAGCTGAATCCGCCGGCGCTCTCTGCTGCGGGCAGCGCCGGCGAGGCGGCGATCAGCGTCGGCGGACGCTCGCCGTCGGGTGGAGCCTCCGAGGCTTCCCGCTCGTCGCCGGGCGCTCCGCCCGACAGAGGTCCATTCGAGGAGATTCCGCTCTCCGCCACCGGTGTTCCCTTCCTGCCCGCGATCCCGGCCGAGCCGGCCGAGGGTTCGCTGGCTCCGGCTCCGGAGAGCTCCTGGTCCGCGCCGCAGCCGCTGGCGCGTCCGACCACCGTCGCACCGGCTTCGGATGCCCAGCCGCGCGACACGGAACGTGAGCTGCTCGAGGATGCCGAGGCCGCGCCCGCGCGCCGCTGAGTCTGCTCCTCGAAGACTGGCGTGCCGCCCTCGCCGCTTCAGCTCGGCCCGGGCTCGACGAGCTGCCTCGCCGCCTCGAGTGGCTTCTGCAGCGCCCGGTCCACATCCGTGCGGAGATCGGCAATCACTCCGTCGACCGCCCGCAGGAACGTTGCCTCCCCCGCGCGCGCGAGCGAGGCCGCGACGCCGGCGAGGGTGAGCCCGGCGATGACCGTCCCGGCCACCGTCCACAGCAGCGCCAGCACACCGGCATTCAGGAAGTACCCGCCCGGCAGCCACTGTCCTTCCCAGTAGGCCCGCGCGACGCGGTAGCCCACGTGACCGACGAGGCCGAGCAACGGCAGCTGCACCAACGGCACCAGCAGCAGCCGCGCCCAGTGCCACCACGCCTGCACCGCTCCATCGAGCATCGGCCCGGTCACCTCCCGCCAGGCCAGCGTGCGCGCGCCGGCGAGCCGGGCCACCCACGCCGGATGCTCCGGCAGCCCGGTCA
>JBKPMY010000356.1:0-5791 GCA_046732375.1 Myxococcota bacterium
GCCCCCGCTCGGCGGCGACCGCGCGCGCCGGCGCGAGCGCCTGTCGCGCCAGCGCATCGAGCGCCCCGTCCGACGACGCCACCACCCGTTCTGCCGCCGCCTGCCGCCCCCGCGACTGCACCTCGTCGAGCACCGCGCCGGTCGCTGCCACAAGCAGCCCCGCCGGGAGGCTCGCCTGCGACGCCAGCGCTGCTCCGGCGAGCCCTCCTGACCCCCAACCCGACAGTCGCAGCCCCCAGCCGATCGGCCCGGTGAGACGTCCCGCCGCCTGACGACGCACGCTCTGTCGGAGGAAGCCGCCCGCCCCGCCGAGCCGCACACGGAAATCGTCCCCGAGCGGCCCACGCACCTGGGCGAGCCCCGTCTCCAGAGCCTTGCGCACCTCGCCGCGCGCCTCCTCCGTCACCCGCAGCGCCTCTGCCACCCGGCCGCGGATCTGACCGAGCAGCGCCTCGGCGTTCCGCCGCCGGAGCTCGGTCGCGACGCCGGCCTCGGCGAGCGTGCGCAGCTGCGCCGTGAGCGCCTGCCAGTCGTCGTCCAGAGGCTCGCCCATCCGCGCCTTGAGGGCGCTCACCACGAACACCGGGGGCGGCTCGGCAAGGCCCAGCTCCGCCTGCAGCACCCTTCCGACCTGCTCGCGCAGCGTCGCCCGGGCCTCCGGTCCCAGCTGGTCGGCGAAGTTCACCACCCCCAGCAGCGCCCGGCGTCGACCGAAGGGGCGGAGCGCTTCGGAGGGTCGTGCCTCGGCCACCGAGCCGCGGTGGAACACCACCAGCGCCGCGTCCACCTGGTCCAGCACCGCCAGCGCCGCCGCGGCGTTCTCCCGGGCCACCGAGTTGAGGTCGGGCGTGTCGACGAACACCTGGCCCGACCACACGCTCCCCGCCTCTGTCAGGTACCGCACCACCCGCGGAACTGCCGTGGCGAGGGTGCCCAGGTCCGCATCGGACGGGGCGTAGGCCACCGCCTCGTTCGAGGTGGGCCGATCCACTCCCTCGCGGGCAAGCACCGTTCCGGCAAGCGCATTCAACAGGGTGGACTTGCCAGCTCCCGTCGATCCCACCAGCGCGATGCGCAGCGGCCGCTCGGCGAGCGCACGGGTCCGGGCATAGTCCTCGGCGAGCCGCTCCAGCAGCGCGCGGGCATCGGCCAGCGCCGGGAGCTGGCACGCCAGCTCGAGCCGGGACCGGACCAGCTCCGGCTCGGGCAGCGCGGCCGGCGGCGCCTCGTCCTGCCTTGCCCGTCGGAACCACCTCATGCGTCGCCTCCCTCCAGCCGATCGGCGGCCCGGGAGAACGCGGCCGCTGCGGTCTCGGCGGCCGTCACCTGGGCATCGAGGCGCTGGAGCAGCCCGCCGAAGAGCCTCGCTTCCAGCGCCCGACCCAGCGAGCCGCCGTGCTGCTCGGACCAGGTGCGCACCACCTCGCCCCGCACTCCGCTCCCCAGCAGATCCACGAAACGCTCCAGCAAGGGCGTGGTGAGCAGCGTCCCGACCCACACCACCGCATCGTGGCCGATGCCGCCGGTGGCCACCGTCACGACCGCGGCGGCGCTCGCCGGCACCGAGTAGACCAGCGTCGCCAGCGCCTGGATTGCTCCCTCCTGGAAACCGCCCGGCAGATGGCTGCTCACCAGCTCGCGGCACCGGGCCAGCAGCTGCGCGCGGTCCTCCCGCAGCGAGGCATCCTCCACCAGCGGGCCCGGAGCCTGGAGCGCGGAGAGGGTGGGGAGACCGAGCGCCTCTGCCAGCGCCTCGCGCGTGCCCGGGTCCCCGCGCCAGGCGCCCAGCTCGGGACCGAGCGACTCCACCAGTTGCCTCACACCATCGCGCAGCGCCGCGTCGGTGGCCGCCGCCGCGGTCGCCTCCAGCGCCTCGGGCTGCGGCGGGCTGAACGAGGAGCGGAGCTTGCGGCCCACCGCGCCCAGCGCTGCGGCGAGCCCCCGGAACGGCCGCCGGATCCACCGGTTGACCGGGCTGCGCGCGTCCAGCTCGTCGCGGAAGGCCTCGAGCAGCACATCGGCGGGCACCGCCCGGAGCGCGGCTCGCGCCCCCACCTCCGCCAGCCCGTGACGGAGCCGGGTGCGCAACCGCTCCGGCTCGCTCGCGAGCGCTCTTGCCAGAAGGCCCAGCTCCTGGAGCTCGGCGGCGGCATCGCGGAGCGCGGCTGCGCGTGCACGGGTGCGGAGCGCCGCTCCACGCTCGGGGTCCCCGAGCAGCTCTCCGAGTCCGGGCCCGCCGTCCACCGGCTCGACCGAGAGCCGCCGCCGGCCCGCCTCCACCTCGGGGTCGTGCGGGCTCCGGTAGCGCGCGAAGGGCTGAGCACTCACGTCGGCCGCGAGCTTGTCCAGGTGCGCGCGCACCGTCTTCAGATCGGGCGCCTCGTTGTACACCACCACCCAGGGACGGCCGCGGCCCACCGCATCCCGCACCACGTCCACCAGCGCGGCGTTCTGGTAGGTGTGGCGGGAAACGACGAAGACGACGACGTCGACGGTGAGCAGCAACGCCTCGCTCCGCAGCCGGTTCTCGCGGACAACGCTGTCGAAGTCCGGCGTGTCCACGAGGACCAGTCCCGGCGGCAGCGTGAGCGTCGAGGTCAGGAAGAGGCGTCCGGGCGGACCCGGCTCGGTCACCGGCGCCCGTGCCCCGGGTGGTAGGAGCACCACGTCGTAGCGCGCGGAGAGCGCCTCCCGCCCCGCACCACTCGCGGTCTCCGGCGTGGCCGCGGCGAGGCACTGCTGCGTGAGGCCACCCTCGGCGCGCGCCGGCGAGAGGTTTGCTCCCACCAGGGTGTTGAAGAGCGTGGACTTCCCCACGTTGTTCGGGCCGGCCACCGCGACCAGGAGCAGCGGCGCGTCGCTCGACAGCCGCGGCAGGAGATCCCGCGAGATCCGTGTGCGCACCCGCCGTGCGAGCGCCCGGGTCTCGGGCCCGGCCGCGTCGGGAAGCCGCTCCGTGGCCGCAGCGACTTCGCGGAGCGTCTCCACCAGCGCCGGGGTGTGGGGTTCGGTGGTCACGGCGGCTTTGGTGCTAGCATCCCGGAGGGTGTCGATGGCGCCTCGTTCGGGCCTGGTCCTGCTGCCGGACAGCTCCGGTCTCCAGGACCGGGTGACAGCAGCCCTGCTCGGGAGCGACGTGGAGCTCTGGCCCGCGGATCAGATCGCCGACGCGACCTACGTCGTGGTGGACCTGACCGTTTCCGGAGCCGACGAGCTTCTCCAGTGCGTGGTGGAGGGCGGGGATCACGCGGTGCTCGCGGTGGTCGATCAGGGCGCGCTCCGGCGCCGCTCGGTGGTCGGCATCCCGGCCGACTCGCTGATTGCCGGCGGACAGCTGGAGAACGAGCTCCGGTGGCGCCTGGAGAAGGCGCGTAAGCAGCACGCCCTCGATCTCCAGTCGCGCATCCAGCAGCGCAATCTGGATCTCCTACTCGAGCTCACCGCCCGGTACGCGGAATCGACGGACGTGGACGCGCTGCTGCACGACGTCACCCGGCGCCTCGCGGAGATCCTGGGCATCCCGCGCGCGAGCCTCCTCCTCGACGACGGCGTCGGCTCTGCAGTGGTGGTCGCCGCCAGCGACGCCCCGGACATCAAGAATCTGCGGATCGAGATGGACCGCTACCCCGAGGTGCGCGAGTGCCTGCGCACGGGGCTCGCCACCGTCGTGGAGGACGTCCCGAGCCACCCGCTCCTCGAGGGGATGCACGAGCGGGTCGCCGCCGCCGGAGTGCGTTCGATCGCCGCGCTTCCCCTGAGCGTGCAGGGGAAGGTGCTGGGCGTGCTTCTGGTGCGTGCTTCGGGTGCTCGCCCCGCCTTCACTCCCGCGGAGGTGGACTTCCTCGCCACGGTGGGCCACGCGACAGCGGTCGCGCTGCGCAATGCACACCTGCTCGAGTCCGTCCGGGGCGAGTCCGAGCGCGAGAAGTCGGCGCGTCTCGTGGCCGAGCAAAGGGCGGCCAAGCTCCAGCGCTACCAGGCCTTCTTCGCGCACGTCTCGGAAGGCATCGCCATCCTCGACGGGGCGGGCCGGGTGCTGCTCCTCAACCCGGCCGGCGCGGCCATGCTCGAGGTGGATCCGGCCCAGCTCCAGGGTCACCACGTCGAGGACCTGACCGGGGCACTGGGAGCCGAGGCGCTCACCGCGTTGCTCTGCGCCGTGGCCCGGGGGGAGGTCCAGCGCGACGTGGACGTGCAGGCGCGCACGCCGTTCAGCCGTCACCTCACGCTGTCGGTGAGCGGCGCGCCGCTGCGCGAGGGAGACGCCGCCGCCATCCTCAGCTTCCGCGACGTCACCGAGCCCCGCCGCATCGAGAACGAGCTGCGCCGGACCAAGGAATTCCTGGAGAAGCTGGTGGACAACACCGTGGATGCGGTGGTGGCCATGGACATGAAGGGCCGCTTCGTCCTCTTCAACAAGGGAGCGGAGGCGCTCACCGGCTATTCCGCCCAGGAGGCGCTCGCCCGGCTCAACGCCGCGGACTTCTTCGTCGGCGAGGGCATGGTCGGGGAGCTCATGGAGCGGATGCGCGCTTCCGAACACGGCGGCCGTGGCCGGTTGGCGCTCACCCGCCAGGAGATCGTCACCAAGTCCGGAGAGCGCGTCCCCGTGAACATGACCGGTTCCATCCTCTACGAGGGCGCACGCGAGGTGGCCACGGTGGGGATCCTCCGCGACCTGCGTGACCGGGTGCAGCTCGAGCGCAAGCTCTCCGACGCCACCCTGCGGCTGGAGCGTAGCGAGCGGAGCGCGGAGATGATTGCCCTCGCCGGCACGGCAGCTCACGAGCTGAACCAGCCGCTGACTTCCGTGCTCGGCTACGCCGAGCTCCTGAAGCGGAAGCTCGGGCCGGACGACTACGCCTGGGCGAAAGTGGACATCATCCACAAGGAGGCCGAGCGGATGAAGGAGATCGTCCGGAAGATCGGCCGGATCACTCGCTTCGAGACCAAGGCCTACGTGGGAGAGGCCCGGATCCTCGACCTGGAGCGCGCCTCGGACGAGGAGGGCGCGCCGACCTCGAAGGGTGAGGCCTGACTGCGCGCACCGTCCCGTTTCGGTCCCGCTGCGAGTTGTCCCGTGGGCCAAAAATATGGAGAGTTTGCGCGTACTTCCCTACCTCGTATTCTTGACAGGTTGCTGAGTGCGGGACGTAGGATGCACCTTCACGTCCCCCTGAATTCCAGGGTTCCAGCGTGACCCGCCGGTCCAAGGTGACCGCCGTGGTGCGCTGGCCAGTTCGGAGGCATCGATGACCGTGGGGCTCCTGACCAAGCTGACGCTGCTCGCCGCCGAGGCGACCGCGTCCGGCTCCTTCTTCGACCAGATGGCGGCACGGTTCCGCGCCGGCAAGGGCGGCATGTACCCCATCGCCATCTGCGGCGTGATCGCCCTGGCGATCATCATCGAGCGGGTGGTGGTCCTCTTCTTCTCCGCGCCGATCAACAAGGACGGCTTCCTGCGCGGGCTGAAGAAGCACATCTACGCCGGCGACCTGGACAAGGCGATCAACTACGTCGCCGGCCAGAAGAGCACTCCGCTCACCAACGTGGTGAAGGCGGGCCTGATGAACGTGCCCAAGGGCGAGGACGAGGTCCAGGCGGCCCTGGACGAGGCCAGTCTGCGCGAGACGCCCAAGCTCGAGGCGCGCACTGGCTACCTGGCGATGCTCGGGAACGCGGCGATGCTCGCCGGACTCCTCGGAACGGTGAACGGTCTGATCCAGTGCTTCGAGGCCGTGGCCCACGTGAACCCGGCGGACAAGGCCACCATCCTCTCCCAGGGCATCTC
>JBKPMY010000357.1:0-21027 GCA_046732375.1 Myxococcota bacterium
GGCCGGCATTCGAGACGCTGACGCGGGTCATGCTCGCTCTCGGCGTAGGCCTGTTCGTCGGCCTGGAGAGGGAGTGGCGGGGGAAGGAAGCGGGGCTGAGGACCTTCGCCTTCGTCTCGTTGCTCGGCGCACTCGGCGCGCTGCTCGGCACCCCCTTCGCGCTCGCGGCCATTGCAGGAACCGCGATCCTCATCCTGGTGGTAAACTGGGCGTCGATCCGGGCCGGTCAAGGCATCGAGCTGACCACCTCGGCGGCGCTGCTGGTCATGACCATGACCGGCATCACCTGTGGGCTCGGCCACCGGTTCACCCCGGCAGCGGTCGCGGTCATCACTGCCGGACTTCTGGCCTGGAAGGAGCGCCTGGCCAGCTTCAGCCACCGGCTGACCGCCGAGGAGCTGCGGTCCGCCATCCTGCTCGGGCTTCTGGCCTTCGCCATCTTCCCCGTGCTGCCCACCGAGCCGGTCGACCCGTGGAAGCTGGTGTACCCGCGCGCGGCCTTCACCACCGTCCTGCTCATCGCCGCGCTGGGCTTCGTCAACTACGTTCTCCTCAAGGCCGCGGGTCCCCGCGGAATCGCGGTCACCGGGTTCCTGGGAGGGCTGGTCAACAGCACGGTCACCGTCACCGAGATGGCGCAGCGCACCCGGGCGGGAGGGCCCGGCTGGATCGCTCCTGCCTCGCGGGCCATCGCCCTCGCCACCATGGCGATGCTCCTGCGCAACGCCGTGCTTCTCGGGATCCTCGCTCCGGCGGCCCTCCGGGCGGCCCTTCCACCCTTCGTGGCCCTCCTGCTCGCCGCAGCCGTCTTCGCGCTGCTGCAGGGGCGGGGCGTAGACGGGACTGCGGTCCCCGAGCTCCCGCTGCGCTCACCCTTCTCGCTCCGCTCAGCGCTGTACTATGGCCTGCTCTTCATCGCGCTGGAGGTGCTCGGAGAGACCGGGCGGAGAGCCCTGGGCGCCTGGGGACTGTACGTGGTGAGCCTGCTCGGCGGGCTCGTCTCCAGCGCCTCTGCCGTTGCTTCGGCAGGATCGCTCGGCGCACACGGGATGGCCTCCTGGGCGCTCGCGGGGAACGCCGCGCTCGTCGCGAGCCTGGCGAGCATCTCGGTGAACGCGGTGATCGTCAGCCGCGTGGCGCGCATGCCAGCGCTGGTCCGCGCCACCCTCGGCATGGTGCTCGTGCTGGTGCTCACCGGGTGCGCGGTACTCCTCGGTCAGCGCCTGGTGGGGCACTGGTTGCACGACCGCGCGAGGCACGAGGTCTCCGCTGCACCTCGCAACGTGGAGACCCGCGGGTCAATCAGCGTGAACGGAAGCTGGCGGACCGCCCGGTCTTCCGGACCCGACGGGCTCCTCGCTCGCGTCAGTGTCCCGCGCTCCCAGAATCGTCCGGATCACCGCGCTGAATCCTGACCGCCGAGCTCCGCGGCGATCTCCCGAGAGAGCTTCTCCATCGCCCGGCTCAGCGCGGGCGCGAGGTCCGCCGGGGCGCCGGCTCCCGCGGATTCGGTCAACCGGCTCCGGTGGGTCCGCTCGGGCTGATCCGCGCCCGCCGGCAGGATGAACCAGACCGCGTCCATCTCGAGCTGCCCGGACAGGTCCAGGCGGTTCATGGCCACGACCACCGTCCGATCCACCGCCAGACCCGGAATCGCGTCGCCGAGCACCTGCGTCTCGGGCAGCAGCGCGCTCAGGTTCAGCACCAGCGTGTTCCGGAGCAGCGCGTCCAGCGGCTCGACCCACCGGTCGAACTCGTCCAGCACCACGGTGTTCTCTCCCGTCCGGCGGACCATCTGCGGCCGGTCCACGCCCTCGGGGACGGTGACCGGCGCGACGCGGACACGGTGCCCCGGCCCGCCGCCGCCACCGCCCTGGCCCTCGCGCGGGGACAGGGTGGAGAGCGTGTAGAACCGCGACACTGGAGAGCTCCCGAAGCATCCGGTGCTGGCGAGCGCGAGCAGCGCCAGCATCGAGGACCGCGCACGCCCCCTCACGGCCGCTTCCCCTGCACCAGCGCCTCGGGATGACGCTCGAGGTAGTCGGTCAGCAGACGGACCGAGCGCGACGCCTCTCGCAGATCCCGGAGCGCCCGCGGGAGCTCCCCGCTTCCGGTGGCGGAGCTCCCCAGCAGCCCCGAGGTCGCGGAGAGCGTCCTCTCCAGCTCGACCGACGCCGCCTGGAGCCTCTCCATCGTCGGGCCGATGCGGGTGCTCGCCTCTCTGCTGAGCACCTCGAGGTTCTTCACCGTCCCGGCGAGCTCCGGCGAGCGGATCACCTGGTTCGCGCCCTGGACGAGGGTCCGGGCCTCGGCGAGCAGCCCGCTCGCGGACTGGGCAATGTCCTCGAAGCCGCTCCCGGAGATGGTGGGGATCTCGGGGTACTGACCGCCGAAGCCCAGGCGCGCCCTCGGCGCGTTGGGGTGAAAGGCCAGCGCCACCACCTTGCTGCCGGTCAGGAGACTCGCGCTCTGCAGCTCCGCCCGGAGCCCTCGCGCGACGAGCAGCGCCATCTGTGCGTCCGTGGATTGCTGGAGCTTCTGACCTTCCGACGGCAGCTCACCCTGACGCAGGAGCACACGCTCGGGGTCGAGGGTCAGCGTCACCGGCACCCGGAGCCGACCTTCCTGGCCTTCGAGCCGCACGTCGGTGACCCGGCCCACCCGGATCCCGAGGAGCTCCACCGGCGTTCCCACGTCCACCCCGCGCACCGAGCTACCGAAGTGGGCCAGGTACGTGGCCTGCGGTCCGTAAGGTGTGCCCTCCGCCGTACCCTTGTCGGGGTAGAGCTCGAACTCGGCGTCCTTCGGACTGGGCGACTCATTCAAGCCCTCGGGCCGGGTATCGAAGGCGATTCCCCCGAGGATGACCGCCTGCAGCGACTCCGCGCGGGCCCTGAATCCCCCTCCCCCGGCGCTCACCTCGATACCCGAGGCGTTCCAGAAGCGTGTCTCGGGCCGGACCAGCTGCTCGTGCGGTGCGTGGATGAAGATGTTCACCGCGACGCTCTGCGCGTCCGGAGCGAGCGTCGCCCCCAGCACCTCGCCGACCGAGACTCCCCGGTAGTACACAGGAGAACCGCGGCTCAACGATCCAAGGCCACCGGCGCGGAGCACGAAGGTCCTGCCTTCGCCCGACGGAGGGAGCACCGGTGGCTCCTCCAGACCCTTGAAGGTCTCCGTTTCCTTCCCCTGCCCGGGCTCCATCTCGATGTAGACCCCGGAGAAGAGCGTCCCCAGGCCGGACACCCCTCCCACGCCCAGTCGCGGCCGCACCACCCAGAACCGCGTCCCGGTGGTGAGGTGATCCCTGAGGTCGTTCCGCAACCGGGCATGGACCTCGACCCTGGTGAGATCCCGGGTCAGGTCCAGGAACTCGACCATGCCCACCTCGACGTTGCGGAGCATCACCCGGGTGCGCCCCGCCTCGATCCCCTCGGCGCTCCCGAAGGTGATGGTGATCAGGGGACCGCGCTGGCCGTAGGTTTTCCACCCCAGCCAGCCGGCGATCGCCACCGCGGCGATCGGCACCAGCCAGATGGGCGCGAACCGGCGCCGCTGGATGCGCGCCTCGCGGACCTCGGTCATTCGTCCCTCCCCTCGACCGCGTCCCACATGAGCCGCGGGTCAAACGCCTCGGCGGCGAACATGGTGATGATCACCACCGCGGCAAACGCCACGGCTCCGGCCTTGGGCTCCACCGTGGCCAGCACCCCGAACTGCACCAGCGCGACCAGGAGCGAGATCATGAACACGTCGATGTTGGACCACCGGCCGATGCCGTCGACCAGGCGGTAGAGCCGCGTCCGGAAGACGAGCGCCCAGCGCCACCGCTGCCGCACCGCCACCACGAACCAGGTCAGGCTCACCAGCTTCAGCACCGGGACGAGCACGCTGGCGAAGAGGACGATGATCGCCAGCGGCCAGTAGCCGCGGCGCACCAGCTCGCCGATGCCGGTGAGGATGGTGTCCGGCGTCGGCCGGCCGAGCCGTCCCACGGCCATGATCGGCAGGATGTTCGCCGGGAAGTAGAGCGCCGCGCCGGCGATGACCAGGGCAACCGTGCGATTGAGGCTGTTCCGCTTCCGGCGCCACATCGGACAGCGACAGCGCGGACACCGCGAGCCCTCGGGAAGTCTCGTCACCAGGTCACACTGCGGGCAGCCCAGGGTCGGACCGGGTCCTCGGAGCTCTCTGGGCGGGCGAATCGCATTCCACACGTGCCGGCGATCCAGGACCTGGTCCACGAGGAACGTCAGAAAGGCGGTCGCAGCCACCGCCCACCCTCCGATGCCGATCGACACCCGGCCCAGCTCCTCCAGCCGGGTGAAGGCCACGAAGCCCCCGATGACGTACACCTCGGTCATCGCCCAGGGGCGCAGCCGCTCGGCGAGCCGGAACAGCGGCCCGAGCTCGCGTGCCCGCGTCCCCGCTCGCACCCGGAGCAGCACATAGGAGACCGCGCCCAGCCAGAGGAGCGGGAACACGATGGAGAAGAAGGCGACCAGCAGCCCGAGCAGCGGCATCTGGTCGGAGATCAGCGCCCGGGGTCCGCTGACCAGCAGGTTGCTCTGGACCCGCCCGGCGAGGCTCACCTCGATGATGGGAAAGGCATTGGCGATGAGGCCGCAGAAGAGGCCTGCCAGCGCCAGCGCCAGGGGAGTCGAGTCGGGAGGCTCCCTCCGGTCCAGCACCGCGTCGCAACGGATGCACCGGGCAAGCGAGCGCAGCCCGAGCGGAAGAAGCGTCTGCACCTGCGCGCAGTCGTGACAGGCGACCTCCTCGGCCGCCTCGGATTCATCGAGTGCAGTGTCCACCGTGCAGCGCAGGAGGTAGGTCGTCTGCTCGCTCCTGCCGACCCCCCGGTCGGGGGCGGACGTCCGCCGGAGAACGTCAGGACCGTCGCCAGCCGACGCGTCGCGCCCAGGCCTCGAACTCGCGCCGGCGGCCGACCGGGTCGGCGGGCGGAACGTCCCCTGGTTCCCGAGACGCCGTGTTCGCCGCCAGGAGGGCATCGACCATCGGGGGGAGGCCGAGCGCCGCCCGACGGGCATCCAGCTGCTCCGGCGCCTCCACCGGACCGGGCGACAGCCGCCCCGCCTCGTCCCAGTCGAGCAACGTGCCGTACAGCGAGGGCCGGCCCTCGAGGTGGCGCACACGGTCTTCCAGCATCGCCGCCTGCAGCTGCGTCGCCTCTCCTCGCGCGGCCGCCTCGCGGACCAGGGCGAGGAACCGGCGCTGGAGCTCCGGCGTGGCGATGGCATGGTGGGCGATGCGGAAGGCGGCTGCAGCGCCGTCCTCCCCCACGACGGAGCGGCCCGGCCAGCCGCGCTGCTCCAAGAGCCGGTCGAGCCGACCGGCCAGTGCCCGGTGCACGGCCTCCATCCGCGGGTCGTACCCCTGGAAGAGTCGCCCCTGCGCGACCAGCTCCGACCGCACCGCCTGGTCCTCGGCGTCCATGGCCAGAAGCTCCAGCCGGAGCGCGTGCTCCGGCGGCGGCGCGAGCTTCCAGCGCCGGTGCAGCCAGAGCCACTGCTCGGGCGTCTGGCGGATGATGCGCTCCAGCGCTGCCGTCACCCGGGCGGTGTGGATCCACAGGTCGCGCTGCCGATCGCCGCTGTTCCCCACGACGAACGGCCCCTCGACCCGGAACCGGAGGCGGCCGCTCTCGCGCAGCGCCACGACGACGAGCGTCGGTGCCCCGCTACGCACCGCGGCCATGGAGAGCGCGGGGGTGGTTGCCGCCGGGCGGCCGAAGAAGGGAACGAAGAGCGCGTGCTTGCCCCCGATGGCCTGGTCCACCAGCATCGCGACCACCTCGTTCCTCCGGAGCGCGGCCACCATCCCGGACAGCGCACCGCGCGCGGGGATGAGCCTCAGTCCCGCCCGCTCGCGTGCCTCGACCAGCCGGGCGTTGACGCCACCGCGAAGCGGCCTCACCACCGCGTGGAGTGGCACCCGCTGCGCCATCGCCGCGCCGAACAGCTCCCAGGATCCGAGATGGGCGGTCGCGACCAGCAGACCCTTCCCTCCCGCCAGCGCGCGCTCGACCGGTCCGAAGTCGTCCACCTGCACCTCGGCGAGGAGCTGGGCCGGGCTGGCCCCGAGCGTTCGCAGCGCGTCCACCACCACCCGCGCCATGTTGGCGTAGGCGGCACGGGCCAGCGCCCGCCGCTCCTCCCGGGAGCGCTCGGGAAAGGCGTGGTCGAGGTTGTCCAGCGTGACGCGCCGGCGGATGCCCAGGGCATGGGCGCAGGCGGCAACCGCGCGGGCGAGGCCGTCGACGAATGCGACGGGCAGCGCCTGGAGGAGACGCACCAGAGCCCCCGCGGCCGCCCGGGAAAGGACAGTCGACTGAACGAGCGCGGACCTCTCCACCACGTTGCCTGCTAGCACGAGCACCCCCCGGCTGGAGGAGGTTCCGCCTTGGCAGAGGAGCGCGTCGACGTGGTGGTGGTCGGGGCCGGCGCGGCGGGGCTGGCCGCTGCCGAGGTGCTCACCCGCGCCCGGCTCGGCGTCCGCGTGCTCGAGGCCCGGCCCCGCATCGGGGGACGGGTGGACACCCACTCGCTGCCCGGATGGCCGGTGCCGGTCGAGCTCGGTGCGGAGTTCGTCCAGGGAAAGGCACGCAGCCTGCTCACCCGGGCACGGAAGGCCGGACTTCGGGTGAGACCCACCGGGCAGCGGCACCTCACCGTCCAGGACGGTCGGCTGGTGGACGCCGGGCCCGCACTGGAGAAGGCGCTCGCCCAGGTGGCCGCGCTGCACGGCGACGTGCCGGTGGAGGAGGTGCTGGAGGTCTGGCTGCGGTCCGGGGAGCTCGCTCCTGACCAGGCGGCGCTCGCCCGGAACTACGTCGAGGGGTACTACGCCGCGGACGTCACGCGGGCCAGCGCCGAGGCGATCGGGGCGCTGGAACGGGCCTCGCGCGCGCTCCACGGCGACGAGGCGGCGCGAATCCAGGGCGGCTTCGTCGGGGTTCTCGAGCGCGTCCTGGCCTCGGTGCTCCGCCGCGTGCCCGACGCGCTCCGGCTGTCCACCGTGGTCACCGAGGTCCGCTGGTCGGCGGGCCGGGTGGTGGTGGAGTCGAGGAAGAGCAGCGGGTACTCGCTGCCAGACCTGCAGGCGCGGGCGATCATCGTCACCGTCCCGCTCGGGGTGCTCCGCGCACCGGCCGGGTCGACGGGCGCGATCCGCTTCGCGCCCCGCGTCCACGACGTGGAGCGCGCGGCCGGCGCGCTGGTCGATGGACCGCTGTTCAAGCTGCTCCTCCGGTTCCGCGAGGATTTCTGGAGCTCGGGCCACCGAGGGCGCCTCCGACGCTTCGGCTTCGCGCACCTTCCCGGGGGCGCCGTGCCCACCTGGTGGACCACTGCCCCGGTGGACTCCGGCGTGCTCACCGGCTGGGCAGGTGGGCCGCTCGCCCAGGAGCTGTCGGTGCTCGCGCCCGAGACGCGGCGGGCACGTGCGCTGGACAGTCTGCAGCGGCTGTTCGGGACCCCGCGCTCCACGCTCGAGGAGCTGCTCGAGGACGAGGCCCACCACGACTGGCAGGCTGACCCCTACGCGCGCGGGGGTTACGCCGTGACGCCGGTCGGTGCGCTCGGTGCAGCGCGGATGCTCGCGCGGCCAGTGGCGGAGACGCTGTTCTTCGGGGGCGAGCACACGCACACCGGAGGGCAGGCCGGCACCGTGCACGGAGCGCTGGAGACCGGCGAGCGCGCGGCGCGGGAGTGCATCGACGCGCTGCGGGCGCGACCTCGGGCGAGGTGAGGCGAACTCGGCGGCGGGGGCATCTATCGCGAGCGAACCAGCAGGCGCGCCGTCGTCCTCGCGAGCGTGGCCCGGGCGATCCGGAGTGCGCCAGGAGTCGAGCGAGGAAGGCCGCCGGCGGGAGGACCGGGGAGGGTTCGTCGCTCGAACAGCCCGCATATTTCCCTTGCGACCCTGCGGGCTGCGGTGCAGCTCCCGGGTTAGAGTGCCCGGGCGATGACCGGTCTTTTCCTTCTCTCCCTCGTGCTCGGCGCCCCGGACGCCGGCGTGTCCGCGGGGCGAGCGGCCTCGGATGCCGGAGTGTCCAAGCGGTCCGCCGCCCCCGCCGGCCATGCTCCGGATGCCGGATCTCACGCGCGCACGCCCGACGCCGGGTCCCCACGTACGGACGCAGGCTCGGCGTCTGACGCCGGAACGGCGCCACGCGATGGCGGCGGTCCGCGGGCCACCTCCGTCGACGGTGCACCGCAGCCCTCGACGAGCGTCGCGGTCCAGGAGCCGGCCGCGCCGGATGCAGGGAATGGCCGCAAGAAGAAGGCTCGTGCCGACCGAACGGACGGTCAGGAAGATCCAGCCATGGACGCGCTGCTCGAGCAGTCACGCGCACAGACCGAGGCGCTGCAGCAGATCTCCGCCCAGCAGCGAGCCTACGAGGAGGCGCGCGTCGCCGAGCAGCAGGCCCGGACCCAGCGTGCCGCCCAGATCGACGGAGCCAGGTACTCCATCGACAGCACCGTGCAGTCACTGCAGGGAAGCGGGAACTGGAACGCCCAGTCGCTCGAGTCGACGCGCGCCTCGCTGCAGGCCACCGCCGCCGCAGCGTCAGCCGCCGGCTCCCCTGCCGAGGCCAGCCGCGCGACGGAGGCCGCTCGCCTCGTCCAGGCCGCACAGGCGGCACTCGACCAGAAGAACGCACAGCAGGCGCAGTACTACCTCCTGCAGGCAAACCAGCTGCTGGGAGGTGGCGGCCAGCAGAGCGGCGGGCGCTACTAGGCGTCTCCGAGACCGACGCACGGCGGCACCCCACACGGCGGAGCATCCGGCAGTCGGAGGGGATACATTGATTGCACGATGAATCCCGGTCTTCCCTTCGCCGGAACCCCCGAGTCCAGTGCGCCCAAGGCAGGCGCGGAGGACATCGTCCAGCTCGATCAGAACCATCCCGGCTTCCGCGATCCGGAGTACCGCGCGCGGCGGAACCACATCGCGCAGCAGGCGCTCCGCTGGCGCACGGGCGATCCGGTGCCCGACGTGCAGTACACCGATACCGAGCAGGGCGTGTGGCGCACCGTCTGGGAGCACCTCGCCCCGCTGCACCACAAGCACGCGTCGGGCGAGTACAAGGTCTGCTCCGAACGGGTCTCCTTCTCTCGGCAGCTCATTCCCCAGCTGCGCGAGGTGAACCTGAAGCTCGCCGCGAGCCCGACCGGCTTTCAGATGGTGCCGGTGGCCGGGCTGGTCACGTCCCGGGCCTTCCTGGGGAACCTGCGCTTCGACCAGTTCCTCTCCACCCAGTACATCCGCCACCACACCGTGCCGCTCTACACGCCCGAGCCGGACATCGTGCACGAGCTGGTGGGGCACGCGGCGACGCTCGCCGATCCGGGATTCGCCGAGCTCAACCGGGCCTTCGGCAATGCCGCCGAACGGGTGAGCGAGGACGTTCTGAAGCAGATCGAGCGGGTCTACTGGTACACGCTCGAGTTCGGAGTGGCGAAGGAGGGGGACCACCTCAAGGCCTACGGGGCGGGGTTGCTCTCCTCGTTCGGCGAGCTGGAGCGGTTCCAGAGCCACGCCAAGCTCGTCCCGCTCAACATCGAGGCCATGATCGGTCGGCCCTACGACCCGACCGTCTACCAGGAGGTCCTGTTCGTGGCGCCGTCCTTCCAGGACGCCGTGCGCACGGTGACCCGCTGGCTGGACAGCGTCTCCAAGTAATCTAACCGCTTGTCGTTGCTCATCATTTCATTGCGACCAGCCGCGTCGTGAATTTTCCTGCCAGTGACACGGCTTGGCCATCAGTTTGCGTGATGTTACCGCCGCGTTAGGTTGTGGGCCCACTGGCAATCCGGCCCGTTCGGCAGTAGAGGGCCGCCGCCCGTTACGTCACGGCCGGGCACTCCCCTGCACGGCAGTTCTCGAGGAAGCAGACACTCATCATGGCGTCCAACATCCCCATCGAACGCGTTCGAAACATCGGCATCTCGGCCCACATCGACAGTGGGAAGACCACGCTGACCGAGCGCATCCTCTTCTACACCGGCCGGATCCACGAGATTCACGAGGTCCGTGGCAAGGACGGGGTCGGCGCCAAGATGGACTCGATGGACCTGGAGCGTGAGAAGGGCATCACCATCCAGTCCGCGGCGACCTACGCGCTCTGGAAGGACATCAACATCAACATCATCGACACCCCGGGCCACGTGGACTTCACCATCGAGGTGGAGCGCGCGCTGCGGGTGCTCGACGGTGCGATCCTCGTCCTCTGCAGCGTGTCCGGCGTGCAGTCCCAGTCGATCACCGTCGACCGGCAGATGCGCCGCTACCGGGTTCCCCGTATCGCGTTCGTCAAGAAGATGGACCGCGCCGGGGCCAACTACGCCCGCGTGGCGAGCCAGCTCAAGGAGAAGCTGAACCACCACCCGGTGATGCTGCAGATCCCGATCGGGGCCGAGGACCGGTTCCAGGGCATCGTCGACCCGATCGTCGGCAAGGCCTACTACTTCGACGGGGAGAACGGGGAGCACGTTCGCGAGGAGGAGATCCCCGCCGACCTTCGAGATGCGGCCAAGCAGGCCCGTCACGACATCATCGAGGGCGTCGCCAACGTGGACGACCACCTGGCGGAGCTGTTCCTCGCCGACAAGCCGGTGTCCAACGAGGAGCTGAAGGCCGCGATCCGCCGCGCCACCCTGGCGCTGAAGATGACGCCGGTGATGTGCGGCTCCGCCTACAAGAACAAGGGCGTCCAGCTGCTGCTCGACGCGGTGAGGGACTACCTCCCGAACCCGACCGAGGTCACCAACGAGGCCCTCGACCAGAAGAACAACGAGGCGAAGGTCGTCCTCGAGTCGAACCCGGACAAGCCCTTCGTCGGCCTCGCCTTCAAGCTCGAGGACGGGCGCTACGGGCAGCTGACCTACATGCGCATCTACCAGGGGCGGATCGCCAAGGGCGACTTCATCTTCAACCAGTCGAACCAGCGGAAGGTGAAGATTCCCCGCATCGTCCGGATGCACGCCAACGAGATGAACGACGTCACGGAGGCGAGCGCCGGGGACATCGTCGCGCTGTTCGGTGTGGAGTGCGCCTCGGGCGACACGTTCACCGACGGCCGGCTGTCGGTCACCATGACCTCGATGCACGTACCGGACGCGGTGATCGACCTCGCCGTGGCGCCGAAGGAGCGGAGCGGGCAGGCCAACTTCTCCAAGGCCCTGAACCGGTTCACCCGGGAGGACCCCACGTTCCGGGTCCACCGCGACGAGGAGTCTGCCCAGACCATCATCAGCGGGATGGGCGAGCTGCACCTCGAGATCTACATCGAGCGGATGAAGCGCGAGTACAACTGCGAGGTGGTTGCCGGCAAGCCGCAGGTCGCCTACCGGGAGACCATCACCCAGCGGGGCGACTTCGCCTACACCCACAAGAAGCAGACCGGTGGCTCCGGCCAGTTCGGACGCGTCTGTGGGTACCTCGAGCCGCTGCCCGCGGACTCGGTGGAGACCTACGAGTTCGTCGACGACATCACTGGCGGCGCCATTCCCCGCGAGTTCATCCCCGCGGTGGACAAGGGCTTCCGCGAGGCCCTCAAGAAGGGCTCGCTCATCGGCTTCCCGGTGGTGGGCGTGCGCGCGGTCATCAACGACGGCGCCAGCCACGCGGTGGACAGCTCCGAGCAGGCGTTCAAGACCGCGGCGATCATGGCCTTCCGCGAGGGTTACGAGGCGGCCAAGCCGACCATCCTCGAGCCGATCATGAAGGTCGAGGTGCAGGCGCCCGAGGAGTTCCAGGGCTCGGTCGTCGGCCAGCTCAACCAGCGCCGTGGGACCATCGTCTCGACAGAGAACGCCGAAGGGTACGTGACGGCTGTGGCCGAGGTGCCGCTGAACGCGATGTTCGGCTACAGCACCGACCTCCGCTCCGCGACGCAGGGCAAGGGCGAGTTCACCATGGAGTTCGCCAAGTACGCCCCGGTGCCGCGGACCGAGCAGGAAGAGATGATGAAGGCGTACCGCGAGAAGCAGGCCGCAGAGCGCCGGTAATCATCCGCGACAGAGTGCAGTGCACGAGGGCGTCCCCGGAGCAATCCGGCGACGCCCTTCGTGTCTTGCCCGTCCGACGGGTGGTGGCGTCAGCGCGGAGTGGTCGGCGGAGGAGCTGGCGCTTCCGGCTGCCTGGTCGGCTGCGGGGCGGTGGTGCCCGACTCGCCGCCAGGGGCGGCGCTGCCGCCCAGGCCGCTCTCCGTCGCCGGGGCCCCGGAGCTGGCTGCCGCTGGACCCCGCTCCAGGACGATCTCCACGCGACGGTTCTGGGCTCGTCCGTCGGCGGTCGCGTTGCTGGCGATCGGAGCGGACGCGCCCTTTCCCACGGATCGAATCCGATCCGCGGGAACACCCTGGGACGTGAGGTAGTCGGAAACCGCCTGGGCACGCCGCTCGGAGAGCGCCTGGTTCTTGCTCGCGGACCCACGGGAATCGGTGTACCCCTCGATCACGACGGGCCGCGGCGAGTTCTTGAGGTACGTGGCCACCCGTGACAGCTGATCCTGCGCGCCGGGCAGGAGCTCGGCCTTGCCGCTCTCGAAGAGGACGCTTCCGGAGAGGGTGATCACCGTCCCGCGCGCCACGTCCTGGACCCGGGCGTACTGCTCGAGATCCTTTCGGCTCGCGGCCAGCTCGGACTCGGCCGCGGTGCGCGCTTGCCGCTCGCGGTTGAGCTCCTCCTGGGTCTTGCTGAGCATCTGGTCCCGGGTGATGTTGAGCTCCTTCAGCGCGGCGTCGCGCTGAGCCACGGCCTGCTGGGTCAGGCCGGTGGATTCCGCGAGGGAGATCTTGCTCAGAGCGAGAGATGCCTTGTCGTCGACCAGCTCACGGTCACCGGATTCGAGCGAGGCGTTGGCCTGGTCGAGAGCCTTCTTCGCGGTGGCGAGCTCGGCCGGACTGTATTGAGCCGCCGGGCCTACCGCAGCCTTCTCGTAGGCGGCCTGTGCCTCCTTGAGTCGGGGGGTCGCTTCCATGTGGCCACAGGCGACGACGATCAGGAGCGCCGTCGCTGCGATTGCGCTAAACCACTTCATCGGCCACCTCCGGTTCCCGAGAGGTTCTTCTGTGCGGAGAGCAGTCTCGCCTTGGCCTCGTCGGCCTCCGCGCGAGTCGCCTGCTCGCGGGTCACCGACTTGGCGAGCTCGGCCTCGGCCTGGGCGTTGTCGAGCTTGCGAACGGCGACCTCGGGCTTGTCCTTGCTCAGCCTCTTTGCAGCCTCGAGCTGATCACGTGCCTGCTGCAGATGAAGCTTGCCCTGCGGATTCTTCTCGGCACCGATCTCCTGGGCCGCTTTGATCTCCGCTTCGGCATCGGTGAAGCGTTGTGCCGGAACCGGCGGTGCTCCTGCACACGCGGCTCCCAGCGCGACGCCTGCTGCCACTGACAACCATCGCCTCATGGGTTTCCCCCTTTTCGTGGAAGCGCTGGCCGGAAGGTTGAGTCGACTGTCGCGCCGGACAACTCCGAGGTGAGGCGATTCGCTGAGCGAGCGGGCGGGGGCTTGCTCGGTTCACCGCATTCTCCCGGGCAGACAGCCCGGTGAACGGCTGTGGAAGCAGAGCTCAGCTCGGTCTGCGCTGGTCGTCGCCGAGCTGGGCCTTCACTCTCAGGGTCGGCCTGCGTCCGGCGAAGTCTTGCCCTTCGAGCTCTTCGACCCGGCGGTGGCGGTCGTCTTCTCGCCCGATTTCGGCGGCGGCGTGGGCTGGGCGATCGCCTGCTGCAGCCGAGCGGTGGCCACGTCCAGCGACGGGCCGGTCGCGGCGGCGGCCATGCTGGTCTTCTTCTTCTTGGGCGTCTTCTTCTTGGTCTTGCTCGGCGTCGGCGCCGGCGGGGGAGGCTCCGGCACCGAGGCGAGGGGCACAGTCAGCGCGGGCTTGACCAGGTCCTCGGGGGTCACCTTGCGCGGAGGCGGAGGCGGCACCGGCGAGTCGTCCACCTTCGCGGTCATCTCCGGCTCGAGCGCGGCCCGGAAGGCGAGCCGGTTCCGGGGGTCCTCCTGCTCCTCGTGCACCTCGACCCGGAGGTGCACGATCAGCCGGAGCCCCCGCTGCGCCTGGAACTCCACCTTGCCCGGGACGCGGTAAGCGAACGACCCGCTCCACGGGTAGGCGCCGGTCTTCGACCCGCGGTAAACGAACATCGCGGTCAGGACGTGGTTCCCCGGAACCAGCGTGCCCCGGAAGAGCTCCTTTCCCCACCCCGGCTCCATCCGCCCCTCCAGCGGGCGGCCGTCCAGCTCCACCCTCCCGTCCAGCAGGTCGAACCGCTCGGGGTCTGGCCCATCGGTCACCACCACCAGCTCGGGATCGGGGATCTTCACCTGCTGCGCCAGCTCTGCTTCCAGCTCCTCCGCGGGAGAGCGAGTGGGCGTGGTCGCCCCCAGCGCTAGCGCCGGCACCATCCAGCAGGCCCACGGAAGCAGGAGACGCATCACCTGCCTCGGAGGATGCCACACTCTAGAGGTCGATCTGCATTCCCAGCTCCACCACCCGTCCAGGTGGGATGGAGAAGAAATCCGTGGTGGCCCGGGCGTTTCGGGAGATGAACCGGAAGAGCACCTTTCGCCAGTAGGCCATGTGGCTCCGTCCGCGGGGCAGCACCGTCTCTCGACCCACATAGAAGCTGGTGGTCTCGGGCTTGGTGCCGAGCCCCAGCGAGCGCGCCCGCCGGAGGATCTCAGGCACCCGGGGGCTCTGCCGGTACCCGTACTTGGCGGTGACCCGGTAGAAGCCGAGCTTCAGCGGCTCCACCGAGACTCTCTGCTCCGGCTCGACCTCGGGCACGTTCAGCGGGAGGACGGACAGGAGGAGCACCTGATCGTGCAGCACCTGGTTGTGCTTCAGATGGTGGAGCAGCACCGGGGACACCAGCGTGGTCGACGAGCTGAGGAACACCGCCGTTCCGCGGACACGCGTGACCGGGCTGCGTTCCAGATCCACGAGCAGGTCGTCCACGGTGAGGGCGGTCGCGGCGAAGCGCTCGGCGAGCTCGGCCCGCCCCCGCTTCCAGGTGGTGAAGCAAGCGAAGATGGCGATCGCCACCACCACCGGGACCCAGCCACCCTGGATGAACTTGATGAGGTTGGCGACGAAGTACGGAATGTCGATCGCCAGGACGAGCATGGTCACCGTGAGCGCCTTCCACAGCGGCCAGCGCCAGGCGTGAATCGTGATGAAGTAGAAGACCAGGGTGGTGATCAGCATCGTCCCGGTCACCGCGATGCCGTAGGCCGATGCAAGCCGGCTCGAGTGCTGGAAGCCGAGCACCAGGGCGATGCAGGACACCGCCAGGAACTGGTTCACCGCCGGGAGGTAGATCTGCCCCTCGTTCTCCCGGCTGGTGTGGACGATGTGCAGCCGGGGCACGTAGCCCAGCTGCACCGCCTGGCGGGTGAGCGAGTACGCGCCGGAGATGAGCGCCTGACTGGCGATGATGGTCGCCACCGTGGCCAGCACCACCGACGGAACGAGCAGCGTCCGGGGCACCAGCGCGTAGAACGGATTGGGCCGGGCTGCGGTGTCGCTGAGGAGCAGCGCCCCCTGGCCGCAGTAGTTGAGGAGCAGCGCGGGGAACACGATGCTCCACCAGCTCAGACGGATGGGACGCCGACCGAAATGCCCCATGTCTGCGTAGAGCGCTTCCCCTCCGGTGATGGCCAGGACCGCGGACCCGAGCACCTCGAACCCCCGGAACCCGTTGTCCCGGAAGAAGCGCACCGCGTGCCAGGGGTTCACCGCGCCGAGGACGCCCGGGAACTTGACGATCTCCACCAGCCCGGTCACGGCGATGAAGAGGAACCACAGGAGCATCACCGGCCCGAAGATGCCCCCGATGCGGGCGGTGCCCCGACGCTGCACGACGAACAGAAGGCCGAGGATGACGACGGTGATCGGCACCACCAGCGGCTCGGCCGCGCTGGTGGCCACGCTGAGCCCCTCCACCGCCGAGAGAACGGAGATCGCCGGGGTGATCACGCCGTCGCCGTAGAGCAGCGCCGCCCCGAACAGTGCGAGCAGCACCACGATGGTCCGCTGCCGCATCTCCGACCGGGTCTCGGCGCGGGGGATGAGGGCGAGCAGGGCGAAGATGCCTCCCTCGCCCTTGTTGTCCGCCCGCATGATGAAGCCGATGTACTTCACCGCCACCACCAGGGTCAGAGACCAGAGAATGATGGAGAGGACGCCGAGGACGTTCTCGGCGGTGGGCGTGACCCCGTGCTCGCCGAAGCACTCGCGCATCGCGTAGAGCGGGCTGGTCCCGATGTCGCCGAACACGATGCCCAGCGCGGCGATGGCGAGCTGCGCGCCGGGCCACCGGCTGGGCGCGGGTTCACCGGGACTGGACATGCGGCGGCCGACCCTAGCAGCGTCCCGGGCGGAACCAGCCTCGATGAAGACGAATGCGGCCAGGCTCCTGGACACACTGAACATCCGCTACGAGTTGCGGACGTACGCCGTGGATCCGGAGGACCTCTCGGCCGTCCGGGTGGCCGAGAAGGTCGGCCTCCCTGCCGCCCAGCTGTTCAAGACCCTGGTCTGCCGGGGGGACCGGACGGGGGTGTGCCTGGCGGTCGTGCCGGCGGATCGCGAGCTGGACCTCAAGGCGCTGGCGCGCGCCCGGGGAGACCGGAAGTGCGAGACCGTTCCGCTGAAGGAGGTTCAGCCGCTCACCGGGTACGTTCGCGGGGGCGTGACCGCGCTCGCGGGCAAGCGCGACTACCCGGTGGTGCTCGACGACTCGGCCCTTCCATGGCCGGTGATCTCGGTGTCCTCGGGCATCCGCGGGGCGCAGCTGCTGCTCGCCCCTTCGGATTACCAGCAGGTGACCCGGGCGACCGTCGCCGCGATCGCGCGCGCTCCGGCCTGAACCGTCCGGGCTCTCACGGCGGAGACCGAGTGGTTGGCCGGATGATCGCGCCGTGACGTCAAGGACCGAGGAGGGAGAGGGCTCGGGTCCCGTGACCGACGAGTGACGCCGAGATCGGCCGCGAAGGCAAGCGAGGGCCGATCAACCCGCTCGGTTTCCCCCATCAGGCCTGCGGCGTCTTGGCGGCCTTCTCCGCCGCCTCGTGAGCGGCGATCTCCGCGCGGACCTTCTCCATGTCCAGCGCCTTGGCCTGGGCCACCACGTCCGCCAGGGCCGCCGGGGGCAGGGCACCGGCCGTCTTGAAGAGCAGGACCTTGTCCCGGAAGATCATCAGGGTCGGGATGCTCTGGATGTCGAACGCCGCGGCGAGCTGCTGCTCCTCGTCGGTGTTGATCTTCCCGAAGACCACGTCCGGGTTGTCCCCGGCGGCCTTCTCGAAGGTCGGGGCGAACCCGCGGCAAGGGCCACACCAGGGGGCCCAGAAGTCGAGGATGACGATGCCCCCGGCCTCGATGGTCTCCCGGAAGTTCTGGGCGGTGATGGTTCGCGCGGTGCTCATGGCTGGCACAGGTAATCCACCCCCGTCGCACTTGCAGCGAACGGCTGCCGCCTCGGCGCGCAACCCGGAGTTTGACTCACTGCGTAAGAGCGCCGAATGGCCCCAATTCTCTTGGCGCATGGGGCGAAACCATTCTACAAGCGCCCTGATTTCCGAGTCAGTGGCCGCGGCTCGGCCGACCCTTGCGGAGGGGGTTCCCAGATGAAGAGGTCGCTGCTTCTCACGCTCGCGGCAGCGTTCACCGCGTGCAGCCCTGACATCCCGCAGAACCCCGGCGAATCCGACAGGTTCGTCGTCGCCGAGTTCGACCCGGCGCACAGCATCATCCCGCTCCCCAACGACCTCGTGTTCTTGAAACCCGATGGGACGATCGACGGGAAGCTGCACGCCCCCGTGACCGGTGGGAGCGATGCCCAGAACGAGTTCAACCGGGATTACCTGAACCTGCTGGACGGGTTCCCGTTGGAGTCCACGGCGTCGGTGCTCTTCGACAAGCCGATCGACGTGGCCACGGTGGTGCCCGGTACGACCCTGGGGGTGTTCGACATCACCGACCCAACCGCTCCGCTTCCGGTGACTTCCCTGAACATCACCGTCGCCGACGCGCATGACGGGGCGCAGTCCCTGGGCTTCATTCCCACGAGCGGCTACTGGACCCGAGGTCACCGGTACGGGGTCCTGGTACGCGGCGGAGACCAGGGCATCAAGGGGACGAACAGCAATCAGACCGTGACCGGTTCTCCGACGTGGGCCCTGGTCACCAGCAGCACCCCGCTGGTCACCTGCGACACCAACGGGAACAACTGCATCCTGGCCACCTCGGCCATCCCCACCACCCAGAAGGATCCGGCCGCGCAGTACGACGAGCAGGTCAGGCTGGCCAAGCAGCTCGAGCAGCTCCGGCTGAACTACAAGCCGGCCATTGACCAGGCGCTGGCCACCGTCCCCGGCCTGAACCGGGCCGACATCGCGCTGTTCTGGACCTTCACCATCACCAGCCAGGCAGAGGTGACCTTCGATCCGGCCAAGCTGGTCATCCCCTTCCCCAACGACATCCTGAATCCCACCGGGGACCAGGTGAGCATCCCTGCCGGCACCGGCCTGCCACCGGATCTCGTCGCCGGCCTCAACACCCTCGACGGCTTCTCCACCACTGCGTCGATCGTGACGGAGAACGGCGAGGGCACCGGGCCGCTCATCCAGGGACGCGTGGACACGACGACGGTCGGTCTGGGAACGACCGCGACGATCAACATCGTGCAGGCCGCAGCCGGGACGGGAGCCCTGCCCACGACGACCGATGGCTCGATCAAGGCGCACGCCTGCCTCAACTGCCCCGGCATCGTGATCACCCAGCCGGACGGCGGGCCCATCCTTCTTCCCGACGGAGGGCCGAAGCCGGACACCTTGGCGATCGTCCCAGACGTCCCGCTCACCGAGCGGACCCGGTACGCGGCCTACGTCACCACCGATCTGAAGGACACCACGGGTAAGAATGTCATCGCCAGCCCCGCGTTCGCGCTGGTCCGCTCGTCGGCACCACTCTTCGACGGAACCCACAGCACGGTGAGCTTGCTCACCGACGCGCAGGCCCAGCAGCTCGAGCCGCTCCGCTCCGCCCTGAAGCCGCTCTTCGACACACTCGCGGCGAGAGGGCTGCCGCGGACGAAGGTCGCGCTCGCCTGGGCCTTCACCACGCAGAGCACGGTCAGCACGCTGTCTCAGCTGCACGGGGCGCCGTTCGGATCGCAGGTTCCGGCGGTGCCGCTGTGGGTGCAGGAGATCCCCGCGCCCGCCGGCGCGCCCAACCCAGGGGGGGTGGTCGGGAAGTGGTACATCGGCCAGATCCTCGACGTCTTCGCCCTCACCGGGACGGGCGGGACCATCAACCCCGACCCGAACGCGTGGACCGCTCTGAAGATGTCCTTCGTGATGAGCGTGCCGGCGGCTGCCGCCCCGACGGGCAGCTACCCGGTGACCATCTTCGGACACGGCTTCACCCGTACTCGGACCGACGCCTTCGGCATCTCCGCCGCCCTGGCCTCGGTGGGTAACGTGATGGTGGCCATCGACGAGCCCTGGCACGGAGACCGGAACACCTGCACCGGGTTCGGGGCGCTGCTCCTGGCCGGCGGCGCGCCGCCTCCTGTCGCGCAGGACCTCTACGCCTGCGTCAACCCCGCTCCACCGGCGACACCGACCCAGACCTGCAACTCGGCCGGACGCTGTCAGCTGGCGGATCGCAGCAGCGGAAGCCTGCAAGCCTGCACCTTCGCGGATCCCGACGCGGACAAGGGCTGCATCCTTGCCAACCAGGGGCACTGCGCGCCGGACAACAAGTGCGAGGGAACGGGCGCGGGTTTCGCGACCTCCTTCAGCGGGATTCCGATCGCCGGGTGGAAGTTCATCAACCTCCAGAACTTCTTCGCCACCCGCGACAATCTGCGGCAGCAGGTGATCAGCAGCGCCCAGCTCGCTCGCGTGGCCTCGAGCACCGCCAACGGGAACCTCGGGCAGCAGGCCGGAGGCATCGCTCTCGACGGGACGAAGATCAGCTACGCCGGCCAGAGCCTCGGCGGCATCCTGGGCACCCTCTACTCGGCGGTGGCCCCCGAGGTGAAGAACTCGGCGCTCAACGTCCCGGGGGGAGGCCTGACCAGCCTGATTCTCACCTCACCGTCCTTCGTTCAGCTGAAGAACGCCTTCCAGGCCGGCCTGGCCGCCGAGGGCGTCCCGGTCAACTCGCCGCTCTACGACACCTTCCTCGGGATCGTGCAGTGGATCATCGACCCTGGGGATCCGCTAAACGCAGGCCCGTACCTGGTGAAGGACACCGGGCTCCCGGCCCCGCTTGCGAACGGCGGGAGCACCCGGCGCGGGTTCATCCAGTGGATCGCCCAGGACCAGACCGTCCCCAACCCGACCACCGTCGATCTCATCCAATCGGTGGTCGGTGACCCGACGGTGACCGGCGTGCTGCTCGAGCCGGGCGATCCTGGCGGCGTGGACAGGTTCTGGGCGAAGCAGTTCGCGAGCGTGGATCCGGCCGCCAACCACGGCTTCCTGCTCGGGTCGGTCGGGGCGGCCGTCGCACAGCAAGCGCAGGGCGAGATCGCCGGCTTCGTCGTCGGCGCCCCGCCCTTCCCGTGACCCTTCAGGCACCCAGGAAAGGCACATGCACATGAAGAAGCTCATGTACACAGTGATGGGCCTGGCCGCGGTGGCCGGGGGCTCCGCTCACGCAGCGGGCATCGCCGTCGATCTCCAGTCCGGCCGCGGCGTGGGCATGGCCGGGTCGCTGATCGGCGTCGTGGACGACGCGTCGGGCATCTACTTCAACCCGGCGGGCATCGCGCAGGGGCAGGGCCTGGAGGTCGAGCTCGGAACCGCTCCGATCATTCCGTCCTTCACGGTGAAGAACCCCGCCGGGCAGGAGCTGAAGGGCGTGGTGAACATCATCACCCCGGTCCACCTCTACGCCACGTGGGGCATCAGCGACGAGTGGACGGTGGGCATCGGGGTGTTCACTCCTTACGGCCTGAAGGTCGAGTGGGAGCCGGACTGGGA
>JBKPMY010000358.1:0-7256 GCA_046732375.1 Myxococcota bacterium
TTTCTCCTCTCGTCCGGATCGCGGGGGTCTGGACCGGGCCACGGAGATTCATGCTACAGGAACCTTTCGGGTGCGGCATCACTTGGGAGAGACGCAGGCGGCCCTGGTCATGAGAGAGCGCGACACGAGGATCGAGGCCGCAGTTGAGGGCCTGCTCCTCGAGTTTGCAGGCAACACGTGGTTCACAGAGTCGTTCTGGCCTGAAAACGAGCAGCGTGTCCGGCTGATTCTCGAAGACATACTCGGCAGGCTCCCGACGCCAGCGAGGCTACTTGATGTCGGGTGCTTCAATGGCTTCTTGAGCTTGTTGATCAAAAGACTGGGCTACGAGGTCACTGCAACCGACGCTGTCAGCATGCCCGAGCGGGATGAAATGCTCGGGCGCCATGGGATAGAGTTTTTTTATTCCAATCTGAATAGGCCAAGCCCATTCGAGGAAGCGTCCGGGAGCCTCTTCGACGCGGTGATCATGGGAGAAGTGATCGAGCACGTTCTCAACCATCCCCTGGGATTGATGCGTGACGTCGCACGCGTTCTTCGGCCCCGCGGCTTGCTTCTGATCACCACCCCGAATCCATCGACTGCGATCAATGCACTGCGGGTACTGACGGGTAGAGCCTCACTCTGGGGCACCAAGGCGTTTCTCGAATTTCCCAAGATCGTCAACGGCCAGGTGACGGACATTGGCGACGTGCATTTCAGGGAGTACAGGACGTCGGAGCTTGCTGATCTCGTGACTACGGCGGGGTTTGCTGTCGATCAGGTGCGGTACTTCGCCTTCGGCACGTCACGGCAGCAACCCCGGATCAAACGTTGGATCAAGGGGAACGTGCTCGGGAGGCTCCTGATGAGACACCGTCTCTTCGGGGCAACTCAGTACCTGCTGGCTACCCGGGTCTAGGCTGGTCCGGCCGGGCTCTCTTTGCTGATGGCCGACGGAGTTGCAACGATTCCATTGAAGGCACGCGGGCTTCCCGTACAAGCTGCGCGGCCGTGCGCCTCACGCTCGTCGTCGTCTTCCTCGGAGGCTGTTCCTCGATGCCCACAGGTCACGCGGATTCGTCCAGGCCGACCCCGGTCCTCGCCAGGATGCCCCAGGGTGACACGGTGGCGATCTCGGTCACCGGGTCGCGGATCGACCGCGTCGAGCATCCCACGAAGGACACGACTTCTACCGTCGTCCCAGCATTGACCGACGCCCATGGACACGTCGTCGGACTCGGTCTGTCGAAGGTCCGGGTCGACCTCCGAAGCTGTCGTTCACCGGATGACTGCGCGAACCGGGTGCGGGATATGCAAGCCAAGGTCTCTCCCGGCTCCTGGATCCAGGGCCGAGGCTGGGACCAGAACCTCTACCCCGACCAGCAGTTCCCCACCCGGGCCGCGCTCGACGCGGTCGCGCCCAATACTCCCGTCTACCTGCGCCGGGTCGATGGGCACGCTGCCTGGGCAAACTCCGAGGCGCTCCGGCGAGCCAAGATCACCCGCGACACCGCGGACCCTCCTGGGGGCAAGGTCCTGAAGGACGCGGAGGGCGAACCCACCGGCATCCTGATCGACCGGGCGGAGGAGCTGGTCGAGAGGGCCATCGGCCTCCCCTCCGAAGCCGAGGTCGAGCAGGCGATCCTGAGAGCTCAGGACCTCCTCGTCTCCCAGGGACTGACCTCCGTACACGAGATGGGTATCTCGCCCGGAGTGGCGGACGTGTACCTGCGCATCGCACGCGAAGGCCGGCTGAAGATCCGGATCTACGCCCACTGGAGCGCGGACCCGGAGAGCCTCGAGGAAGCTTTTGAGCGTGGGCCGCTTCACGCCGGGTCGGAAGATCTCTTCAGTCTCCGCGCGATCAAGATCTACGCCGATGGGGCTCTCGGTTCGCGAGGAGCTCACCTCAAGGCTCCCTACTCGGACGACCCCCGTAACGCCGGACTCGTCCTGACGCCGCCGAGCGAGATCGAGCGCATCTCCCGCCGAGCGCTCGCCGCCGGCTTCCAGGTGTCGACCCACGCCATCGGCGATGCCGCGAACCATGACGTTCTCGAGGCATACGCTCGCGCCGGCGTCACTCCCGCGGCACGGTTCAGGATCGAGCACGCGCAGATCGTCGATCTGGCCGACATTCCTCGCTTCGCCCAGCTCGGGGTCATCGCGTCGATGCAGCCCACTCACGGCACGAGCGACATGCCCTGGGCCGAGAAGCGCGTCGGGCGCGCCCGGATCGCCGGTGCGTACGCCTGGCACCGATTCCTCGACGCCGGAGTACACCTCGCCTTCGGGAGCGACTTCCCGGTCGAGCTCAGCGACCCGCGGCTCGGGCTGTTCGCCGCCATCGCTCGCACCGATCTCCACGGCCAGCCGCCTGGCGGGTGGCTCCCCGACCAGAGGCTCACGGTCGAGCAGACCTTGCGCGCCTTCACCAGCGGAGCGGCGTACGCTGCCTTCGAGGAGGACTGGCGTGGCGAGCTTCGTCCCGGTCAGGCTGCCGACCTCACGGTCTTCGACGGCCCACTCGACACGCCCGAGCACATCGTGAAGCGCAAGGTCCTGATGACCATCGTCGCCGGTCGCATCGTCTACGACGCGCGCGCGGCCGAGCGCTCCCAATGAAGCGGACGATCGGCACCCTCGCCTTGGTCGGCGTCGCCATCCTCGCGATCGTCGCCGTGGTCGGGCTCACCCATCCCATCCGCGTCGAGCCCGGTGCCGCTCCGGAGCCCACGGCGACGGCTTCCGTCCCAGGCGACGCCGGCTCGCTCGACTCGATACTCGACGCCATCCACCTCGAGCACGGGCTGAAGCGCGGACGCTGAGCGTCTACTTCGCCCCGCTCTTCGCCGCCGCGGGCTTCACCGCCGCCTCCAGCCTGAGCCGCTCCACCGCCAGCTGCGCCTGGCGTCCGTAGTCGATCGCCTCCCCCAGGAGCCTCGACGCCTCCTGCGGCGCGTGGAACCCCATGCTGTTCTCCGCAGCCACGAAATCCAGCCGCCACTGCGCCTTCCTCTGCAGCGCCCGCGCCGGCCCCAGCTGCGCATCCGTCGCCCCCACCGCCTTCGCCGCCTTCAGCGTGTCCAGCATGTCCTGGATCGCTCCGCCCGCCCGCTGCAGCAGGTCGTAGTTCCGCGCCTGGATCGCCGTCACCCGGCCCTGGATCTCCTGCTCCGAGTACGGATGACACGTCTGGCATGCCCGGCTCACGTTCAACAGCGGGCTCCGCACCCAGTGGTCACTCACCTTCAGCGCACCCTCGCGGATGTACGGCATGTGGCAGTCAGCGCACGCCACTCCGCTCCGCCCGTGGATGCCCTGGTTCCACAGCTCGAACTCCGGATGCTGCGCCTTCAGCACCGGCGCGCCCGACTCGGCGTGCACCCAGTCCTTGAACGGCTTCCCATCGGCGAAGTTCGCCCCGTCGTCGTAGTAGGCCTCGATCTCGTCCGCCTTCAGCCCGTTCTTCCAGGGATAGGTCACCGTCTTCCGGTCGCCACGGAAGTAGTACTCGACGTGGCACTGGCCGCAGACGTAGCTCCGCATCTCCTGCCGCGAGGCGTCCCGGTTCGGGTCATAGTCCTTCACCCCCTGGTGTTCCTTGAAGGCCTTGATGCCCACCAGGAACCCCGGCCGCGTCACCCGGAGGTTCAGCGTCTTCGGGTCGTGGCAGTCCACGCAGCTCACCGGATGTTCCACCAGCGGCCTCCCGTTCGCGTCCTTGAGCGCGTGCGCCTCCTGGTACTTCATCGCGCTCACCTCCTCGAAGCCCTTCATCACGTCGCCCTTCCCCACCGAGCGGTATGCCGGGATGATGCTCGCGTGGCAGTGCAGGCACGCCCCGGGCTGCGGCCGCTCCGTCACCCGGCGGGTCTTCTCCTGGTCGAGGAGCATGTACGCGTGCCCCCGCCGGTCCCGGTAGTCCAGGCTGAACGCGTATCCGGCGAAGATGCGGGTGAGCCAGGGGAACTGCTCGGCCTTCTGCGCCGGATGCGCATCGCCCCCGCCGAAGTTCGTCCGGCTCGGCGCCGCCGTCTTCAAGTACGAGTCGTACTGGCGCGGCCAGTTCGTCCCCCAGACCTTCGGGTCGACAGTGTCCTCGGTCACCTCGACGAGCTTGAGGTACTGCTGCTTCGCCTCGGTCTTCCGCTGGATGATGTTCACCAGGAGCGCGGTGATCCCCGCCGCCACCACCGCCGCCCCGAGAGCGATCCCCACCAGTGCCGGCCAGCGCTTCTTCTCCGGAGCTCTCGGTTCCATGGTCGAGCCCTTCTCCTAGTTCCTCGCGCCGTGTCCGACGCCGCGATGGCAATGGACGCAGAGCACCGCGTCCGCGTCCGTGGTGCTGCCGTGCACCAGCTCCGAGACCATGCCCGCGTGGCAGGCAACACAGTTCTCCTGGAGGATGCGCGCGTTCCGGGGCCCGATCCGGATGGGTTCCGGGAAGTCCTGCAGCGTGAAGGCCTTGCTGTGGTTCCAGCCGTTCACGGCCTTCGCCAACCACTTGGAGACGAAGCCGTGCGGGAGATGGCACTGCACGCAAGTTGCCGCCGCGTGATGGGTGCCGTGCTGCCAGGAGTCGTACTCCTCCCGCATGATGTGGCAGTTCACGCAGGCCCGCGGGTCCGCGGAGAAGTACGAGAGGCCCTCGGCGTACCGGAAGGTGAACGCACCCAGTCCGCCCACCAGCCCGGCGGCGAGCGCAGCGACCACCGCGACCTGAACGCTCCCGCGACGCCCCGGGTCCATGGCGAGGGTGGACCTTCCCGCGCCGCTCGGGGATGTCCAGGACGAAACGCAGTGGACTTTGGGCGTACTTCGGCCCGCTTGCGCAGAAGGGCTGCTTTTCGGGTCGGGATCTCCGTCATCTCCCGGACGGTGTGAACGCCCCGACCCTTCCCGATGACGCTCGCAGGCCCTTCCTTCGAGCCAGCAACCGGAGGGGTCTCACACTCGATGCGTCGGAACAGCTGGGGGGCGTTGCTTATCCTTCTGAGCGCGTGCGGCTCGTCCGTCCCCGGCAGCGAGTCCGCTCCGGAGCGCCAGACGCGCGTCGGCCTGGGCATCGGCTCGAGCGCCGATGACCTCCGCACCGGCTGGTACCCCACCCAGCCCGCCCTCGCGCCGGCGAGCGTCTCCGCCCCCGACTTCGGCCAGCTCTTCGCGACCCAGCTCGACGGTCAGATCTACGCCCAGCCGCTCCTGGCCAACGGGGTGCTCCTCGTCGCCACCGAGACCAACAACATCTACACGCTGGACCCGGTGACCGGGGCCGTCCTCTACCACCGCCAGCTCGAGCCGGCCTGGAACGCCTCCGACCTCGGATGCCCCGACCTCGCCCCGAAGGTGGGCATCACCGGAACTCCGGTCATCGACGCCCGCGACCCGGGCAACGTCACCGCGTACTTCGTCACCAAGAGCTACCAGTCGGGGACCTCTGGGCCCGCGGTGGCCTGGATGCACGCGGTGGACATCCCCACCCTCGCCGAGCGGACCAACTTCCCAGTGCGGGTCCAGGGAACGGCCGACAACCAGACCGGCATCAACTTCGACGCCACGACCCAGCTGCAGCGGCCCGGGCTCCTGCTGCTCGGCGACACGGTCTACGCCGCGTTCGCCGGCCACTGCGACATCGGCACCTACCAGGGGTGGGTCGTCGGGGTGAACTCGGCCGGCAGCATCCGCGCCCGGTGGTCCGGCGCGGCCCAGTTTCCGGGCGCCGGCATCTGGCAGAGCGGCGGTGCTCCGATGGCGGACGGCCCGGACACCTTCATCGTCGCCACCGGGAACGGGGACGTGGTGCATCAGCCGATGCCGGGCAAGCCGCCCCCGACCGTGCTCGCCCAGGCCTGGGTCCGGCTGAACGTCCAGGGCAACGGCACCCTGCAGGCCACCGACTTCTTCGCCCCCTACGACGCCGACGCCCTGAACGCATGGGACGCGGACTTCGGCTCGGGTGGGCCGGTGGGCCTCCCGGACGCGTTCGGCACGCCGAGCATCCCGCACCTTGGAGTGGCCGCGGGCAAGCAGGGCTTCGTGTACCTCCTGAACCGTGACGACCTCGGCGGCATCGGTCAGGGCCCGTCAGGCGGCGACAAGGTCGTGCAGCGCATCGGTCCCTACGGCGGCGTGTGGTCTCGCCCCGCGGTGTGGCCCGGGAACGGCGGCTGGGTCTACTACCCGAGCGCGTCGGGCGGCACGACCGCCACGGGCTCGTCGGGCGATCTCAACGTCTACCAGTCCGGCGTGGATGGGCAGGGCCTGCCGACGCTCGCCAAGGTGGCAACGGCGGCCGACGAGTTCGGCTTCGGCTCGAGCGCTCCGGTCGTCACCTCCAACGGAACCAGCGACGGGTCGGCCCTGGTGTGGATCGTCTGGATGCCCGACGGCTCGGGACAGAACGCGCAGCTCCGCGCGTACGACGCGGTGCCGGAGGCCGGGACGCTCTCTCTCCGGTTCAGCGCCGCCGTGGGCACCGCGAGCAAGTTCAATCCTCCGGGAATCGGCGAGGGGCGGGTCTACGTGGGAACCCGCGACGGGAACGTCTACGGCTTTGGCGCTCCTGTGGATCAGCCGCTGGCTAGCACGCCGGTGAACCTCGGCATTGTGGACGTGGGAGGCAGCATCAGCGGCCAGGTGGTCTTCACCGCGAGGCGTGCGGTCACCGTCACCGGGGTCAGCTCGACGAGTCCCGACTTCACCACCGGCTCGCCCGCGCCTGCCTTCCCGGCGACGCTCGCCCAGGGGGCGACGCTCACCATCCCGGTGACCTTCACCCCGAGCCGGGTGGGCATCCGCTCGACGGCCATCGTGGTGCAGGCGGACGGCGCGCCGGTCTCGGCACCGGTGACCGGCATCGGGCGGAGTCCGAATGCGTCGCTTTCGATCGCGCCTCCCGTGCTCAGCTTCGGAGGTGCGGCGGTGAACAAGCAGGTGAACGGAACGCTCACCATCTCCAACGTCGGTGGGGCGCCGCTGGTCATCAACGGCGTCAGCTCCCCCGGCGCGCCGTTCTCGGCGACTGGCGTCCCGTCTCCCGGATCGTCGCTCGGCCCCGGGCAGTCGGTCACCGTGACCTTCACCTTCGCGCCGACCGAGGTCGGGAGCTTCAGCGACCAGGTAGTGGTGGACACCACCGCGGGACAGGAGACCGTGCCGCTCTCCGGGACGGCGGCGATTGCCGGAAATTTGGTATTGACTCCGACGGCGCTGCAGTTCGGGACGGTCGCGGTGGGCCAGACCAAGGTGCTCGAGTTCCAGGTGTCGAACAC
>JBKPMY010000359.1:0-2759 GCA_046732375.1 Myxococcota bacterium
CTGGCTGGAGGGCTTCCACGGCGCGTGGAGGGTGCGGTGAGCCAGCACGGCGCCGCTCACCGGATCCAGGGAGTAGACGTCATTGGTCTCGGTCACCACCAGCAGCCGGCCGTTCGCGACCAGGGGCTGGGCGTGCACCTCACCGCTGAGCGGCGTGTCGAACAGCTGGCCGAAGTCGGGGGCCGACACGCGCGCGGGCGCCAGGAGCGGCTGGTTCGGGTACCAGCCCGTCCGGAGCTCGTCGCCCGCGACGCTGATCCCCTCGGCCGCGGTCCGGCTGCCGATCCGGAATCGCTCCGCGCCTCCGCCGGGTGGTTGGGTCCCGCACGCCACCGAGAGCGCGACACCCACCACCGAGATCCACCGCATGCTGCCCGCCTCCCGCGCCTGCTCCCTGGCTCCGGAAGGAAGGAACGGGCGGGCTGGATGGGAAGCGGCTCAGATGCCGAGCGTTCGGCGGGGAACGCTCTTCCACCCTGAAACGGCGTTCAGAAATCGATGCGAGTGATGGTCCCGTTCACGCCCACCAGCCATCCGGTCCGCTGAGAGCCGAAGTTCACACCCCAGAACCCGGTGACGCCCTCGAGCACCTTCCAGGTGCGGCCCTCGTCGGGCGACCACGCAGTCGCTGCGGGGGCCGTGGCGACGACGCGGATGGACGGGCCGTGGCCGTGTCCATGTCCGTCCTCGTCCTCATCTTCGTCGTCGTCGTCACCGTCGTCGTCACCGTCGTCGTCACCGTGGCCTCGTCCGTGGCCGGCGTACGCCGCGGTGAAGATGGCTCCAGGGATCGGCGCGGACGTGCCGAGCTCCCAGGTGCGCCCGCCGTCCCTGGACCGGGCGAAGTTGTCGACCACGCCGGTCGCGGCAAGGTCACCGCCAGCGAGGATGCCGTGGCGTGCGCTCCGGAAGGCGATGCTGAACCCGCCCCCCGCGCCATCGACGCCTGCGAAGATCGGTGCCGTCGTCACCCCCCAGGTCTGTCCGCGGTCCTTCGTGAAGAAGACCCGCGCAGTTCCGGTTCCACCGGTGGTCTGCGGCGGCGCCCCGGTGGTGAGCCACGCGCGGCGGTGGCCCTGAGTCGCTGCGCAGGTCCCGCCCGACGCGAAGCCGGCCTCCCCGGTGAGCGGCGGCGGCAGGTTGTCGCCGATGTCCTGCCAGGTGGTCCCGTTCAGCGTGCGCAGCACCGGGAGACGGCCGGCGATCGAGTCTCCCAGCACGACGGCGCTATGCCGGTCCCAGAACGCGAAGCAGTCGTAGAAGAAGTCCAGGCTCGCCGCCTCGAACTGCTGGGTCCAGGTCTGTCCGCCATCGACCGTCTTGTAGATCCGCGAGGGAGCGGTGATGGGGATGGAGAGGAGGTAGGCGACCTTGTCGCTCACCGCCTGAACGTCACGGAACTGGAACGTCTCCGCGCCCGGAACCACCCCGGCGTGCCAGGTCTTGCCGCCGTCGGTGGTCCGCGTGAACGTCCCGTTGCGGCCGCTGGCCCAGGCCACCCGCGCGTTCAGTGCGCTGATGGAGATGAGGCCGTTGGTGGTCCCGCTGTTCTGCGGCGTCAGCGTGGGCCCGCTCTTGCCCTTCCCCTTGAGCGCATCCTGGTCCGAGGAGACAGCGCCACCGTCCTGCGCACCCTGACCGCAGCCCAGCACCAGGAGCGCCACGGCCGTGAGCAGGCCAGCCGTGATCCTGAAAGACACGTCCTTCATGGGATTCCTCCTCCGGATCGATCTCGAGCGAGGCGCGGGGTTGTGCCGTCACCGCGCCTGGACGGTCAAGACCAATCGAGCGGGATCTCTCCCGGTCGTTCAGCGCTCGACCAGCGTCCGCAGCCGGTCGAGGGCCTGATCCCACTGCCGCGAGATCTGCTCCAGCGCACGGCGTGCCTCGTGGATCTGCCCCGGCGCGAGCGCCCACAGCCGCTCGCGCCCGTGGCGCTCGCTCCGCAGCAGTCCGGCCCGGGCCAGCACGTCGAGGTGCTTGGTCACTGCCTGCCGCGAGATCCGCGTGCCCTCGGTCAGCGCGGTCACCGAGAGCGCGCCCTCCGCGGCGAGGCGCCGGACTAGGGCGAGGCGGGTGCGGTCGCCCAGCGCTGCGAACAACTCGCTCGGCTCAGCCGCGCGGTGACGGACGCTGGGCGACATGCCGCTCGATGTTCCGCAGCTGCTCTTCCCAGCCGCCGCTGTTGGACTCGTAGGCAGGGCCCTGACGCGCCGCGGGGAGAGACCGGAACCCCGACTCGGTCACGGTGAGCAGCGTTCCTTCCGGGGCATCCTCGAGGCGGAACTCGACGGTGGTGGTGGGCTCCTTCGAGTAGTCCGCCTTGGGGTCGATCGCGGCGGGATGCCAGCGGAAGCTGAAGAGCCGCTCCGGCTCGATGCGTTCCACCCAGGCGGTCATCGTCAGATACTCGTACCCCGGATAGGTGACCGGTCCGCTGATCACCTTCCCTTCGGCGAACTGACCCTCGAGCTTCACCCGGAACCACTCCGAGAACTCGCGGGCGTCGGTCAGGGCCTTCCAGACACGGGAGCGTGGAGCGCGAAGGACGATCTTCTTCTCGATGCGGTCGGGGATGGAGTCGGGCATATGCAACCTCCGAGTTGCATTCATATGCACGGCTGCGCCGGGAAACGCAACCCCGACGTTGCTCAATCGCCAGGACCGCAGCCGGGCCCGGCAGTCACTGGCCGCCCGCCCCCTCACCCGGGACTCGTGTGTCAGGCCGCACGACCTGGCCCTGCGCGCAGCCGATCGCC
>JBKPMY010000360.1:0-5949 GCA_046732375.1 Myxococcota bacterium
CTTCTCGGCTCGGAGTATCTCGCGCGACATCCCCCGGTCCCGCTCGGGCGCATCGCCGTGGACATCAACATCGACGGGGCCAACGTCTTCGGACGCACCCGCGACGTCACCGTCATCGGCCTGGGCAAGACCGACCTCGACGTCACCCTCCGGGCCCTCGCCCGGGCGCAGGGCCGGGTGCTCCGGGGAGACCAGCTGCCGGACCGCGGCTACTTCTACCGGAGCGACCAGTTCAGCTTCGCCCGGGTCGGTGTCCCCTCGGCGTACTTCGAGAGCGGGCTCGACTACCGGGGCCGCCCGGCTGGCTGGGGACGGGAGAGGCGGGAGGCCTGGGAGGAGACCCGCTATCACCAGCCCTCGGACGAGCTGACCCCCGACTGGGACCTCTCGGGCGCGGTGGAGGATGCCCGGCTGCAGTTCGCCCTGGGCTACAGCGTCGCCCAGGCGACGGCCCTTCCCTCGTGGACCAGGGGGGACGAGTTCGAGGCCCCGCGCCTCCGCTCTCTGGAGGCCCTCCGCCAGCGCCCGCCCGGGTCCACGCCGGCCAGCGGACGATAGGTCGGCGCGTTAGCCTTCTCCGCTTGCCATGGCCGGGTTCGAGCTCATCACCGACTACAAGCCGCAGGGAGATCAGCCCAGGGCGATCGCCGAGCTGGTGGAGGGTGTCCAGCGGGGTGACACGCATCAGACCCTGCTGGGGGTGACCGGCTCGGGGAAGACCTTCAGCATGGCGCACGTGGTGGCGCAGGTGCAGCGCCCCACTCTGGTCATCGCCCACAACAAGACCCTGGCCGCGCAGCTCTACGGGGAGTTCAAGGAGCTCTTTCCACGCAACGCCGTCGAGTACTTCATCAGCTACTACGACTACTACCAGCCCGAGGCCTACATCCCCTCCTCGGACACGTACATCGAGAAGGACTCGTTCATCAACGACGAGATCGAGCGGATGCGCCACTCGGCGACGCACTCGCTCCGCACGCGCGACGACGTGCTGATCGTGGCCTCGGTGTCCTGCATCTACGGTCTGGGCACGGCGCGGAGCTACATGGCGCTGGCGGCGACCGCGGTGAAGGGCGCCGAGCTGGGACGTGACGTGCTGATGCGCCGGCTGGTGGACGCGCAGTACGCCCGGAACGACCTCGACTTTCACCGGGGCACCTTCCGCGTCCGTGGGGACACGGTGGAGGTCTTCCCCGCCTACGAGGAGGAGCGGGCGGTCCGGCTCGAGTTCTTCGGCGACACGGTGGAGCGCATCAGCGAGTTCGATCCCCTCCGCGGCCAGTCGGTGGCCCAGCTGGAGAAGATCGTCATCTTTCCTGCCAGCCACTACGTGACCGAGGAGGAGCAGCGGGCCCGGGCGATCCGCGACATCCGGGACGAGCTGCGCGAGCGGCTCCAGTGGTTCCGTGCCCACGGCAAGCTGCTCGAGGCCCAGCGTCTCGAGGAGCGGACGATGTACGACCTGGAGATGATGGAGCAGGTCGGGTTCTGCAACGGGATCGAGAACTACAGCCGGCACCTCTCCGGGCGCGCCCCCGGGGAGCCCCCGCCCTGTCTCCTCGACTACTACCCGAAGAACCTCCTGGTCTTCCTCGACGAGAGCCACCAGACCGTTCCGCAGATCGGCGCCATGTACCGGGGAGACCGGAGCCGCAAGGAGACGCTGGCCGAGTACGGGTTCAGGCTCCCGAGCGCCATGGACAACCGGCCGCTGAAGTTCGACGAGTTCGAGTCGATGGTGCCCCAGGCCATCTACGTGAGCGCGACGCCGGGCGAGTACGAGCTGCAGAGGAGCCACGGTGTGGTGGTCGAGCAGGTGATCCGGCCCACCGGGCTCACCGATCCGCTGGTCGAGGTCCGGCCGGCGCGGAACCAGGTGGAGGACCTGCTCGAGGAGGTGCGGCAGCGCGCCCAGGCCAAGGAGCGCGTCCTGGTGACCACCCTCACCAAGCGCATGGCGGAAGACCTCACCGAGTACTTCGCCGACGTGGGCGTCCGCGTCCGCTACCTGCACTCGGACATCGACGCTCTGGAGCGGACGGCGATCATCCGCGACCTGCGCCGGGGCGAGTTCGACGTGCTGGTGGGCATCAACCTCCTCCGCGAGGGCCTCGACATCCCAGAGGTGTCGCTGGTCGCCATCCTCGACGCGGACAAGGAGGGCTTCCTCCGGAGCAACGTGAGCCTGATCCAGACCATCGGCCGCGCAGCGCGCAACGTGAACGGCCGGGTGCTGATGTACGCGGACCAGGTGACCGAGTCGATGCAGCGGGCGCTGGACGAAACCGCGCGCCGGCGCGAGCTCCAGGAAAACTGGAACAAGGATCACGGCATCACGCCCCAGGGGGTGAGGAAGGCCATCCTCGACCTGAGCGAGGTGCTCTACCGGTCGGAGACGGGGCTGACCCTGCCGAAGGCGGCCGAGGACGAGCTGCTCACCGCCGAGGAAATTTCCCGGCTCACCCGCGAGTACTCGGCGGAAATGCACCGCGCAGCCGACGAGATGGAGTTCGAGCGGGCCGCCGAGCTGCGAGACAAGGTGCTGCTCCTCAAGGACATGGACCTCGGGGTGAAGCCGCCGTCGCGGTCGCTCCTCGAGACCGGCGTCCAGCGTGAGGAGGGCCCGGGCACGGCAGGGGGACGACTCCGGGGACGGCGCCGGGGCGCCAGCTCGGATCGCGCTCAGCCCCAGGCAGGGTGGAGGGCCGCGGGGCGGAGCAGGAAGCGGCGCTGATGCCGTCCGCGGCGCTCGACGAGAAGCTGGATCGGCTCCCCCCCGCTCCGGGCGTCTACCTCATGAAGGACGCCCGGGGAGAGGTCATCTACGTCGGCAAGGCGGTGAACCTCCGCTCCCGGGTGCGCTCCTACTTCGGGCGGAGCAGCGACACCCGGGCATTCATCCCCTTTCTCGAGTCGTGGCTCTCCGACGTGGACACGGTGGTGGTGAGCAACGAGAAGGAGGCGCTCCTTCTCGAGAACGAGCTCATCAAGCGGTACCAGCCCCGCTTCAACGTCCTGCTCAAGGACGACAAGAACTTCATTTGCCTCCGGCTCGACCCTGCCGGCGAGTGGCCGCGGCTAGAGGTGGTCCGGCGCTTCAAGCGGGACGGGGCGATGTACTTCGGCCCCTACGCGAGCGCGAGCAGCATCCGGGAGACGCTGAGGATCATCAATCGCTACTTCCAGCTGCGCACCTGCTCGGACCACGTGCTGCATCACCGCAAGCGCCCCTGCCTGCTCCATCAGATCGGCCGCTGTCCTGCGCCGTGCGTCTACGACGTCTCCCGCGAGGAGTACGCCGAGTCGGTGCGCGAGGTTGCGCTGTTCCTGGAAGGGAAGGGGAGCGAGCTCCTGGACGCGCTCCGGACGCGCATGAAGGCCGCCGCGCAGGACCTGCGCTTCGAGCAGGCGGCGCGGCTCCGGGACCAGCTCTTCGCCATCGAGCGCTCGCTGGAGCGGCAGAAGATCGCCACCACCGAGGCCGTCGATCAGGACGTCTTCGGCTACCACCGCGAGGCGGACCGGCTAGTGGTCTACGTCCTGTACATCCGCCAGGGACGCCTCAACGGGGGACAGAGCTTCCCCTTCACCGGGCAGGAGTTCCCCGACGAGGAGCTCCTCGGCAGCTTCGTCAACCTCTACTACGGCGAGGACAACGTCCTCCCCGAGGAGGTGCTGCTCCCGCTGCGGCCCGAGGGCGGGGTGGAGCCGCTGTCCGAGCTACTGACCGAGAAGCGCGGGCGTCGGGTGCGGGTGCTCGTGCCCCAGCGTGGGGAGAAGCTCCGGCTGGTGGAGATGAGCGCGGCGAACGCGCGGCAGGCGTTGCTGGACCAGCGGCGGAGCCGGGACGAGCTGGAGGCGGTGCTGGACCGGCTCCGCGACCGGCTGCACCTCTCGAGCGTTCCGCGGCGGATGGAGTGCTTCGACATCTCGCACTTCCAGGGCTCGAGCATCGTGGCCAGCCAGGTGGCGATGACCGAAGGCGAGCTGGATCGCGCGCGCTACCGGCATTTCCGGATCAAGAGCGTGCAGGCGCAGGACGACTTCGCCTCGATGTACGAGGTCGTGAGCCGCCGGCTGCGCCGGGGGCAGGAGGCGGAGGATCTGCCGGACCTCCTGGTCATCGATGGTGGGAAGGGTCAGCTGGCGTCTGCGCGGGCGGCGATGAAGGACGTCGGCATCACCATCGACGTGGTCGGCCTCGCCAAGTCGCGCGATCTCGAGTCCGACGATCGCGCCGCCGTCACGGCCCGGAGTCCGGAGCGGGTGTTCATCCCGGAGAAGAAGGACCCCATCGTCCTTCCCCAGAACTCGCCGGAGCTGTTCCTGCTGATGCGCCTGCGCGACGAGGCGCACCGCTTCGCCATCACCTACCAGCAGAAGCTGATGCGCCGGCGGAACTTCAAGAGCGTGCTCGAGGACATCCCCGGCGTGGGCGAGGGCCGGAAGAAGGCGCTGCTCCGGGCCTTCGGATCGCTGAAGCGCATCCGCGAGGCGAGCATCGAGGAGCTGGCGGCGGAAGCGGGCCTCGGGACGACGCTCGCGGAACGGATCCATGCGCACCTGCACGCCCCGGAAAGCGAGCTTCGCCGGGAGGTCGCGGAGGGACAGGTGGACGGGGACGCGGTCCGTGAAGCCTCACTGGAAGATGCTGCGGCCGTCGAGGGGCCCCCCGAAGGCACTGTCTGAGGAGTAGAGTTCGCGCTGCCGGGGGCCTGGCATGCGCGTCGATCTCACGGTCGTTCAGGAAGTCGCATCCGAGGTCGTGATGCAGCTCGTCCTCGACGGGGCGATCCGGATCTCGCCGTCGCGTGTGGATGCCGTCGAGCGGCAGCTGGCCACCGTGATGCGCCTGGCGCTCCTTCGCGAGGACGCGCTCCGTCGCGTCGCCCGATTGGGCCGTGAGCTCGGGGACGAGGGCTTCGACAGCAGGGTGCGACCGTACGCCCGGATGCTGAGGGGCGTCCCGGAAGGCGGGCGCGGGTTCCTTTCCGTCGTCGAGGCGATGGTCGCCCTCCTCCGTCGGAGCGCGGACGTGAGTGAGGTCCGCGACAACGATGACGACCTCGTCCGGAAGATCCTCTCGGTGATCGCACGGCCCTCGCGCCTGAGACGGCGCTCCTCCCCATCCGGTGGTTCCGGCCCGACCGGCGCGGGTCCGGCGGGCGGACTCCCGGCCGAGGTGCGCGCCTGGGAGGTGCCTCGCGGAGGGACACCCCCCGATCCCGACCCGGAGCGAAAGGAGCAGCCTCCCGCCTTGTCGTTCGCCACCGACGGAGTGGGGCGGGGCTGACGCCGCGTCGGACGCGAGCGCAGGCATCAGGGCGAGCCTACCAGCCGTGAGGACCGCGGCGTTGCAACGCGGCGTCTCCTCGACCGCATGGTGGCATGCCTGACGTCGAGCGAGGACATCGAGGAGATCCTCGCACCGGCCGAGGTGCTTCGCGGGAAGCGTCGCTGGGTTCTGGCCAGGCACGCGGAACGGCCGGAGAGCGTGCGATCACGATCGAGGTCCTCGCGATCTGGCTGAACCCCTCCGGGGAGCACGTCTGGAGGTCCGGGGCCCTCGGGAGCGCCGGCCGAAGCGCGGGCATCGGACTCCCCCCCACCGGTTCCGCCACAACCGCACGTCGACTGACCAGTCGATCCGGTCGTCGGGACGCCCACCTGGCCCGTCCGCCCGCCTGCTGACGAGGTCGAAAAAAATCTCCGGATTTCGTTGCGGCGCGGTGCCCCCGGTGAGGTATAGCGGGGGCTTCCACACGCAGCGCCGGCCGTCAATCCTCGGGGGCACGGCCGCCAGGTAATCCAGGAAGGCTTATGAGGCTTTATCCCAAGGTGATTCCCGTCATCTCCCGCGAGACGATCCAGCTGCTGATGCAGGACGGGGACATCGAGGTCGAGCCGATGCGGATCGCCGATGCCGAGATGGACCTCTCGGCCATCATG
>JBKPMY010000361.1:0-18755 GCA_046732375.1 Myxococcota bacterium
AGAGACCGCGCTGCTCGCCACGGGATTGCTGATCGCGAGTTTAGCTGTGGAGCCCTCTGCGCCGGGCCAGGAGTTCGGTCAGGGGAGCATGGGACGGATGGGGCGGGGCGCGTCCGGGTTCACCGCTCCGAGCCTCGCCGGGTCCCCCACCCGCACCGTGCCTCCCGCGACCACGCGCGCCAGTTGCCCGCGGTGTCCCCACGCGTCGCTGATCAGACCGACGCGGATGCGCTCCAGCTTCGAGCAAGGCACGCAGGCTTCGGTCAGCTCGACCACCACCTCGTCACCCAGGTGCAATCGCTGGCCGGCCTCGAGCGACTCGAGCGGGATGCCGTCGAGGAGAATGTTCTCCTTCAGCACGCCGCCGAAGAGCCGGAGCAGATCCAGCTCGGCCTGATCGACGAGGAGCAGCTGGCGGCGGTGGCCCGGCCGACGGGTGGCGTGTCGGTCGCCGACGAATCCGCGCTCGACCTCCGCCACCGCGTTCTCCACGCTGCGCATCGGCTCACCGCTCCGTCCCGCGAGCCGGAGCGCGCGCACCACGCCCTGCGTCACCGGACCCGACCTCGGTCCGCCGCCGGTGCCGCGCCCGTCAAGGGATCTCGCCAGGCGAATCGTCCGGGCCGGTGTGTCATGCGCTGGACCGGTAACCGAGGTCACGGCTGAAGTCACGTGTCATCCGGCGAAGCGTCAGCCAGGGTCGGCGCATAGAGTGCCCCGCGGGTGGAAGAACCGAGCTCACAGACCCGAGCGGCCCCGACCTCCGCTGGCGGGCCGGTGCTCGCGCTCCGCGAGGTGTCCAGGAGCTTCGGGGGAGTTCCGGCGGTGCGGCCGCTCTCGCTCGAGATCCCCCGGGGCCGGACCACCGTGCTGCTGGGCGAGAGCGGGAGCGGGAAGAGCACGCTGCTCCGCCTGATGGCCGGCCTCATCGCCGCCGACTCCGGGGAGGTCCTCCTCGAGGGAGCACCGGTCACGCCGGCGAGCGGACCGGAGCTCCGCCGGCGGATGGGGTTCGGGCTTCAGTCCGGCGGGCTGTTCCCGCACCTGACGGCGGCGGACAACGTCACTCTCCTGGCGCAGGCGCTGGGAAGGCAGCGTAACTGGCGCGCCCGGCGGCTGGAGGAGCTCGCCGCGCTGGTGCGGCTGGAGCCAGAGGTCCTGGCCCGGTGGCCGCTCGAGCTCTCGGGCGGGCAGCGCCAGCGGGTGAGCCTGATGCGGGCCCTGATGCTCGAGCCGGCGGTGCTCCTGCTCGACGAGCCCCTCGGGGCGCTCGACCCGGTGACTCGCGGCGAGCTGCAGCAGGAGCTCCTGCGGGTCTTCCGCTCGGTGGGAACGACCGCGGTGCTCGTCACCCATGACCTGGACGAGGCGGCCGTGCTCGGCGACCGGGTGGCGCTGATGCGCGAGGGGGCGCTGGTTCAGTTCGGGCCGCTGGAGGACCTCGCCGCTCATCCTGCGGACCCATGGGTGGAGCGCTTCCTCGCGAGCTGGCGGGGAGGTCCGGCCCGGTGACCGCGCTCCTGCTCCTCGTGCTCTCCGCGACGCCGCCCGGCCCGGTCCGGGTGGCGAGCAAGACCTTCACCGAGTCGGTCATCCTCGGCGAGCTCGTGACCGAGGTGCTCCAGCAACGCAGCATCCCGGCCAAGCACCTGCGCGATCTGGGCGGTACACGGGTGGTCTGGGACGCGCTGGTGCGGGGTGACGTGGACGTCTACCCGGAGTACACCGGCACCCTCGCCGAGGAGATCTTCGCCGGCCGCGTCCGCCCCGAGGCACTGGGGCCGGCGCTGGCCGCCGCCGGTGTGGAGCTGGGGCCCGCGCTGGGATTCGAGAACGGCTATGCCCTCGGGATGCGGGAAGACGTCGCCGACCGGCTGGGCATCCGGCGGATCTCGGACCTCCGTGCCCATCCCGGACTGCGGTTCGGCTTCAGCAGCGAGTTCATCGACCGGGCGGACGGGTGGCGCGCGCTGCAGCGTGCCTACGGACTGCCCCAGTCGCAGGTGCGGGGGCTGGAACACGAGCTCGCCTACCGCGGCCTCCGCGCTGGCGCGCTGGACGTGGTGGACCTCTACTCCACGGATCCGGAGATCCAGGCCGAGCGCCTGCGCGTCCTCGAGGACGACCGGCACCACTTCTCCGAATACCGGGCGGTGCTGCTGGTGCGCGCCGACCTCGAGCGCCGGGTGCCGGGTGCCCGTGCCGCGCTGGAGCTGCTGCGCGACCGCATCGATGCTCGGGCGATGATCGCCATGAACGCCCGGGCCCGCCTGGATCGGGTGCCGGAGGCCAAGGTGGCGGCGGAGTTCCTCCGCTCGCAGCTCGACGGGGTGGCCGCAGGCCCCGCCCCGGAGCCGCCAGGCCGGGCCCGGCGCATCCTCGCGCGCCTGGGCGAGCACCTCACGCTCGTGGCCATCTCGCTGGCGATGTCTCTCGTGGTCGCGATCCCGCTCGGCGTGCTCGCCGCTCGCCGCCGACGGATCGGGCAGGCGGTGCTCGCGGCAGTGGGCGTGGTGCAGACCATCCCCTCGCTCGCGCTCCTCGTGTTGATGATTCCCCTGCTCGGCATCGGCACGAAGCCGGCCATCGCCGCGCTGTTCCTCTACGGGCTTCTCCCCATCGTCCGGAACACCCACGCCGGGCTGGTCGGCATCTCGCCCGACCTGCGCGAGTCGGCCGACGCGCTCGGGCTGCCGCCGACGTTCCGGCTCCTCCGGGTCGAGCTTCCGCTGGCCTCCCCCTCCATCCTCGCCGGGGTCAAGACCTCGGCGGTCATCGCGGTGGGCACGGCAACGCTGGGGGCCCTCGTCGGCGCGGGCGGGTTCGGACAGCCCATCCTCACCGGCATCCGCCTGGCCGACACCAGCCTGCTCCTGGAGGGGGCGCTTCCCGCCGCGGCGCTGGCCCTGGGAGTAGAGGCGGCCTTCGAGGGGCTGGAGCGGCTGGTGGTCCCCGGAGGCCTCCGCATCCGGCCCGAGGAGCCCCGGTGACCGTCCCCCTCCGGAGCGCCCAGGGCCGCGGCGTCCTGCTCGCGTCCGTCGTGGGCTCGGGAATGGCGTTCCTGGACTCCACGGTGGTGAACGTCGTCCTGCCGACCCTCGGCAGGAGCCTCCACGCCGACCTCGCCGGCCTGCAGTGGACGCTCGATGCCTATCTCTTGACCCTGTGCGCGTTCCTGCTGGTGGGCGGGAGCCTCGGCGATCGCCTGGGACGCAAGCGGATGTTCGAGGTCGGCGTCGTGGGGTTCGCCGGCGCGTCGCTGCTCTGCGCGCTGGCTCCCAGCATCCTGGCGCTCTCCCTGGCCCGGGCCCTCCAGGGGCTCGCCGCGGCGCTGCTGGTCCCGCTCAGCCTCGCGCTGGTGCGCTCCGGCATCGACGAGGGAGATCAGGGCGCGGCCCTCGGGTTCTGGACCGGTCTGTCAGGAGTCACCTCGGCGGCGGGACCCCTGGTGGGCGGGTGGCTGGCGGAGACCGTGGGCTGGCGAGCCATCTTCTTCCTCAACCTGCCGCTCGCGGTGGTGGCCCTCTGGGCTTCCCGGCGCTGTGTGCCGGACACCCGGGGCACCGGCGAGGGGAAGCGGCTCGACGTCGCCGGGGTGGTGACCGGAGTGCTGGCGGTCGGCGGCGTGACCTTCGCGCTCATCGAGGGTCCGGCGCACGGATGGCGCCCGGCGGCGCTGGTCGCCGCGGTTGTCGGCGGGGTGGCGCTGGCAGCGTTCCTGCGGGTGGAACGCCGCCCGGGAGCGATGATGCCGCTGTCGCTCTTCCGGGTGAGGACCTTCGCTGCGACCAACGGTGTCACCCTCCTCCTCTACTCGGCGCTGGGCTGCGCCCTGTTCCTGCTGATGCTCGAGCTGCAGCTCGGGATGGGGGTTGCCCCGGTGACCGCGGGGCTCACCCTGCTCCCGGCAACGCTGCTGATGCTCGTGCTGTCGGCGCCGACCGCCCGCTGGAGCCAGGTGCATGGAGCCCGGTGGCCGATGGCTCTGGGATCGTTGCTGGCCGGAGCTGGCTTCGTCTCCTTCCTCCTGCTCCGCCCGGGGGCGTCGTGGACGATGGTCTTTCCCGGTGCGGTGCTGCTGGGGCTCGGGCTGGCGCTCGCGGTCGCGCCGCTCACTGCCGCGGTGCTCGATTCAGCTCCTGCCGATAAGGCCGGGGTCGCCTCCGGCGTGAACAACGCGGTGGCCCGTCTGGCCGGCTTGCTCGGAGTCGCCGCGGTCCCGTGGGCGGCAGGCCTCTCGATGACCGGGAGAGAGGCGGACCCTCAGCGGCTGACCGGGGGATTTCACCGTGCGATGTTGCTGTGCGCCGGTCTCTGTCTGCTCGCGGTCGTTGCCTCGGTGCTGTGGGTGCCCGCCCGGCCGGCCGCGGAGAAGGGCTGACGGTCTTTCGCGCTCAGCCCGCGCTGCCGCCCAGGGCCGCCAGCCCGGCTCGGGCGATCTGCTCGTCCTCGTGCGAGGCCACGCCGGACACGCCCACCGCACCGACCCAGTCGCCCTCGACCTGGATGGGCAGCCCACCCTGGACCCGGAGTTGTCCAGGGAATCCGACCAGCGCGGGCCGATCCTTCACCATGTCCTCGAGCGTCTTGGTGGGAAGGCGGGTGAGCGCCGACGTCCACGCCTTGCGGACCGCGATGTCCGCGCTCTGGAGCGGAGCGCCGTCCATCCGGTCCAGCGCGAGGAGGAAGCCCCCCTCGTCCACGACGGCGATGGTGACGTTCCACTTGCGCTGCTCGGCCTCGCGGCGAGCCGCATCGACGATGGTCCGGGCATCGGACAGGGAGAGGGCGCGCTTTGTTCTCATGCACGGGCGCCATAGCGCCGCGGCCGCATCGGGGGAAGGGGCCCGCGCGGCGAGCAGCGTTGTTTCGAGGGACGGTGCATCCGCGCCCCGAGCTCGCGCGAGCGTCTACAGGGATGTTGCCCTGCACCCACGTGGGGTGCCGGTCGACCTCCCCGAACCTCCTAAAACGTCAGCCCGCGCCCGTACGGTGGCCGGATGGAGCTCTCCTGGGTGGCGGGGACGGGGATTCTGGTGGCCGCGGCCGCGGCGCTGGGCTGGGTTCTGGGCAGGGCCCGGCTGGCAGCCACCCACGCGGGGGAGCGGGCCGCGCTCGAGACCTCGCAGCAGGTCCTGGCCGAACGGGTGCGGGCCCGCGACGCCGAGGTCCAGGAACAGCTTCGTGTGGTCCTCGCGACCACTGCCCGGGCCGAGACGCTCGAGGACGCCCGGTCTCGTGCTCTCGCCGAGCTCGCCGCGGAGCGCGCGGCCCGGGCCGAGGAGCAGCGGGCCATGGACGAGAAGCTGGCCCTGGTCCAGGCGACGCAGGAGGAGCTGACCGAGCGCTTCAAGGCGCTGTCGCACGACGCGCTCCAGGCCAACGCGCAGACCTTCCTCGAGGTGGCGAAGGCGCAGCTGGAGAAGACCCAGGAGGTGGCGAAGGTCGAGCTGGACGCGCGCTCGACGGCCATCGATGGGCTGGTCGCACCGCTGAAGGAGGCGCTGGAGAAGGTGGACGGGAAGCTCACCGAGCTGGACCAGTCCCGCGAGCGGGCGCAGGGAGCTTTGGGAGCGCAGCTCCGCGCGCTGGTCGAGTCGCAGGATTCGCTCCGCCAGCAGACCGAGCGCCTCGTCGGCGCGCTCCGTGCGCCCAACACCCGCGGCCGCTGGGGAGAGGTGCAGCTGCGGCGGGTGGTGGAGCTGGCGGGCATGGTGGACCGCTGCGACTTCACCGAGCAGACCCGGGTGGAGGTCGAGGGCGGCACGCTGCGGCCGGATCTGGTGGTCCATCTCCCTGGCGAGAAGCAGGTGGTGGTGGACAGCAAGGTGCCGCTGCAGGCGTACCTGGATGCGCACCAGGCTGCGGACGAGGCGACGAAGCAGGCGCGCCTTACCGCTCACGCAGCCGACGTGCGGCGTCACGTGAGGAAGCTGAGCGAGAAGAGCTACGCGGCGCAGTTCGAGTCCTCGCCGGAGTTCGTGGTGATGTTCATGCCCGGCGAGGCGTTCCTCTTCGCCGCGCTGGAGAAGGACCCGGAGCTCATCGAGTTCGGCGCCCAGCAGAACGTCATCCTCGCCACTCCGACGACGCTGATCGCTCTCCTGCGCGCGGTCGCCTACGGCTGGCGGCAGGAGCAGGTCGCCCGCAACGCCCGGGACATCCAGGCGCTCGGCCGCGAGCTGCACGACCGGCTGCAGACGGTGGTGAAGCACCTGGCGATGCTGGGGCAGCGGCTGGGCGGCTCGGTCGACGCCTACAACTCCGCCATCAGCTCGCTGGAGGCGCGGGCGCTGGTCACCGCGCGCAAGTTCCGCGAGCTCGGCGCAGGCGGCGAGCAGGACATCCCGCGGCTGGAGCCGGTGGAGTCGCTGGTCCGGCAGCTGGACATCCTGGTGCTCCCGCCGGGGCGACGCGGCGGACACGAAGCGGCCTGACACGAGGGGAGCGCTCGCGTCGCCCCGGAGCGCTCCGCGCGGGGTTCGACGAGCCGGCCTGCTGCTCGATGACCTCGCGGGGCCGTCGGGCTATGAGTCGGCCCGCGATGGAGAGGACGCGGCGCCCGACGCGCGTGGTGGTCGTGGGAGCCGGACCCGGCGGCCTGGCCGCGGCGATCAACCTCGCCGGCCTGGGGCTGGACGTCACCGTGGTGGAGAAGGACGCCGTGCCCGGGGGCCGGATGAAGGGGCTCACGCTCGGCGAGCGGGGCGAGTACGCGCTCGACACCGGACCCTCCATCCTCCAGCTCCCCGCGGTGCTGGCGCGGATCTTCGAGCGCTCCGGCAAGCGGCTCCGCGACTACCTCACCCTGGTCCCGGTGGACCCGAACACCCGAGTGCACTTCTGGGACGGGACGCAGCTGGAGACTTCGAGGAACCGGGACCGTCTCGAGGCGTCGCTGGCGAAGCTCGACCGGCGCCTTCCCATGGCGATGCGGCGGTGGATGGAGCTCAGCCGCGAGAAGTACCCCATCGCCTACGAAAAGTTCATGGCCACCCCGGCGGAGAGCCTCGCCTACTACGCGCCCTGGCGCGTGCTCCCCACGCTCCGCTTCAAGCCGTGGCAGAGCCTCTACGCGCACCTCGACGAGTTCTTCCAGGACGACCGGGTGACGTATGCGCTGGCCTACCCGTCTAAGTACCTGGGCCTGCACCCGACCACCTGCTCCAGCGTGTTCTCTGTCATTCCCTATCTGGAGTTGGCGTTCGGGGTGTGGCACGTGCAGGGCGGCTTCCGGGCCCTCGCCCACGGCATGCAGCGCTGCGCGGAGGACCTTGGCGCCCGCTTTCGATTCGACAGCCCGGTCCGGAAGGTGTGGATCGACGCCGCGCATGCCCGCGGGGTCGAGCTCGCGAGCGGGGAGCGCCTCGAGGCCGACGCGGTGGTGGTGAACGCCGACCTTCCCTACGCCGCGATGCGGCTGGTGGACCCGGAGTGGCGGGAGGGTACCCGGCTCAGCGACCGGGTGCTCGAGGGCTCCCGGTACTCGTGCAGCACGTTCATGATGTACCTGGGCCTCGACCGGCGGTGGGATGACCTCCCGCACCACCTGGTGTACCTGTCGAGCAACGCCCGGCGGACCGACGCGGCCGCGCTCGATGACCGGTTCGTCGACGAGGACGATCCGCCCTTCTACGTGTGCAATCCCGGCGTGACGGATCCGAGCGGAGCGCCGCCGGGGCACTCGACGCTCTCCGTCCTCGTCCCCACGCCCAACACCAGCCGGGCGGTGGACTGGGGGCAGACGGAGCGGGTGCTCGCCGAGCGGGTGCCGGGCTGGCTCGCCAAGGTCGGCCTGCACCACGTCGCCCGTCACATCCGGGCCAGCCGGACCTTCACCGCCGAGACCTGGCGCGACGACTTCAACGTCTTCCGCGGCGCGGTCTTCAACCTCGCCCATGGCTGGCTGCAGCTCGGGCCGTTCCGGCCGAGGGTGAAGAACCCGGATGTCGAGGGGCTCTACTGGGTGGGCGGTGGCACGCACCCGGGCAGCGGGCTACTCACCATCATGGAGAGCGCGAACATCGCCGCGGACTACCTCGCGAAGGCGACGGGCCGCGACGGTCTGCCCGGGTGGCCGGACGTTCCGCAGGTGCCCGAGCCGGTGAGTGGCTCCCGGCACGTGGAGGCCTGAGGTCGCCAGCAGGAGCAGCAGAGCCCCGCAAAGTTTTCAGAGCGCAAAGAGGTCATCGCAAGCCAGAGCAAGGGTGTGCAGCGGCGGCAGTGTGCCGACTCGGAAAACCCGGCGGACACCCGCATTGCGCCCTTCTTGCATCGGCCGGTGGTCAGCCGAACCCACCGAGGTCGGAGTGCGCGCGATGAACACACGACTGCCGCGGCTCTCGCTTTTCGCACTGCTGCTCGCGGCTTGGTGCGGCTGCGGTTCCGGATCGGGGCCCGGGGATCGGGGCCCCGGCGTCACGGCGCTGCAGCAACCGATCCTCAACGGCACGTTCGACCAGGATGACCCGGCCACGGTGTTGCTTGGCGGAGGAGGAGGCTGGTCCACCGGCGCGCTCGTGTCCCCCCGGGTGATTCTGACCTGTGGGCACTGCGTCGATCCGCAGGGACTGCGAAGAAGCTTCGCCTACTTCGGCTCGTCGTACCGCGATGGCGGGACGATCATCCCCGTGGAACGAAGCTATCCGCACCCGAGCTATGTCAGTGGCGCCTACCCGAACGTCGACATCGGGATCGTGGTTCTCAAGACCCCGGCGAGCGTCGCGCCCCTCGGGATCCAGACGATCCCGCTGGACGGCGGCATCGTCGGCGCCCCGGTGCGCATCGTCGGGTTCGGTGCGACCAGCCCGGCCATGCCGGAGCTCAGCAAGATGGAGGTCACCGTTCCGCTCACCGGTCTCGACCCGTACTACCTTCTCGTCGGACCAGCGATCTGCGCTGGTGACTCGGGGGGTCCCGGGATCCTCGGTGCCGGCACGGGACAGGAGGTCATCGCCGGCGTCGTCAGCTGGCACACGTCGAATGCCGCGGGCTGTGGGGGGGTCGGTGGTCTGGCCAGGGTTGACCTCCATGCCGGGTGGATCCAGGAGCAGATCGATGCGGTGGAGGATGGCGGCGTGGATGGGGAGCCCCTGGATGCTGGAACCGCAGGCCGGGACGGGGGAGGGGACCCGGACTCCGGGACTCCTCGGGACGGAGGCGGTGGCGCAGGCCCAGCCGATGCCGGCGCGGAGCCTTCCACCCCGTCGCCCGTCGCTGACTCACACGATCCGCCCCTCGTCGGTGGCTGCAGCGCGGCCGGGGCCGTCGGCGGAGATGCTCTCCTGGCGCTTCTCCTGAGTGCGCTTCTCGGACCGAGCCGCGCACGAAGGAGACTTTCATCGACGCCTGGCCGCCGAGGTGATCCGATGACCACCTGACGCTGCCCGAGTCCCACGTCTCTGGACGGACGGCCGTCCCGTGGGCCCGGGCGCGGCGCTGCGCGGGCGATCACATGCGACCGAGTGTCCCGCTCCGGGGCCGGGGCTCAGCGCCCGCCGGGAAGACCGAGGGCCCGGGTCGCGAAGGCGAGCATGTCGGCCGCCTGCTCGATCCTCTTCGTCGTCGGCTTCCCGGCGCCGTGCCCGGCGCGGGTCTCGATGCGGATCAGCACCGGCGCCGGACCGGCCTGCGCGGCCTGCAGCGCGGCGATGTACTTGAAGCTGTGTGCCGGCACGACCCGGTCATCGTGGTCGGAGGCCATGACCAGGATCGCCGGATACGCGGTCCTTGGCTTCACGTTGTGCAGCGGAGAGTAGGCGGCCAGCGCCTTGAACTCCTCGGGGTCATCGGACGAGCCGTAGTCCGACGTCCATGCCCAGCCGATGGTGAACTTCTGGAAGCGCAGCATGTCCATCACCCCCGCGCTGGGCAGCGCGCACCCGAACAGGTCCGGTCGCTGGTTCACCACCGCGCCCATCAGGAGCCCTCCGTTCGAGCCACCCTGGATCGCGAGCCTGGCGGGCGTGGTCCAGCGCTCGCGGATCAGCCACTCGGCCGCAGCGATGAAGTCGTCGAAGGTGTTCTGCTTCCTCAGCTTCATCCCCGCCTGGTGCCACGTCTCGCCGTACTCACCGCCGCCCCGGATGCTCGCGACCGCGAGGACGCCTCCGCGTTCCATCCACGCCAGCCAGGTGGGCTTGAACGACGGTGTCTCGGAGATGTCGAAGCCGCCATACCCGTAGAGCAGCACCGGGCGCTGGCCGTCCGGCTCGGTGCCCTTCCGGAAGGTGAGGGTCATCGGTACGCGGGTGCCGTCCTTGCTCGGATAGAAGACCTGCCGGCTCTCGAGCTCGCTGGGCTCGAACCTGAGCTGCGGGGAGCGAAAGACGCGCAGCTCTCCGGTCGCCGGCTCCAGCCGGAAGATGGCCCGCGGGGAGGCGTAGGTCTCGAACGAGAAGTAGGTCTCCTCGTCGGTGAGCCGCCCCTCGAAACCCTCGGCGGTTCCGAGGCCGGGAAGCTTCAGCGTCTGCTGCGGCTTTCCGTCCAGGCCGTGGATGCGCACCACGCTGTGTGCGTCCTGCAGATAGTTGAGGACGAACCGGCGGCCCACCGCCGACGCGCTCTCCAGCCGGGCCTCGCTCTCGGGGACCAGCGTCTTCCAGCGGGCCCGTTCGGGCGCGCGCATGTCGATGGCGATGACCCGCCCGCGGGGAGCATCGAGGTTGGTGTGGAACCACAGCACCGGCCCCTGGCTGCCGACGAACGAGTACTTCGCCTCGAGCACGTCCACCACCGGGACGACCTTCGAGTCCTTGCGGCTGAGGTCCTGCACGTAGAGCCGATTGCGGCGATCGCTCCCTTGGTGGACCTGGATGACCAGCCAGCGACCGTCGTCGGAGACGACGCCTGCGAAGGTCCACTCCTTCTGGTCCTTGCGCTGGTAGACCAGCCGGTCCGCGGACTGGGGCGTGCCCAGACGGTGGTAGTAGAGCTTCTGGAAGTAGTTCACGTCGCGGAGCTGGTTCGGCCCCGGTTCGTCGAAGCGCGAGTAGTAGAAGCCCTTGCCGTCCGGGGTCCAGGACGCCTTGGAGAACTTCACCCACTTGATCCGGTCCTGCAGGTCCTCACTGCTGCCCGCGTTGCGGACCCGCCACTCCTCCCAGTCGCTGCCGGCCTCCGCCACGCCGTAGGCGAGGAGGCTTCCATCGCGGGAAGGGACGGTCCCGGTGAGGGCCATCGTCCCGTCCTTGATGAGCGTGTTCGGGTCGATGAGCATCCGCGGCTCGAAGCGGGGCAGGTCCACGACGTAGAGCACCGGCTGCGGTTGCAGCCCGCTGTTCCGCTCGAAGAAGACGCGGTTCCCTTCGCGAATGGGGACCTCGTAGCGCTCGTAGTCCCACAGCGCGGTCAGCCGTTCCTTGAGCGCGGCCCGGTCGGGGATGGTGGAGAGGAAGCGCTCGGTCAGCGCGTTCTCGGCGTCGATCCACTCGCGATAGCCCGGGCTGGACGGGTCCTCCAGCCAGCGGTACGGGTCCGCCACCTTCGTGCCGTGGTAGTCCTCGACGACGTCCACCTTCCGGGCGACGGGATAGTCGAAGCGAACCCCGGCATCGGCGGCCGGGCTCGTCGCCCCCGCGGGGCTCCCGGTCGGGCTGGCCGCGGGCGCCCCGTGAGAGCAGGCAGCGAGTGCGAGAGAGAGCGTTGCGAGGAGGGCGGCCCGCATCAGGCGGCCTCGAACAGCGCCGCCGCGCCCATGCCTCCGCCGATGCACATCGTCACCACGCCGTAGCGGCCACCGCGCCGCTTCAGCTCACGGAGCAGCGTCGCTGTCATGCGGGTCCCGGAGACGCCCAGCGGGTGCCCCAGGGCGATGGCGCCGCCGTTAGGATTCACCTTCGCCCGGTCGATTCCCAGCTCGCGGATGCAGTACAGCGCCTGGGCGGCGAAGGCCTCATTGAGCTCGAACAGGTCGATGTCCTTCACCTCGAGCTTGTTCTTCGCCAGGAGCTTCCGCACGGCCGGCACCGGTCCGATGCCCATGATCTCCGGAGGAACGCCGGCCACCTGGAAGTCGATGAAGTAGCCCAGCGGCTTGACCCCCAGCGCCTTCGCCTTCTCCTCGGACATGACCACCGCGGCCGCCGCGCCGTCGGTGAGCGGGGAGGCGTTGCCGGCGGTGACGGTTCCCTTGGGATTGAAGGCCGGCTTCAGCTTGGTCAGGCCGTCCAGAGTGGTGTCCGGGCGGAGGATGGTGTCCTCGGTGACGGTCACCTCATGAGGCGTCCCGTCCTCGTCGAACACCTCGGTCTGCACCGGGATGATCTCCTCCTTGAAGACCCCCTTGCTTCTCGCCTCGGCGGCGCGCCGCTGACTCTCGTAGGCGAAGGCGTCCTGATCGGCGCGAGAGACCTCGAAGCGCTTCGCAACGTTCTCCGCGGTGGCACCCATCGAGGTGTAGATCTCCGGGTGCTTGTCCATGAGATCCGGGTTGGCGGAGACCTTGTTCCCGCCCATCGGCACCATGCTCATCGACTCGGTGCCGCCGGCCACCGCGACGTCGTACATGCCCGCGGCGATCGACTGGGCCACCTGGGCGATGGACTGCACGCCCGAGCTGCAGAAGCGGTTGATGGTCATCGCCGGGACCGTGTCCGGCAGCCCGGCGAGGAGCGCGGCCTGGCGGGCGACGTTCATGCCCTGCTCGGCCTCGGGCATGGCACAGCCGAGCACCACGTCGTCGACCGCTTCGGGCTTGAGGCCCGGGACGGCGGAGACGGCGGCGCGGATGGCATCGGCGGCGAGGGTGTCCGGACGGGTGTCCTTGAACTCGCCGCGGAGCGCGCGGGTGAAGGGGGTACGGACGGCGCTGGCGATGACGACTCGGGGAGCCATGGTCTCGTTCTCCTAACCAACTAGTTCCGCAGCGGCTTGCCGGTCTCCAGCATGGCGGCGATGCGGTCCTGGGTCTTCTCCTCGCCGCAGAGCGAGAGGAAGGCCTCCCGCTCGAGGTCGAGCAGGTGCTGCTCGCTCACCGGGGTGAAGGCCGAGACGTCGCCGCCGGTGATGACGTGGGCGAGCTTCTGGCCGATGTGCCGGTCGTACTCGGAGATCTGATTGTTGACCTGCATGTCGTAGAGCATCATGTCCACCGTCGCCGCGCCGCTCCGACCGGAGAGCCGGAAGTGCGTGGGCCGCGGCGGCCGGAAGCCCGACTCGGCCATCCCCAGCACCCGTGCCTTGGCGTCGCTGAGGAGGAAGTCCCGGTTGAGGCTGATCCCGTCCTGGCGATTCAAGAAACCGATCTCCCGCGCCTCCTCCGCCGAGGTGGCGACCTTCGCCGTGCCGATGGTGAGGAACATCTTCTTGAGGAAGGGCAGGGGGTCGAAGTCGCGGTCGGTGGCGAACGGGCCGTAGAGGTTCCTCAGCAGCATGAGATTTCCGCCGCCGCCCGGGATGAGGCCCACCCCCACCTCCACCAGGCCCATGTACAGCTCAGCCGCGGCCTGGATGGCGTTCGCGCCCATGGTGACCTCGGCGCCACCGCCCAGGGTGAGACCGAACGGCGCGGCCACCACCGGGATGGGGCTGTAGCGCATGCGCTGGTTGGCCTGCTGGAAGCTGGCGACCATCTTCTCCACCGAGGCCAGGTCGTCGCTCTTGATGGTCATGAGCAGCGCCATGATGTTCGCGCCGGCCGAGAAGTTCGTCCCGTCGTTGCCGATGACCAGGCCGCGGAAGGAGGCCTCGGCGCGATCCAGCGCCTTGTTCATCATCTCGACGATCCCGTCGTCGATGGAGTTCATCTTGCTGTGGAATTCGAGGAGCAGCGCCCTGTCACCCATGTCCCAGAGCGTGGCGCTGTCGTTGCCCTCCAGCCGCTTGTTGGCGCGACCGAGGTGCTCTACCCGGAGGGTCCGCGGGTTCTCCTGGACCGGCGCCGCCTTCCGCGCGGAGATGTCCCAGGCCGTGTCCTTCGTGCCGTCCACGGCGTAGAAGCTCTCCCGGCCCGAGGCGAGCATCTGCTCCACCCAGGCGGCGGGCTTCAGGCCCAGCTCCTTCATCCGCTCCACGCCCTTGCGCACGCCGTAGGCGTCCCACACCTGGAAGGGCCCCAGGTCCCAGGCGAAGCCCCAGCGGAGCGCGCGGTCGATGTTCACCAGGTCGTCGGAGATCTCCGGGATGCGTCGGCTGGCATAGGCCAGCGAGTCCAGGGTCACCCGCTCGGCGAACCTCGCCGCCTTGTCGGTGCCGGTGAGCACCGTCCGGATGCGCTCGGCGACGTCGTCGATGCCCTTGGCCGCGCCCAGCGAGTCGAAGCGGACCTTCTGCTGCGGCCGATAGGTGAGGGTCGCGAGGTCGAGCGCCTGGATCTCGCTCTCTCCGTCCTTGCCCTTCACCTTCTTGTAGAAGCCGCCCCCGGTCTTGTCGCCCAGCATCTTCGCGGCGACCATCTTCTTGACGAACTCCGGGACCAGGAAGGTGTCGCGCTCCTCGTCCTTGATCAGCGTGTCGTAGCAGTTCTGTGCGACGTGGACGAAGGTGTCCAGGCCCACGATGTCGGTGGTGCGGAAGACGGCGCTCTTCGGCCGACCCATCGCCGGGCCGAAGATCTTGTCCAACTCCTCGACGGTGAGCTCCGCCTTCTGCATGTCGCGGAGCACGCGGAGCATCCCGTAGGTGCCGATGCGGTTGGCGATGAAGTTGGTCGAGTCCTTGGCCCAGACGATGCCCTTGCCCAGCGTCTCCTCGCCGAAGCGGGCCATGCGGGCCAGGACGCCGGGCTCGGTGTCAGGTCCGGGCACCAGCTCGAGCAGCTTCATGTACCGGACGGGGTTGAAGAAGTGGGTGACGAGGAAGCTCTTGCGGAATCCCGACCCGCGGCCCTCGAGCATCCCGGTGACCGAGAGGCCCGAGGTGTTGGAGCTGATGATCGAGCCGGGCTTGAGGTGCGGCTCGACGCGGGCGAACAGGGCCTGCTTGACCGCCAAGTCCTCCTTCACCACCTCCACCACCCAGTCACACTCGGCGATACGGGCGAGGTCGTCGTCGAAGTTGCCCACCTCGATGAGGTCGAGGGCGGCCGGGGTGTAGAGGGGCGCCGGCCGGAGCTTCTTCAGATTCGCCAGGCCGGCGAGGGCAAACTTGTTCCGGAAGGACTTCTTGCTCCGGTCCTCGCCCGGGCCCGCTTCCGGGGGGACCATGTCCAGCATCAGGACCGGGATGCCGGCGTTCGCAACGTGGGCGGCGATGCCGCTGCCCATGACGCCGGAACCGAGGACCGCGACCTTTCGGATGAGGCTCATCGCCGTTGCTCCTTGGGCGCGGGTGACGCGCCGTGTCGGGCGCACCCTACGCGACTGACTCGATAATCAACAAGGCCCAAGAAGGCATTGGATTCACCGCGAAGCGCCTGGGTGGTCGACCGGAACGTCGTGGCCGTATTCCCGGCGATCCCCGATGGAGCCGGCGCTGCCCTTCAGCGTCTCAGTCGCCGTTCCAGTCGGAGGCGGGGAGGATCTTCCACCCCGTGTCCAGACCGCGGGACGTGGTGAACCGCAGAACCCGGAGCGGCCACCGCCGAACTTCCTTCCGCGGACCTTCGAGGCTCTCGATGGTCATGCGGTGGACCTCGAGCGAGTAGGTGCCGTCGGTTCCGGCCTGGGCGAGGAGCGGCCGGACGGGGTTCTTCGCGTGCCAGTAGACCGGCTTGCTCACCCGGGCGATGTACGCCAGAACGGGAAGCGTGCGGACGAACCGGCTGGCACTTTGCCGGGTCGGTGCGAGCAGCCGGTTGGCCTCGGCCTCGGACAGCTCGCGCACCTCCACGTCGTTGCTGGTCGCCCCCGACTGGTTGAGGAGGTTGGCCAGGGTGGCCCGGCCTGTCTTGTCCAGCTCGGACATGAGCTGCGAGGCGGTCTGCAGAGCGCCGGTCTCCTTGCGCACCGGGTCCTCGGCGATGATCCGCCAGCTCCCGATGCTGGCGATGGAGGCGTTCATCGTCACACCCCCGAGCAACGTCTCGCGGGCAGCGTCGTCGCCGACCCCGACCAGCGCGTCGAGGTAGGCGCGCGCAGTCTGGTGGACGGGATCCTCCTGCGCGCCAGCGCCGAAGGACACCAGGAGGGCGAGGAGAGCGGACCGTGGCACGGAGGGGAGACTGAACTTCTACGACAGCACGCGCGGAGGCAGGAAGGCGCGTCGGGAGCAGGATGTAGGTTGCCGCGCCCGACAGGACGCCCTAAGTCCGTCGGGCCGGGCCGGAGGGAGGCGACGTGAGACACGGAAGACGGTGGTGGTTGCTCCTCGGGCTCCTGGGGGCCCTGGCCATGGCCCCGCGGGCCGCGGAGGCGCAGGAGTTCGATCTCGGGGCCGGAGCGGACTACTGGACCCAGTCGCCCGGCATGGGGATCTTCAGCTTCGGCCTGGATGCGCTCTGGCGGGTGGCGCCGGGGATTCAGCTCGGGTTCAAGCCGGGATTCTTCCTCACCACCTCGGGGGACATCCCCGCCGGCATCCCGCTCGACTTCAAGGTCCGGGTGAACGTGTCCTCGGTGTACGTGGACGGCTTCGTGGGCCCGTGGTTCTTCTTCAAGGGGGACGTGGCCCGGATTCACGTGGGAATGGGCGCGGGATTGCGCTTCGGGCGATTGCTCCTCGGCGGAGAGGTCTCGTATCTCAACAACGGAGCGACGTTCGGAGGACGGATCGGCTTCCAGCTGTGAGCCGGGACGGGTGAGACTCGCCCCCCGTGGGAGAACTCCGAGCGCCCGGCGTCACTGAACTGGACGGACAGCAGGTGCGACACGTGCGCCCGGGCGCGCCCGCTGTGGGAGCGGCCCCCTGACCGCCACGGTCGTCACCGGGGATGCGCGGAGTCCGGAGGTGCTCGAGCGCGCGCTCGCCGGACGCCGTCCCTCCCTGCTTCTCACCGATCCGCCCTACTGCCTCCTCACCCGGCGCCGGCAGGGCGGTGACGAACGCGAGCGCCGGGCCGGGCGGAAGATCGACCGCGACCCCATCCACCGCTTCGAGGACGTGCGTGCCTATCGCCACTTCACCGCGGAGTGGCTCCCCGCGGCGGCGCGAGCGGTGGCGTCGGGGGGCACCTTGGCCATCTGGACCAACTTCCTCGGGAAGCAGCCCATCCTCTCCGTCGCCGCTGGCGCCGGCTTCCCCGTGCTCGCCGGCGAGTTCGTCTGGGCGAAGCTCACCACCGAGGGCGGAGGAAACGAGCGGCTGGCGCGGGTCTACGAGGTGGCCCTGGTGTTGCGGCGCGAGCTGCTGCCCTCCCTCGCCGCGGGCGACGCGGCCTTGCCCTGGTCGGTGGTGGCCGGCTACGACGAGGAGGGCGAGGCGGCGCGCTGGGGGAGCCATCCCAACCACAAGCCGTTCGGGGTGCTCGAGCCGCTGCTCCGGACCTGGTCGCGTCCTGGGGAACTGGTGCTCGACTGCTTCGGAGGCAGCGGGAGCATCCCGGCCGCGGCCGCGCGGCTGGGACGCGATGTGGCGTGCATTGAGCTCGAGCCGGAGTGGGCGGAGGGAGTGCGTGCGCGCCTGCGGATGGACTCGGCGGTGCGGTCCGGGTCGGATCCGCCGGATCGATCGTGAGCCGGTGCGGCGCGGGACGCTGCTCGCCGGCACCGGAATCCGCGTCAGGTCCTGGGCGGCAGATCCTCGGGAGCTCTCGGCCGGAAGTACGGGCAGACGTGCACCGGCTGCCGGGGGTAACGCTCGGGTACCAGCGGGCAGAGAATGAACGTGCTCCGGGCAGTGCGGACGTAGCGCGGGGGCGCCGCGCAGCGGTGGCAGAGGCTGTCCGGAAACGGAAGGGGAGCCGGAGGCTCGCTCACGGCTCCCCTTCAAGCACGCCCGGTGGCCCGGGCGGAACCGCACGATCCTAGATCTTGAAGCCGAGGGTCAGACCGATGACGTGAGCCGTCGCGGTGTAATCGTACTGGTACTTCGGGTTGGGATAGGTGCTCTTCTCGCCGAGGAACTTGATGAACATGTAGGCGAGCTCGACCCGGAACGCGCCCCAGCGGTAGGTGCCGCCGATGCCGATGTTGACGCGGTCGTTGTCCGGGATGTCCGGCAGCAGGGTATACGACGGGCTCGGGGCCTTGTCGTAGAGGATGCCGGCCCGCAGCTGGATGTGCTCGTTCAGCGTGTACTCGGCGCCGATCCGGTAGTTCCAGCTGTGGTGCCATTGCTTGGCCTCGTAGATATTGAGCTGCGGGTTGTCGAACTTGATGTCGATGGCCTGGAGCTGCTGCCAGGCGAAGTAGTTCACGTCGAAGTCGAGGACCAGCTCGGGGATCGGCCGCACGGCGATGCCGAGCCCGAAGGTGTCGGGGAGCTTGAGACTGGTGTGCGCCGCCTGGTCCTGGAACGTGCCGGCGTAGGGCGGCGGGACGTTCTCGAAGTGCGCCTTGCCGTCGAAGTTGAGGTTGACCGAGCTCCGGTACGTCGCGCCGAGGGTGAGCACCTTCTCGATCGCCTCGAACTGGATGCCGACGTTGCCGCCCACGCCCCACGCGCCCGCGCCGAGGTCGACCGAGACGTAGCCGTAGTCCAGGAGGTTGACGTCTCGCTGGAGCTCGACCGTTGCCCGGACGATCTGGATCCCGCCGCCGATCCGGATCGGGCCGTAGCGGTAGGCCACGGTGGGGTTGATGTCGTAGACCCTCAGGTCGGCCTTCTTGACGATCTCGCGGCCCTCCCAGTCGGGCTCCCACTCGACCTTGAGGCCGTAGGGAGTGAAGACCCCGATGCCCACGGTCCACTCATCGCTGATCCCCCACGTTGCGTAGAGG
>JBKPMY010000362.1:0-22020 GCA_046732375.1 Myxococcota bacterium
GGACCCCCGCGGCCAGGGCGCTCAGGCGCAGTGCCTACTCCCTGCCCCTCGTTTCGTCCACCTGCGCCGCTTGGGGATCAGGGCCCAGCGTCGGGCAGGGGCCCGGGGAGCGCGCCCATGCAGACCCGGGGCCCGGGGCAATCGGCGAAGGAGACCGACCCCTCCGGACAGGCCCACACGGAACCGGTGCAGACCGGGTAAACCAGGACGTCACTCTCGCAGTTGGTCTCGCAGCATTGGAGCGTGCGGGGAGGCGGCTCCTTGCAGGGGCAGTCGAGCGTCGAGACGGAGCCGGACGGACAGGCCCAACCTGACTGCGTGCAGATCGGTTCGAAAGGTGCTCGCCCGAGGCAGCTGCCCGTGAAGACGCTGCATGGGTCCGAGCCCTGACAGCACTGAAACACTGCCGGTGTGTCGCAGGGACTGCTGCAGCTGGCTCCGGCTGCAGCGAGGACGAAGGCCATCGCCATCCACGAGAATCTGCGAGTCGAGCACCAGGTGTGCATCGCGCCCCCCGATCGGCCCAAAGGACCGTAGACCGAATTTTCGGTGACCCGCGCCGGGTTGACCAGAGGTACCCCTTCCGACGACGTCGCGCGGCCGATGGTCTCGCCAGTCGGACTCCGCTCAGTCGACGACGCGGAGCACGTAGAACTTGAGATAGCGGGTCTCGCGCAGGGAGGTCAGCACCGGGTGATCGCGAGAGGCACCCCGGCGCTCGACGATCTGCACCCGGCGCCGCGCGTCCGCCGCCGCGGACGCCAGCATCGCTTCGAAGCGTTCTTCGTCGACGTGGTAGGTGCAGCTCGCGGTCATGAGGATGCCTCCCGGGGCGAGCAGCTGGAGCGCCCGCAGGTTGATCTCCTTGTAGCCGCGGACCGCGGACTCGATCGCGTCCTTGTTCTTCGCGAACGAGGGCGGGTCGAGCACGATGGTGTCGAAGCGGCGGCCCTCGTCCACCGCGTCCCGGAGGAAGTCGAAGGCGTTCGCGGCGACGACCTCGACGTTCCGGAACCCGTTGCGCTCCACATTGCGCCTGAGCGCCTCGCAGGCCTGCTCAGAGATCTCCACCGCGGTCACGCGCGTCGCCCGGGTCGCGAGCTGCAGGGCGAACCCGCCGAGGTAGGAGAAGCAGTCCAGCGCCTCGCCCCGCGCGTAGCTTGCCGCAAGCTGGTGGTTCTCCCGCTGGTCGAGAAACGCGCCTGTCTTCTGGCCGGCCTGCACGTCGGCCGACACGCGCACCAGCCCCTCGGCGAACTCGATTCGCTGGGGGACCTCGCCACAAAGCACCGCCCGCCGGGGCTCCAGCCCTTCCAGGGTGCGGACGTTCACGTCGGAGCGGTCCATGACCCCGCGCGGCTGGAAGTGGGTGACCAGGAGATCGGTCAGGAGGTCTCGCCGCGCCTCCGTTGCCTGGATCAGGAACTGGACGGAGAGCACGTCCTCGTAGCGGTCCACCACCAGCCCCGGGAGAAGATCCGCCTCGCCGTGAATGACGCGATAGGTGGTCTCTCCCGGATAGAGCGCGCGTCGCAGGGCATCGGCCTGCGCGATGCGGGCGGCGAGCAGCTCCCGGCCGACCTCGATGTCCTCGAACGACATCCAGCGGAGCGCGATCTTCGACGTCGAGGAGTAGAGGGCCTTCCCCAGGAACCAGCCGCGCGGGTCCACCACCCGGACCACCTCGCCCCCGGCGAGCGGCGGAAGGTGGAGCAGATCGGCCCGGTAGATCCACGGGTGGCCCGACTGCCAGCGCTCGGTTCCGCGCGGCGTGAGCGCGACCTGGGGCGTGCCGTCCGGGCCAGCGGCGGGCGGCGGCGGCAGCGGGCGCTGGGGGCGCGGTCCGCGGCGGGGAGGGCGGGACGCTCGGTGGGGGCGGCTCGGAGGCATGGCTCAGATCTCGATGCGCCAGCAGCGGTGAACATCGCGCTGGTGGAAGTCGGGCGGAAGGCTTCGCGGAGTCAGCTCCTCGAAGCGGGCCCGGAGGCCCTCCGGCTCGAGCCGGAATCCCTTGTAGTTGGTCGAGAAGTACAGCACTCCGCCCGCGGCGAGAAGGCCCAGCACGGCCGCGAGAACTCGGCGGTGGTCGCGCTGGACGTTGAAGTCCCCGCGCATCCCCTTGCTGGTGGAGTGGGGAGGCGGGTCCAGCACCACCAGATCCCATCGCCCACGCGCCTCGTCCAGCCAGCGGAGGCAGTCGGCGCGCACCAGATCGTGACCGGCGCCGCGCACCCCGTTGAGAGCCAGGTTCCGGCCGGACCAGTCGAGGTACGTCGCCGAGAGGTCGACGCTGGTCGTGCTTCTCGCGCCGCCGGTCGCCGCGGCCACCGTGAAGCTGCCCGTGTACGCGAACAGGTTGAGCACCCGCTTCCCCGCGCTCTCCTCGCGCACCCGCGCCCGGGTGTTCCGGTGGTCGAGGAAGAGTCCGGTGTCCAGCCGGTCGGAGAGGTTCACCAGGAAGCGCATCGGTCCTTCGCGGACCTCGAGCTCCACTCCGGCATCAGAGAGCCGTCCATACCGCGGGCGGCCCCAGGGCTGGGGCGCGTGGGTCTTGGTGAAGACCAGCCCGGGGTCGACCTCGAGCACCTCCGCCACCGCTCCGAGGACCGCCTCGCGCTCGGGGTGGCCTCCGGCCGCACGCTGCGCGCGCCGGGGGTACTCCACCAGGTGCACCGCCGGGCCATAGCGCTCCACCACGAACGGGTACTCGGGGATGTCGCGGTCGTAGACCCGCCAGGCGGTGAGCCCCGTGCGCGCTGCCCAGCGACCGAGGTGCCGAGCGTTCTTGCGAAGCCGGTCTGCGAACGCCGAGGACATGAGAGCGGGAGTGCTTACCCTTCAGGCATGCCGCCGCGCACGCCCAAGACGACCGCCGCCCCCTGGGTACCCGATGACGGGGGGCTCACCAAGCTCCAGCGCGCCTCGAAGGAATGCCAGGGCTGCGACCTGTGGCGCAACGCGACCCAGACCGTGTTCGGCGAGGGACCGGTCCACCCGGACGTCATGTTCGTCGGCGAGCAGCCGGGCGACAAGGAAGACCTCGCCGGACATCCTTTCGTCGGACCGGCGGGCCGGGTGCTGGACGAGGCGCTGTCCGCAGTGGGGATCGACCGGCGCCGGGCCTACGTGACCAACGCGGTGAAGCACTTCAAGTGGGAGCGAGGCTCGGGGCAGCGGCGGATCCACGCCAAGCCGAACCAGCTGGAGATCCAGGCCTGCCGTCCCTGGCTCGAGGCAGAGCTGCGCGTGCTGCGACCAAAGGTTCTGGTCTGTCTCGGCTCGACCGCCGCGCAGGCGCTGCTCGGCCGGACCTTCCGGGTCACCATTCACCGGGGCGAGTGGGTCCCCTCACCGCTCGCCACGAACGTGCTGGCCACGGTGCACCCCTCCTCCATCCTCCGGGCGCCGGATGAGGCCGCGCGCGCCGAGGCGATGGAGGCGTTCATCGACGACCTCCGCCCCGTCGCGGCGCTCCTCGCTTCAGCGGAGACGCACCCAGCAGCACCTGGCTCCTGAGCGCCACCGCCTCCTCCTCCCAGGACTCGAGCGCGCGCAGCGTGGCCTGCGCCTGGCGATCGCGCTCGGCCCGGAGACGCTTCAGCACGGCGTCCGTCCCCTGGGTGCTGGCGTCCCCGTGATCGTCCACCAGCTCGAGGCGGACATCGGTGTCGTGGAGCTTTCCCAGCGTCTCCTGGAGCGGGGTGAGGGCGTCGAGGATCTCCTCGATCTCAGTGGGCATTGCCGGCGCGAGTAGCTCCAGCGCATAGCGGAAGCGCTTCACCGTCTTGCGAAGCTCGTGCATCGGGGTGACCGAGGGATCGCGCTGTGCATCGAGCAGGCGGGCCTCGAGCTTCTCCAGAGCGGACACCATCTCGTCGCGGAGACGATGGCCACCGAGCTTGCCCTTGGGATTCAGCTGCTCGAGACGTCCCAGCGCTTGGATCCCGTCCTGTTGCCAGCGGGGAATGGCGCCGCGGAGATCTTCGGCCCTCCCGGGGAGGCGGGCTGCCAGATGCTCGCGAACACGCTGCAGGGCGGTGCGCTCCTGCGGCGGGGCCTTCGCCGCCATCGCGCTGAAAGCGTCCAGCTGCACCTGGACGTCCCGCACCTCGCCCAGAGCGTCCTGGAGGTCTCGGACCACCCGATCTGCGCGCCGAGCTCGCTTGCGGTCTCCGTACAGCGCGAGCGCCGCGCGCAGCCGCCGCGTCGCCACCCGCGTGTCGTGGACCTCGTCCGCGCCGAGCTCGGAGCCGAGCTCGCCGAGATGGCGCTGGACGTCGGCGAGCCGGGCGCCGATCAGGGAGCGCGCCGCCTCCGGCATGGGCGTGGCGGCGTGCAGTCCGCGGACGGGGGTAGGCTTGGCCATCGGCGAGGTGCTCCTTACCTCAGCCGCGCTGGAGCGAGATCATCTCCGCGTCGTCCAGCGACAGTGACGCCGCCGCCACGTTCTCCTCCAGGTGCGCGACGGAGGAGGTGCCCGGGATCGGCAGCAGGACCGGCGAGTGCAGGAGCAGCCAGGCCAGCGCCACCTGCGCAGGCGTCACCGCATGTGTCTTCGCCACCCGGTCCACTGCGCCCCCTGACCGGGCGAGGTCCCCCGCGCCGACCGGATACCAGGGGAGGAAACCCAGACCGTCTCGCTCGCAGACCTGGAGCACGTCCTCCGATGCCCGGTCACCGAGGTTGTACCGGTTCTGCACCGAGACGATCTCCACCAGCGCCCGGGCTCGCTTCAGCTGCTCGACGCTGACGTTCGACAGGCCGATGTGACGGATCTTCCCCTCCGCCTGGAGCTTGATCAGCTCCCCGAGGGAGTCCTCCATCGGCACCGCCGGGTCGACCGCGTGCAGCTGGTAGATGTCGATCCGTTCCCGCCGCAGCCGGCGCAAGCTGCCCTCGCAGGCGCGTCGCAGATGCGCGGGACGGCCGTTCCGGTGCCACTGCCCCGGGCCGCTCCGGGTCAGCCCGCCCTTGGTCGCGATGACCAGCCCGGCCGGGTAAGGGTGGAGCGCCTCGGCGATGATCTTCTCGCTCACCTCGGGCCCGTAGGAATCGGCCGTGTCGATGAGGTTCACGCCCAGCTCCACCGCGCGCCGGAGCACCCGGTGCGCGTTGGCCCGGTCCGGTGGATCTCCCCAGATTCCCTGTCCGGTGAGCCGCATCGCGCCGAAGCCCATGCGGCGCACGACCAGGTCACCTCCGAGCGTCATCGAGCCGGCGGCAGCAGCGGGCAGTTCGCTGGGCATCGGTCTTCCTTTCGGGTCGGTCAGCCCCGGGCGGCGCGCTCGGCGGCGGAGAGAAGGGCCTCCGCCTCGTCGATGCCGCTCCAGCCGAGGAATCGCAAGTCCTTCTTCTCCCACCGCGTGGACCAGACGAAGAAGTCCTCCAGCTCGGACCGCAGCCGTGGCGCAAAGGCGAAGACGTCCTTCGGCGCGTCGCCGTGCGCCGCCTCCACCGGCGCGAGGAACAGCCGGTCGTTGCGCTGCCGGCCGGGGCCCTGCTTCCGGTTCTGCTCCACCTTCAGCACGCCCAGGATCCGCGCCGGAACGACGGTGCCCGGCTGCCCCGGGCCCGCGCCGTAGAGCATCGCGTCCAGCGGGTCTCCGTCCTCGGCCTTCGTGGAGGGGACGAACCCCCAGTCGAACGGGTAGTGCAGCCCGAGCGGCAATGGTCGGCTCACCGTGACGTGCCCCAGCTCCGGGTCGAGCTTCAGCTTCACCCGCGAGCCGGCGGGCGTCTCCACCACCACCAGCACAGCGGTGCCGTTCCGCACCGGCAGACTGACCAGGTCTTTCATGCGATGGTCTCCGACGCCATGCGCTTCGATACCCTCGCCATCCACGCCGGCCAGGAGCCGGATCCCACGACCGGCGCGATCATGACGCCGGTCTACCTCACCTCGACCTACGTTCAGGCCGGTCCCGGTGAGCACAAGGGGTACGAATACAGCCGGACGAAGAACCCCACGCGCACTGCCCTGGAGGGCTGCCTCGCCGCGTTGGAAGGTGCACGGTTCGGATACGCCTTCGCCTCGGGCCTCGCGGCGACCGACACGCTGATCCACCTCCTCGACAGCGGCGACCACGTCGTCTGCTCCGACGACGTCTACGGGGGCACCTTTCGGATCTTCGACAAGGTGTTCAAGCGTCTGGGACTGAGCTTCAGCTTCGTCGACCTGTCGAAGCCGGGGACGCTCGAGGCAGCGCTCACGCCGAAGACCCGGATGGTGTGGCTGGAGACACCGACCAACCCCACCCTGAAGCTGGTGGACCTGGCGCGGGTCGGGGAGATCGCCCGAGCCCGGAAGATCACCACGGTTTGCGACAACACCTTCTCCTCGCCGTACTTCCAGCGTCCGCTGGAGCTCGGCATCGACGTCGTCCTGCACTCGACGACCAAGTACATCAACGGGCACAGCGACACCGTCGGCGGCTTCGTCGGAACCAGCGACCCGGAGCTCGCCCAGCGCATCGCCTTTCTCCAGAACGCGGTGGGTGGCGTGCCCTCGCCGATGGACAGCTTCCTCGTGCTCCGGGGGGTGAAGACGCTCAGCGTCCGGATGGCCCGTCACGAGCAGAACGCGATGAAGGTGGCCGAGTTTCTCGTCGGCCACCCCAAGGCCGGACACGTCGTCTACCCCGGGCTGGCCAGCCACCCGCAGCACGCACTGGCCAGGAAGCAGATGAGGGGATTCGGCGGGATGCTCACCTTCGAGATCCAGGGCGGACTCCCCGCGGCCCGCAAGTTCCTCAAGGCGGTGAAGGTCTTCGCCTGCGCCGAATCGCTCGGCGGAGTGGAGAGCCTCATCGAGCATCCGGCGATCATGACCCATGCCTCGGTTCCTCCCGAGACGCGCGCGGCCCTCGGCATCTCCGACGGGTTCATCCGCCTCTCGGTGGGCATCGAGGACGTGCAGGACCTCGTCGACGACCTGGCCCAGGCGTTTTCCCAGGCCTGATGGCGGAAACCGAGCGGGTTGAGCGGCTCTCGCTGCCCTGGCGCGATCTTCCGTTCAACCCACTCAGTCTCCGCAAGGATTCCGCGCGTTTGCCCCCGGCGCCGGTCGCGCCTCGCTGTTGCTGCGCGGTGGCTTCACCGGGGACCGGCAGCCGGGCTCGCAGGCTCGCTTGCGCGCCGCCCCCGAACTCGACTACCTCTTTCCTCCGTGGTCGTCCTGCACCATCACCATGCGCACCATCGGCACGGGCCCGTCGGGCCGGTGCACGCGCATGGCGGTGTGTCTCGCTGAGCTGACCCGCCCCCGCTGACACCGAGTTGTCCCGACCGGGCCCTCCAGGGCGCTGCTTCCATGCGGCGCGCCTCGAGGGCCCTTCTTCGTTTTCGAGTCGAGAAGGAGGTCCTTCATGTTGCGAATCGCACTCCCGAACAAGGGCAGGCTGGCCGAGGACGTCCGGGGCGTCTTCTCCGACGCCGGCCTGGAGATCCGCGCCAACGGCGAGCGCGCGCTCACCGCCTCGCTCGGCGGCGAGTTCGAGGCCATCTTCGTCCGGAGCCAGGACATCCCCGAGCTGGTGTCCGACGGTGTGGCCGACGCGGGCGTCACCGGCTGGGACCTGGTCTGCGAGGCCGGGCGGCCGGTGGACGTCCGGCTCGACCTCGAGTTCGGCCGTTGCCGGCTGGTGCTCGCCGCGCGGGAGGACTCGGGCATCGAGCGTCCGGAGCAGCTTCTCCCGGGGACGCGCGCCGCCACGGTCTTCCCGCGTCTCGCCCGGTCCTTCTTTGCCGAGAAGGGGCTGGCGGTGGAGGTGGTGCAGGTCTCCGGCGCGGCCGAGGTCGCGCCTCACCTGGGAATCGCCGACGTGGTGGTGGATCTCACCAGCACCGGGAGCACCCTGCGCACCAACGGCCTCCGGGAGGTGTGCACCTTGCTCGAGTCGACCGCGCGCCTCATCGCCCGGTCCGGACTCGCGCCCGACCGCGAGCGAGCGCTCCGCGAGCTCCAGGACGCACTCGGCTCGGTGCTCCGCGCCCGCGGCAAGCGCTACCTGATGGCCAACGTCCCGCGGGCGAAGCTCGCGGCGGTGCGCGAGGTCCTCCCCGGGCTGAGCGGGCCCACCGTCATCGAGCTGTACGGCGCCGGTCCGCTGGTGGCGGTGCACGCGGTGGTCTCCGAGTCCTCGCTCTACCGGACCGTGGCCGCGCTCAAGTCGCTCGGCGCGGAGGGCATCCTGGTCACGCGCATCGAGAGGTTGCTGCCATGAGCCCGGCGGTTCGATGGACGGGTCGGCTCTCTGCGCTCGGGTCTGACGACGTCCGGAATCTTCTCGGCCGCGGGCGGGCCGACGCCGGCGAGCGGGCCCTCCAGGCACAGGTCGCCTCGCTCGTCGCGGAGGTCCGGTCCCGCGGCGACGCGGCCCTGCGCGATCTCGCTCGCCGTTTCGACCGGGTCACCCTCGAGTCCCTCGAGGTGCCGCGCGAGGTGCTCCGTCGGGCGCTCGACCGGCAACCTCCGGCGCTTCGCCGGGCCATGGAGCGATCCGCCCGGAACATTGCCCGGTTCCACGCCGAGCTCCGCCCCCGGCCGAGCCGGGTGGAGGTGGAGCCGGGGATCGTCGTCGAGCGCCGGCCGGACCCGCTCCGCCGCGTCGGCGTCTACGCGCCCGGCGGCCGGGCCGCGTACCCGAGCAGTGTCCTGATGGGCGCGGTGCCGGCGCGCGTCGCCGGGGTCGGTGAGATCTTGCTCTGCTCTCCGCCGGGGCCCGGCGGAACGCCCCCGGACCCGGTGCTCGCCGCCGCCGCCGTGGCCGAGGTGGACCGGGTCTTCGCCGTCGGGGGCGCCGGCGCGATCGCCGCGCTGGCCTACGGGACCGAGTCCGTCCCGGCGGTGGACCGCATCGTCGGCCCGGGCAATGCCTGGGTTGCCGAGGCGAAGCTGCAAATCTCCTCGCGCGTCCCCATCGACTCGCCGGCCGGCCCCTCCGAGCTGCTGGTGCTGGCGGATGCGACCTCGGATGTCGAGGCGGTGGCCCGCGAGCTGCTCGCGCAGGCCGAGCACGACCCGGAGGCGGCGGTGGTCGCGGTGGCGCTCGACGAGCGGACCGCCGCGCGGCTCCTGGAGCGAGTGGCGATGCTCGCGCCAGCGGCGGAGCGGGCGGACGTCATCGGACCCGCTCTCGCCAGTCGCGGAGCGGTGCTGGTCGCGGGCTCGGTCGACGAGGCGGTGGCCTTCTCCGAGCGGTGGGCGCCCGAACATCTGATGCTCGCGCTCGAGGGCGCTCCCGAGCTGGCGGGGCGGATCCGCAACGCGGGCACCGTCTTCGTGGGGACCTCCTCCTCGGGCGCCTTCGGAGACTACCTGACCGGGGCCAACCACGTCCTGCCGACGGCGGGGGCGGCACGGGCCTGGTCCGGGCTGTCCACCCTCGACTTCGTCCGCTGGACCACGGTGCAGACGGTCTCCCGTGCCGGCGCGGCCTCGCTCGCGGTCGACACCGACGTCTTCGCGACCGCCGAGGGGCTGCACGCACACGCGGCGGCGGCTCGTGCCTGGGGGACGCGATGAGCCCGGCCCGTCCCCGGCCGCTGCTGGCCACCGTGCCCCTCTATGCGCCGGACCCGAGCCCGGTGGAGATCGACCTCAGCGACAACGTGAACCTCTGGGGCGTGCCACCCGCCGCGGCGCGCGCTCTCCGGGACCCCCTCGCCGCGCAGCCGAGCGTGTATCCCCACTCGGACCCGGTGGAGCTCCGCGAGGCGCTCGCCCGCTACGCCGGCGTGAGCGCGGCACAGGTCGTCACCGGCTGCGGCTCGGACGACGTCATCGACGGCGCGCTCCGGGCCTTCGCCGCTCCGGGGGAGAAGGTCGCCTACTCGGCGCCGAGCTTCTCGATGCTGGTGAGCTTCGCCCGGGTGAACGGGCTCGAGCCCGCGCCCGTTCCCTTCGCGAAGGACGGGGACGTGGACCCCGATGCGCTGCTCGCCCAGCGTGCCGCCATCACCTACGTCTGCAGCCCCAACAATCCCACCGGGAGCCGCGTGTCGGCGGCGGCCCTCGAGCGCATCGTCACCCGCGCCGAGGGGTTGGTGCTGGTCGACGAGGCCTACGGCGAGTTCTCGGGGCAGACCGCCGTCTTGCTCCTCGCTCGCGCGCCCCAGCTTCTGGTCACCCGTACTCTCTCCAAGGCCTTCGGGCTGGCGGGGCTCCGGGTGGGCTACGGTCTCGCCGCGCCCGAGGTGGTGCAGGTGCTGGAGAAAGTCCGCGGTCCCTACAAGGTGAACGTGCTGGGGGAGAAGGCTGCCGTGGCGGCGCTCCGCGAGGACGTCTCCTGGGTGCGCCGGCACGTGGAGGAGTCGGTGGCGATCCGGGAACGACTGCGTGACGCCCTCGAGGCGCTGGGACTCCGGGCGCTGCCCTCCTCGGCCAACTTCCTCTGCCTCCCGGTGCCCGACTCGGCGGCCCTGGGACGGGCCCTGCTGGGGCGGGGAATCAGGGTGCGGGTCCTCGGGGGGCTCCCTGGCATCGGGGACGCGATCCGGGTCGGCGTCGGACCGTGGGGCGTGATGGAGCGCCTCCTGGCCGCATTCGGGGAGGTGCTCCGGTGAGGGTCGCCGTCCTCGACACCCGGGTGGGGAACGTCCACTCCCTGCTCAAGGCGCTGGCCGAGGCGGGCGCCCAGCCTCGCCTGGAGTCGCGCCCCGAGGCCTGTCTCGACGCCCCCTTGCTCGTCCTCCCGGGCGTGGGCGCCTTTCCGGCCGCGGCGACCCTCCTGGCGGAGGCCCGGCAGGCCCTCCGGGAACGGCTCCTCGGCGGGGCGCCCTGCCTCGGCATCTGCCTGGGAATGCAGCTGCTCCTGGAAGGCAGCGACGAGGGCCCCGGGGCAGGGCTGGGCACCATCCCGGGCGGGGTGGTGCGCCTGGAATGCCCCCGGGTCCCCCACATGGGATGGAACCGGGTCGAGGGGGAGGACCCCCTCCTCGGACGTTCCGGCCTGCAGACGGCCTACTACGCGCACAGCTTCGTGTGCCGACCAGTGAATGCAGCCGTCGTTCGGGCCACGACGGAGCACGCTGGCGTCAGGTTTCCGGCGATGATTCGTTCCGGGGGGATGGTGGGCGTGCAGTTCCACCCGGAGAAGAGCGGGGCACCCGGTCTGGCATTCCTGGCCGCGGTGCTCCAGGAGGTCGACAGATGAGGGTCTTTCCGGCGATCGACCTGCGCGGCGGTGCGAGCGTGCAGCTGGTGGGCGGCGCGCCCGACGCGGAGAAGATCCGCCTCCCCGACCCGGTGGAGGTGGCGAAGCGGTTCAAGGCCGCGGGCTTCCGGATGCTGCACGTGGTCGACCTCGACGCCGCGCTGGGGACGGGCTCGAACGCGGACGTCATCGAGCAGATCCTCGACGCCACGGGGCTGGAGGCCGAGGTGGGCGGCGGCGCGCGGGACGCCGAGTCGATCCGGCGGCTCCTCGACATCGGCGCGAGCCGCGTCATCGTCGGCACCCGTGCGCTGGAGGATCCCCAGTGGCTGGAGGAGGTCGCCTTCAAGTTCCCGGGCAAGCTGATCCTCGCGGCCGACGCGCGGGGCCGGCAGGTCGTGACCCGTGGCTGGACCCGGACCCTCACCCAGGACGTGGGGGCGCTGGTCGCCGGCGTGGACCCGCTGCCGCTGGCCGCGGTCCAGGTCACCGCCGTTCACGTGGAAGGGCTGGAGGGCGGCACGGACCTCGCGCTCATGTCCGAGCTGGTGGAGACGACCAGCCACCCACTGCAGGCCTCGGGCGGGATCGCCTCCATGGAGGAGCTTCGCAAGCTGGCCAGCGCCGGCGTGGCGGCGGCCATCCTCGGGATGGCGCTGTACACCGGGAAGATCGACGCCCGGGCGGCGGCGAAAGAGTACCCGTGACGGTCAAGCTGGTCCGAGAGACGAAGGAGTCCCGGGTGGAGGTGGAGCTCTGCCCGGGACCCGACCCGGCGCGCATCGAGACCGGGAAGCCGTTCTTCGACCACATGCTCGCCACCCTCGGCCGCTACGCGGGCCTCAGCCTCGGCGTGCGGGCCCGCGGTGACCTCACCCACCACCTGATGGAGGACGTCGCCATCACGGTGGGCCTGGCCTTCCGGAGGATGATCCCGGCGACCGCGGCGCGCTTCGGTGAGCGCACCGTACCCATGGACGACGCGCTGGTGCAGGCGGTGGTGGACGTGGGCGGCCGGGCCTACTACCGGGGGAGGCTTCCCAACGCGCTTTACGAGCACTGGATGCGGAGCTTCGCCGAGAACGCCGGGGCCACGGTTCACCTGCGCGTCCTGCGCGGGCGCAACCGCCACCACGTGATCGAGTGCGCCTTCAAGGCGCTGGGCCTCGCGCTCCGCGATGCGCTCGCCGAGGGTGGCTCGGTGTTCAGCCTGAAGGGCTCGGTGAAGGTAACGGAGGGCTGATGCTGTCGCCCCGCATCGTCGCCTGCCTCGACGTGAGCGGCGGCCGGGTGGTGAAGGGAACGAGGTTCGTCGACCTGCGGGACCAGGGCGACCCGGTGGAGCTGGCCGAGGCCTATGGCCGGGACGGCGCCGACGAGGTCATCTTCCTCGACATCTCGGCGACGCCCGAGCAGCGTGCGCCGCTCCTGGACGTGGTCCGGCGCACCGCCGAGCGGCTCTTCGTCCCGCTGACCGTGGGCGGGGGGATGCGCTCAGTGGAGGACGTGGAGCGGGCGCTGCGGGCCGGCGCGGACAAGGTGGCCCTCAACTCGGCGCCGGTGAAAAAGCCTTCGCTGCTCTCCGAGTGCGCGCGGCGCTTCGGAGCGCAGTGCGTGGTGGCGAGCATCGATGCCCGGCGCTCGGGCGGACGCTGGCAGGTGGTGGTGGGCGGCGGCCGTCAGGCGGTGGACCTGGACGCGGTGGAGTGGGCGCGGGAGGCCGAACGGCGCGGAGCAGGGGAGATCCTCCTGACCAGCATCGACCGCGACGGCGTCCGGACCGGCTACGACCTCGAGCTGACGCGCGCCGTCGTCCGGGCGGTGCACGTCCCGGTCGTCGCATCCGGCGGCGCCGGCGAGCCCGAGCATCTCCGGGCGGTCCTTCAAGATTCCGGCGCCGACGCGGCCCTGGTGGCGGGAATCCTTCATGACGGGACGACGACGGTGCGGGCGCTGAAGCGCGCGCTCTCCGCCGCCGGCGTGCCGGTGCGTGGTGAGGCGTGATGAGCGAGGCACGGTCGTGGATGGAGGCGGCGGAGGCGGTGGCCCGGGTCGCGGGGGAGGTGGCGCTGCGCCACTACCACCGGGGCGTCACGGTCGAGACCAAGGGCGACGGGACACCAGTCTCGGTCGCCGATCGCCAGGCCGAGGAGGCCGCGCGAGCCTGGCTGGAGAAGCACTGTCCCCAGGACGGCATCCTCGGCGAGGAGCTCGGCACCGCCCGCCCCGACGCACGGCGGAGGTGGATCCTCGATCCGATCGACGGCACGAAGACCTTCATCCGGCAGGTGCCGCTGTGGGGAACGCTGGTGGCACTCGCCGAGGGCGAGAACGTGCTGGCCGGCGCCGCCTACTTCCCGGCGGTGGACGAGCTGGTGGTCGCGGCCCAGGGCGGTGGCTGCCTCTGGAACGGCAAGCCGGCACGGGTCTCGGAGGTGTCCCGGCTCTCCGACGCCCTGGTGCTGACCACCGAGGAGCGGATGGGAACGCCCGCCCAGGTCGGTGCGCTCGACGGCCTTTGCTCGCGCTCGGGCCTCGTCCGGACCTGGGGTGACTGTTACGGGTATCTCCTGATCGCGACCGGACGGGCCGAGGTGATGGTGGACGCGCTGATGGCGCCCTGGGACGCCGCGGCGCTGCAGCCGATCATCGAGGAGGCAGGCGGGGTGTTCACCGACTGGAGCGGCCGGCGAACTGCCTTCGGCGGGAACGCGGTGGCGAGCAACGCCGCGCTGGCCCGCGAGGTGCGCGCGGCGCTCGGAGGCCCGAGATGACGCTCGACTTCGAGAAGGGTGGGGGGCGGGTGATCGTCGTCACCCGCGACGCGCGGACCGGGGCGGTGCTGATGGTGGCCCACGCGGACCGCGAGGCGATGGCCCGGACCGAGGCCACGGGCGAGATGCACTACACCTCGCGGACCCGCGGGCTGTGGCGGAAGGGCGAGACCAGCGGGAACACGCAGAAGGTCGTGCGGCTCACCCCCGACTGCGATGCCGATGCGGTGCTCGCCGACGTGATCCCGGCCGGGCCTGCGTGTCACGAGGGCACGGTCTCCTGCTTCCGCGAGGCGGGCGAGGCCTCCGGCGCCTTCGCCCGGCTGGACGCGGTGGTGCATTCGCGCGCGCAGTCTGGCGATGACAAGAGCTACACCCGGAAGCTCCTTGCCGACCGCAATCTTCGACTCAAGAAGCTGGGCGAGGAGATGACGGAGCTGGTGACCGCCTGCGCCGACGGCGACCGTGAGCGCGTCACGGAGGAGGCGGCGGATGTGATCTACCATCTGACCGTCGCGCTCCGGGCCCTGGGGCTCGGGTTGACCGACGTCGCCTCGGCGCTCGATCGTCGCGCACGGTGACCTCGCAGGTCGGCGCGATGCCTCGGATCTCCGGAGGATTCCCGAGGAAGGCCCCCGCATCCGCTAGGACACGACGGTTCGTATACCCCCGGGGGCGGCTGCGCTTGCGCGACGACCCCGCCCTCTGAAAGAAACCGGCCGTTCGTGACACACCAGGATTTCCTCGACCAGGTCGATGCCTACGCGCTCGGTGCCCTCGAGCCGGCGGAGGCGCGCACGCTAGAACAGCACCTCGCTGGCGAGGGTCCGCATCCGCTCTGCGAGGCGGCGCTTGCCCGGGCCCGGGAGACGGTCGCGACGCTCGCCGCCGACCTGAAACCCGTCAGCCCACCTCCGCGGGTGTGGGAGGGGATCGCCCGCGAGATCGCTCGGGGAGAGGAGCCGGCACCGCGTCCATCGGGCCCTCCGTCCACCCCGGAACCGGCTCGCGAGGCCGTGAAGGCCCTGCGCCCGATTCCCCCGTGGACGTATTCCATCGCCGCGGCAGCTGTCGTCATCCTGGTGCTTGGCGGGATCAACGTTCGGGAAGCTCATCGTTCGACAGAGATGGCCCGCGCGGCCGCCGCCGAGTGCAAGAAGGATCTGGCCGAGGCGCGCATCGACGTGCTCCGCAAGGACGACGCGCTCCAGCTCCTGCAGGAACCGGGGACGCAGATCGTATCTCTCAAGCCGTCGCCTCCGGGGCCGGCGCCGGGCGCGCCGGGCACGGGCATCGTCCTCTTCAACCCGCGCGGGCGCGCGCTGTTCGTGGGCAAGAGCTTCCAGGCGCAGGCCACGCGCGACTACGAGCTGTGGCTCATCCGTGACAAGCCGGTCGCTGCCGGTCAATTGACGCCCGGGCCCGACGGCCGCGTGTTCGCCGAGGTGCGCCCGGACATCTTGACCGGCGGCCGCCCCGCGGCATTCGCCGTGTCAGTGGAGCCGAAGGGCGCCGAGCGCGACGCCCCGAAGGGGCCGATCATCCTCACCGGAGCGGTTGCCGCGCCATGACCCGCCCGGTCGAGGACCGAACCGTGCTCGATGCGGTTCGGCGTGGCGACCAGAGCTCCCTCGAGGAGCTGTACCGCCGCCACTCCCCACGGCTCTATGCTCTCCTGCTCCGCATGCTCCGTGAGACCGCGGACGCCGAGGAGGTCCTCCAGGAGGCCTTCATCGACGCCTGGAGACGGGCGGCGGAGTATTCGGCGTCTCGCGGGTCGGTGGAGGCCTGGCTCATCACCATCGCGCGCAGCCGGGCCATCGATCGCATCCGGAACCGCGGCGCTCGGCTCCGCCTGGTGAAGCAGAGCGAGCAGCTCGCGACGACCGATGCTCCTCAGCCCGAGCCACCCGACGTGCACGCGCAGACGCGGCTGCGGCGCGCCCTGGGCACGCTGCCGCCCGAGCAGCGCCGGGCCCTCGAGCTCGCGTACTGGGACGGGCTGTCGCAGAGCGAGATCTCCCGAGAGACCGGTGACCCCCTGGGCACGGTGAAGACCCGGGTCCGCCTCGGCTTGCAGCGCCTCGCCGAGCTTCTCGCCGGCTGAGAGTTCCACCCTCCGAGCCCGAGCCCGAGCCCGAGCCCGAGCCCGGACCGGAGCCCGGCCGGCGAGGGGATCCCCAGCGCACGACGCAATAGCAATTTCGATGACGGCGCGTGCGAGTCGCGAGGCTGCATCTCGCTGATTCCTCGTGCCCCGATCACTCGCAGTCCGTGTGTGAATGCTCTTGCGTCGTGAGCTCGGGACCCCCTCGGCCCCCGGCGACACCCCACCCAACATCCGACCCGCGGGCTCCCCCGTACCGTGGTCGTGCGTGCTTCGCGTCCGTCCAGCCGACGCTACCGGTTCCTTCTGCTCGCCGTCGTGCTCCTCGCGCCTGCCCTGGGACAGGCGCACGCGCTGCGACTCTCCCGGGGTGACTGGGCGCTCGAGCCCGGGACGGTCGAGGCGCGACTGACCTTCTTCCGGGGTGAGCTGCCGATGCTCGCTCCCGACGGTCTCGACGAGGCCGCCGTCGAGGCCGCGGCGCTCCATCGCGTGGCGTCGGCAGTGGAGGTTCGCGCGGCCGGTGCGCCGTGTGCGCTGGCCCGGAGCGCCTCTCACGCCGTGGAGGAGGACGGCGTGCGGTTCGAGCTGCGGTGGAGATGCCCCGCGGCCGCAGCACGGTGGAGCGTGATCCTGCCCTTCCTCGCTCAGCTCTCGCCAGGACACACGCACCTGGCCCGGGTGGACGCCGGCGGGCACACCGTGGAGCGGGTCGCCCGGGCCTCGGCGCCGGGCTTCGAGGTCGAGGCGACGCCCTCCGTCCTGAGCGAGGCAGGGCGGTTCCTGTGCCTGGGGATGGAGCACATCTTCACCGGCTGGGACCACCTCGCGTTCCTGCTGGGACTCCTCCTCCTCGGCGGATCGCTGTCCCAGCTCGCCGGAATCGTCAGCAGCTTCACCCTCGCTCACTCGGTGACGCTCGCTCTCGCCGCACTGGGCGTGGTCACGATCCCCAGCTCGATCGTCGAGCCAGCGATCGCCGCCAGCGTCGTCGCCGTCGCGGCCGAGAACCTCTGGGCGCTCCGGTCCGGCGGCGCTGCATCGGCGCGAGTCGCCGAGGCCGTCCGCCGCCGCTGGCGCCTCACCTTCTGCTTCGGCCTGGTACACGGCTTCGGATTCGCGAGCGCGCTCCAGGAGCTCGCGCTTCCGCGGGCCGCGCTGGCCGCGGGCCTGGTTTCCTTCAATCTCGGAGTCGAGCTCGGGCAGCTGCTGGTGATCCTCGCCACCGTGCCGCTGCTCCGGCTCTCCCGGCGGCACACCCTTGCGCGAGTGCGCGCGGCCCCGGCGCTCTCCTGGGCTCTCGCCGGCCTCGGAGTGCTCTGGCTCGGCGAGCGCATCGCGGCGCTCGCGTAGCGACGGACATCCAGTCCTCGGCTCGGTCCGTATCTCCGGGCGACACAGGCAACCATGAGGAGGTTCCGATGAAGAGACGGGTCGCGTGGTCCGGCGCCATGGCGTTGGCCCTCGCCATCACTGGCTGCAGCAAGGATGAGACTCCGCCCCCGGCAGCGAAGGGAGACGGGACGGTGAAGTCCGTTGCCACCGCGGTGAGCGGTGGCACCGCGTTCCGTCTCCCGCTCGACGCGGCGCTGAGTCCGGACGGAAAGACGGCCTACTTCACCGCCCTGGCGGACGAGGGCGCGGCGCTGTTCAGCGTCCCCGCCTCCGGCGGGATGCCGACCCGCCTGGCCGACCTGGTCTCGCCGGGACCGGTCGACGTGACCGGGGACGGACGGACGCTGGTGATCGCCGATCCCGGCGTGGAGACGAGCACCGGGGCCCTCGGGGCGATCGTCACCGTCTCCGCCTCGGGCGGCACGCCGAACGTTCTCGCCGGCACCGAGGGAACGCTCCCGCGGGGGCTCTCGGTCGCTGGAAACCGCGTCGTCTTCACCGGGAGCGATCCCGCTGATGGAGCTCCGGCCGTCCTCGAGACCTCCGCGAGCGGCGGGGCCCTCTCCACTCTGCTGAAGTCCGGCCTGATCGACCCCTCCGGGGTCGCCATCGGCTCGGGAACCGAGGTGTACGTCCTCGATGCCGAGACCGACGGCGCCAGCACGCGTCGTCTGCTCAAGGTCTCCTCCGGCGCTGCCTCGGAGCTGGTGACCGGCTTGCGTGTGGGCTTCCCGGCCGGCCTCGCCGTCGTTGAAAACGGGCGCAACCTCCTCCTCGCGACCACCGACGCAAGCACCGGAAAGGCGCAGCTCGAGCGGTGGACCACCGCCGGAATTCGGGCCGGCGATCCGGTGGGTACGACCATCGGAGACTTCGACGTGCCCGCCGGTCTTCACCGCGCCGCCCAGTCCGACAGCTACGCCTATGTCGACTCCGAAGCGAGCGGCAGCGGCAGCGTCTTCGTCATCAACCCTCAGTAGCGCTTTCCCCGAAGGAGAACATCGTGATGCGTAACCGTTCCCGTCTCACTGGCCTGCTGCTGGCCGGCCTGCTCTCACCGCTGATGGCGCTGGCCTCGAGCCACCGCGAAGCCCCGGCGATCTCGTTCGATCCCGCGGCCGACAACACCGACCTCTGGGCGTGGATCAAGCCCGGGAGCCACGACCGGCTCTACATCGTCGCGGCCTACAACCCGCTCGAGGAGCCGTCCGGCGGACCGAACTTCCACAAGTTCTCCGACGACGTGCTCTACGAGGTGCACGTCGTGCGCGGCGTCTCCAGCCTCGCCGATGCGATCACCTACCAGATCCGCTTCCGGACCGAGCCGCTCACCCGGGTGGACGTGGCCGATATGACCAAGGGGCCGGGCGGGGGCAAGGAGTTCTTCGCGCAGCTCTCCGGCTCGGTCGGCTTCCAGAAGCAGACCTACACGGTGACCAAGGTGCAGGGCCGCCAGTCCACGGTCATCGCCCAGGACGTTCCGGTCGCGCCTCCCAACCCGGGCCCACGCACCTTCGCCACCCTCAAGGCGCTCGGACTGCTGAATACGCCGCAGAACGCGTACAACGACGACTTCTCCCAGGAGTTCGTCCGCCCCATGGGCAACGGTGGGTCGGAGGGCACGGTCTTCGCCGGCCCCCGCGATGACGGCTTCTACGTCGACCTGGGCGGCATCTTCGACCTCGCGAACCTTCGAGCGAAGGGGACCGCGCAGGACGGAGTCGCCGGATTCAACTGCCACGCCATCGCGCTGGACATCCCGGTCACCAAGGTCACCGTCGATGGGCAGCTGCCGACGACGCGGACCAACGACTCGATCATCGGGGTCTGGGCGTCCGCGAGCCGCCGGAAGATCAATATCCAGCGCCAGAACGGCGGCGCCGATGCGATCGGTCCCTGGGTCCAGGTCTCGCGCCTGGGCCTCCCGCTGATCAACGAGGCGGTGATCGGGCTCCAGGACAAGGACAAGTACAACCGGACCACGCCGGCCACCGACGTCGCGAACTTCGCCGCCTACTTCCTCAATCCGATCATCGTCCGCGATGCGGAGGCGGTGGGCATCTATGCCGGGCTGGGCGTCGACCCCACGCCCTTCAAGAGCAACCGGACCGACATCCTGGACATCATCGGCCTCAAGCAGAACGGCTACACGGTCACCGCCATCGGCGACGTGCTGCGCGTCGACCTGACCACCGATTCGGCCTTCCCCAACGGGCGTGTCATCTACGGCGGGACCAACAAGGAGGACGACGTCACCGACATCCTCCTCTCGGTGCTGCTCACCGGGGCGCCGTCCGGGATCAGCGACGGGGTGGACAACAACGACGCGGTGTACCTCAACCGCTCCCCGTGGCTGGCGAAGCCCTGGTCCGGGTTCGACCAGGGCCACGGCAAGCCCACCCCGTAGTCAGGGCCACGACCATGCACCGCGCGCACGCCGTCATCCTCGGAGTCGTCGCCCTCCTCCTCGGAGCGGCGTGCAAGCGGAGCCAGTCCCCCGCCAAGGTCGACCTCACCGAAGCCCGGGCCCTCGCCCTCGCCGCGCCGGGGGGCGATGGGCCGCTGGACCGAGAGCTCCTCGGAGTCCAGGAGCGACTGCGCCGTGAGCCGATGGCCGATGACTGGGTGCTTCTCGGCCAGACGTGGGTGCAGAAGGCCCGGCGGAGCGCCGACCCGGGCTTGTACCTGGCGGCCGACGCGGCGGCGACGCTGGCTCTCGAGGCGAATCCAGGTCACCGGGGCGCGCTGGGTCTCCGGGGGATGGTGCTGCTCAACCAGCACGCATTCTCCGAGGCCAGGCGTCAGGCCTCGGCCGTGCTGGCCCAGGCCCCCGAGGACGTCCTGGCGCTGGCCACGCTCTCCGACGCAGCTCTGGAGCTCGGCGACGTCGCTGGAGCGCTCGAGGCGGGCCAGCGCCTGGTCGACGTGAAGCCCGGTCTCGCCTCCTACGGACGGGCCGCCCATCTGCGCTGGGTGACGGGAGACGTGGCCGGAGCCAAGCGGCTCTACGCGCGAGCCATCGAGGCCGGGCGCGGAGCGCGCGACCCCGAGCCCCTGGCGTGGATGCTGGTTCAGGCGGCGCTGGTGTTCTGGCACGAAGGCGACCTGGACGGTGCGCTGGCGGGAGCGGAGCAGGCGCTCCTCGCGGTGCCCGACTACGCTCCGGCGCTCGTCCTCGAGGCGCGCTGCCGCCTGGCCCGTGGCGAGCCGGACGCGGCCTCCGCGCTGCTCCAGCGCGCGCTCACCACCCAGCCGCTGGTGGAGACCGCCTGGCTCCTCGCCGACGCGCGCACGCTTGGGGGCGATCCCGCGGGCGCTGCGGCCGCCGAGGCGCGGGTCGTGCAGGAAGGACGCAAGGGTGATGCCCTCATGCTGGGGGCCTTTCTCGCCTCGCGTGGACGCAACCTCGACGAGGCGCTCCGCCTGCTGGAGGCGGAGCACCGCACACGCCCCGGCCTCGCGGTGGAGGCCGCCTACGCCTGGGGGCTCCACCGCGCGGGCAGGAACGCCGAGGCACGGGCGGCCATCGACCGCGCGACGGCGCACGGCACGCCGGATCCGCGGCTCCTCTACCACGCCGGAGCGATCCGGCTGGCTCAGGGCGACGCGGAGGCGGGCAAGGCGCTGATCCAGCGGGCCCTGGACCTCAATCCGCAATTCGATCCGGTGGGGAGCTCGGAGGCGCGAGCGTTGCTGGGTCGCTCGGGACGGGAAGCGCGCCGGCGTTAACCCCGAGACCACCTGGGTCGACCGGATGATCCGCGTCGCGATCGCGGCCGAGGCCTAGGAGCGAGGAGGGAGCGGGGCTCGGGTCCCGTGACCGACGAGCGACGCAGGGATCGGGCGCGAGGGCCGCTCAACTCGCTCGGTTTCCGCCATCAGTCCTGCGGGCCGATGAACACCGGCTCGCCGAGCACGCTCCGGGTGATGCGGGTCACCTTGCCGTACTTCTTCGTGTGGTCGTCGCGCAGTTGCGTCGCCGCCGGCGACGCGCGGTACGCCTCGATCGCCGCCAGGCTCTCCGAGCGGTAGTGGATGACGTAGCGCGCCCACCCGTCGGACGCGCGCTCCCGGTCCTTCCACAGCGTGGCCCCGAGAAACCCCGGCTGCTCCACCACCGCAGGGATGTGCTCCTCGGTCTGCCACCGCACCCAGGCCTGCTCCGACTCGGGGGCGATCTCCACGGTCACCCGGTACACCGCATTCGACTTGCCGCTCACATTCGCTCCGCGAGGTACTCGATGAGATCGATCTTGGTGACGATGCCGATGACCTGCTCGTGCTCCTTCACCACCGCCACGTTGTCCTGGGCGAACACCTCGCGGAGCCTAGCGAGCGTCGCCTCCGGGCTCACCACGCCCTGCAGGGGTGCAATCAGCGGGTCGATGGCGTCGTGGAAGCCCTGCTTCTTCGAGACCAGCGCATTGAGAAGGTCGTACTCGTGGATCATCCCCACCGTGCTGCCGTGCGGATCCCGCACCGGCATCTGACTGAAGCCGTACCTGCGCATCTGCTCGACCACGGCGTCGATGCGCTGACCCTTCTCCGCGAAGAGGACTTCCTGCTTCCGCGAGCCGATGAGGTCCTTGAC
>JBKPMY010000363.1:0-3834 GCA_046732375.1 Myxococcota bacterium
CGTTGGGGTCGATCCGAAGGGCCCTCTCCAGGAGGACGGCTGCGGGCTCCGGCAGGCTGGAGACGCGCGCCAGCTCCACGGGCCTTGGTCCCTGGGCGGCGCGCACCAGCAGATCGTAGTCCGAGCCGTCCTGCTGATAGAGGGGCTCGCCGGTCAGGCAGTAGTAGAGGGTGAGCCCGAGCGAGAACAGGTCCGAGCGGGCGTCGATGGGCAGACCCCGCGCCTGCTCCGGGGACATGAACAGCACGTTGCCCTTCACCAGTCCCGCGTCGGTGGCAGTGCCGTCCCTGTGGTCGAAACGGGCGATCCCGAAATCGAGGAGCTTCACCTCGCCCTGCCTGCTGACCATCACGTTCATCGGAGAGATGTCCCGGTGCACGATGCCCAGAGGCTGGCCCGACGGGTCGGTTCGCGCGTGCGCGTACGACAGCGCGTCGAGGATCTCGTGGGCCACGTGGAGAACCGCCGGGAGCGGCAGGCCGGCGCCTCCCTGGTGCCGCGCGCGACGGACGAGGAGGTTGAGGTCCCGCCCCAGAATGTACTCCTGCGCGAGGAAGAACTCGTCCCCCACTCTGCCGAAGTCGAAGATGGGAACGATGTTGGAGTGAACGAGGCTCGCCCCCAGCCGCGCCTCGATGACGAACTGGTGCACGACCTGGGGCATCCGGGCCACGTCCTCCCGCAGCCGCTTCACGACGAAGAAGCGGCGAAATCCCTCGACGCCGTGCGACACCGCCAGGTGGACGGTCGCCATCCCTCCCTGCCCGAGCACGTGCAGCAGCTGGTAGCGGCCGAACTGCGTCGGCGTGGAGTGCGAGAGCAAGGTCGGCCCGAGAGGGACTTCCCCTGAATGCGTCGCGGGCACCGGTGTCCGGAGCCGATCGAGCTCGGCGCGGGTCTTCCGCAGCTCGTCCCGGGTGGCTTCGAGGAGCGCGCGATCCTCCCTGGGCCGGCGGAAGCTCGCCACGAGCAGCGCGGCGGAGGCTGCCAGGCCGAGCACCCAGAGCACCGCGACGACCGTCTGGGCTGGCCGGCGTGCAGCCTCTGAGGCGAGGCGGGTGTCGGCGTATGTCCAGAGGCTCAGCCCGTCACCGATGGGAACCGAGCCGGCGGCAGCCGTGGCCCCGTCGAGGACGGCCCGAGGTCGACCGAGCAGTTCTCGGAGGCGTTGCTGCTCCTCGGGGGGTCCACTCTCGGCGAGGACGTGGCGGTCGGCGGCCGCGACCGCGACCGCCCCCCCGGTGCGTCCGGCGATGCGGGCGAGATCCTGATTCGAAAGTGGCTGGGCGAGCACGATGGCCGCCGGCCGGCGAGCGGGATCGACGGGGACGTCGACCAGTGCGGCGCTGGTGCTCAGCACCAGGTCATCGACACGGAGCAAGGCGGAGGCCGGAGAGTGCTTCACCACCTCGCGCACCAGGGGATCCACCTTCAGCGCGTCGGCGAGCTCCTTCTTTCCGAACTCGTAGCGCTCGGGCCCCAGGATCAGCAGCTGGGCCGGAAACTCGTCCCGGAAGCTGCGCCACCACTCCTCGGTCTCGAAACCGTCACGGAGCGTCCGTTCGTCCACCCGCTGGGCAACGAGAGCCCGGACCGCATTGAGAGACGCAGCGGCGGTGGCGCGCGCCTCGAGCTGGCGGATCCTCGTCTGCAACTCGAGCTGTCCAAGCGCTGCCGCGTGCGCCGCGAGCCGGAGGGCCTCTGCCTGCGCCGCGTCGCGCGCCCTCCCGACGATCCCCGCGTTGACCAGCGCAACCCCGCCGAGGACGGCAGCCGAGCCGAGCAGGAGCGCCATGCGCGCGGGCCGGATCATCGCGCCGGAGCCTCTTGCGCGGCAGCGGCGCCGTCAACCCGGGCTCCGGGCCAACCGCGCCGCGTCACGGTCCCCCTCCACCCGCTTCCGGGACCTGTGCCCCTTCCCCTCCCGGGCGGGCAGGCGACACGAGTGCATGATCCGGACGCGCAGGTCTTCCCCGACTGCATCCGGTGCAGTGGACGCGGGGCATCGATTTCCGGACCTCTGCGTCTACTTCGTCATCGAGTCGGCGGCCGCCTTGGTGTCGTCGGCGGTCTTCTTCGCACCGTGCTTGGCCTTCTTCTTGGTGTGGCTTGCGGCGGCCTTGGTGTCGTCGGCGGCCTTGTTCGCGGAGTCCTTGGTGTCGCTCGCCGCCTTGTCCGTGGTTGCCTTGGCGTCGCTCGCCGTCTTGTCGGCCGCCGCCTTGGTGTCGCTGGTCATCTTGTCCACAGACTGGGCGAAGCCGACGAGGGGCAGGGAGAGCACGAGCGCAGTGAGCAGGGTCTTCATCGGAATACCTCCAGGACGCGGCGGCGCCGGGACCAGCCCGGGCCCGACCTGATCGCCACCGACTACCACAGGCGGGAGGCGCCGTCGGACGCGTGGTAAAGCGACGGTCCGCCGGTGAAACCTGTCCCGCCCCTCCAGCGTAAGCCCTCGGATAGCACCGAGACCGATGAGCAGCTGATGGAGCGATTCGTCCAGGGAGATGAGCAGGCCTTTTCCGAGCTGTTTACGCGGCACGCCCCCCGCCTCGAGGGAGCTCTGCGCCGCATCGTCGGGTCGGCCGCGGGCGACGTCCTCCAGACGACCTTCCTCTCCATCGTCCGCGCCCGGGGCCGCTATCAGAAGGGCGCTCGCTTCCGGCCCTGGCTCTACACGGTGGCGATCAACGCCGCCCGGGACCACCTCCGCCGCCACCGGCGGGAGGAGCCGCACCCGGCGGACCAGCTCCCCGACCGACCTGCCGAGGCGGCGCCCCTGCCGGACCCTGGCCTGACCCGCACGGTCGAGGCGGCGCTGGCGAAGCTGCCGGAGAGCCAGCGGGAGGCCATCGTGCTCCATCGCTTCGAGGGGTTCTCGTTCAGGGAGATCGCCGAGCTGCTCGGGGTCACCGAGACCGCGGTGAAGGTGCGAGCCCACCGAGGCTACGAGCGTCTTCGCACGCTGCTCGCGCCGCACAGGGAGCCCGCATGACCGACTGCGACCGCTTCCTGGAAGCACTGGCCTCCGACCGTCTGGACCAGGCGTCACTCGACCACGCCCGCGGGTGCGCCGTCTGCGGCCCGCTGCTTCCCGAGCAGGCGCCGGTGGCCATGACCGCGGGGCCCTCGCTCTCGGCGGTGCACGGCCGTGTGCTCGAGGAGCTCCGGACGGCCCCGCTTCGCGCCTGGAGGCGAGACGCGGCACGCATCGCCCTGCTCCAGGGAGCGGTGGCGGTGGTGGTGACGGTGCTCCTCGGGACCCGCAACTGGAGCTCGCCGTTGGCCCACCACATGGCCCTGGCGATCGTCGGGGCAGTGCTCCTGGTTCTGGTCACGCTGGGGAGCGTCGTCGCGCTCGCGCCAGAGCGTCGGAGCCCGCGCGTCCTCCTGTTCGTCGTCCCCCTGGTGCCGCTGCTCCTGGTGCTGTCAGGTAACGGCGTGCACACGGCCACGACCATGCGGAGCGCTTTCCCCTGTCTGGTCACGGTCGCCCTGACCGCGGTCATCCCGCTCGCGGTGGGACTGGCGCTTCTCCGGGGCATGGCGCTCGATGCGCCCCGGACGGCGGCACTCGCGCTGACCGCCGCCTCGACCGGCCTGTTCGCCCTCCACTGGCACTGCACCGACGGGAGCGCCTCTCATCTCATGGCCTACCATGCGCTGCCCTGGCTGGCGCTCGGGCTTCTCGCCATTCCTCTCCGTCGTGCGCTGCCGACCGAGAGTCACGTTCCCTGAGGCTCACCGAATGCGTTCCCTCCTCGCCCTCGCCGTCCTCGGTCCAGCGCTCGCCGCCGCCGAGCCCCGTCCACCGGTGCTGGTGGAGCTGTTCACCTC
>JBKPMY010000364.1:0-6781 GCA_046732375.1 Myxococcota bacterium
GCAACCAGGTCGCGACGCTGGTCGCCTCGGTCAGCCCGTACAAGGGAGCGCGCGAGGAGAACCGGCGCCTCATCGGCCGCTACCTCGAGGTGTACGTCGATTGCCCCACCGAGAAGCTCATCCAGCGGGACTCGACGGGGCGCTACAAGAAGGCGCTCGCCGGAGAGATTCCGAACTTCGTCGGCATCACCGAGCCCTACGAGCCGCCGGGCTCTCCCGAGGTGACCATCCGCTCCGACGTGGAGACGGTGGAGTCGGGTGCGCTCCGGATCTTCCAGGCTCTCCTGGACATGGGCTACGTCACGCCGGACGAGCTGAGGGTCATCACCGGCAAGCGGATGCGAGCCACCCCCCCGGCGAGGAAGGGCGCGCGTGCTCGCCCCGCCGCCCGGGCCGCGCGGGTGGCCAAGCCGCGCAAGGCCAAGGGCAAGCGCTGATCGTCGGAGGAGTGCGCCCGCCATGCTGACGCCCCCGCAGTGGGAGCAGCTGGTCGAGCAGAGCGGCCACAAGGTCCAGCAGCTCCGCGCATCCCTGCGGGAGCTCGGCTCGGTGCTGGTGGCTTTCTCCGGCGGGGTGGACAGCACCTTCGTGCTCCGGCTCGCCCGGGACGAGCTGGGCGAGCGCGTGGTGGCGCTGACCGCCATCTCGGCAAGTGTCGCACCCGAGGAGAAGCGGGAGGCCGAGGTGCTCGCCGCCGAGCTGGGGGTCCGGCACGTCTCGGTCGACTCCGACGAGGTGAGCGATCCGCGCTACGCCGCGAACCCCACCAACCGATGCTACTTCTGCAAGAGCGAGCTGTACGGCCTCTGCACCGAGTGGGCGGCCCAGCTCGGCCTCGCGGCGATCGTCGACGGATTCAACGCCGATGACCTGCGGGACCACCGGCCCGGACACCAGGCTGCGCGTGAGCAGGCCATCCGCTCGCCGCTTGCGGAGGTGGGCCTGACCAAGGACGAGATTCGCGCCCACTCCCGTGCGCTGGGACTCCGCACCTGGGACAAGCCGCAGATGCCCTGCCTGGCCTCGCGCATTCCCTACGGGACGGCGGTCACCCCGGAGCGGCTGGTGCAGATCGGCAGCGCCGAGTCGGAGCTGCGAGCCGCCGGGCTGCGGAACTTCCGCGTCCGGTACCACGGAGACATCGCCCGGCTGGAGGTCTCGGCCGAGGAGCAGCACCGGTTCGCAGATCCCGCGTTCCGCGAGCGGATCAACGCGGCGCTCCGGGCGCGTGGCTTCGCCTTCGTCGCGCTGGACCTCGAGCCGTTCCGCTCGGGGCGGCTGAACGAGGCGGCTGGGCTGCCGCCGGCCGGAGCGCACTCCTGAGCCTGGACGCTGGCGCGCCCCGCGCGCTTCCGCAGGCGTCCCCCTGGTGCGGGGGGCTGAGCCTGGACGCTGGCGCGCCCCGCGCGCTTCCGCAGGCGTCCCCCTGGTGCGGGGGGCTGAGCCTGGACGCTGGCGCGCCCCGCGCGCGCGAGCCTGGGCGCGCGGCGCTCCTGCGCAGTCCGGCCCACCGCTGGACCACGGTGATCGGGCTGGGCCTGCTCCTGATCCCTGCGGAGGTTCGTGCGGAGGAGGAGGAGCGGTTCGACCATCGGGGAGCGCTCGGGTTCCTGGTGGGCGGCGGCATCGACTTCAAGCGCGAGGTGAAGGCGGGCGGTGAGACCGAGGAGGGGCGGCGAGCGCTGCTGGAGACGCTGCTCACCTTTCCCTTCGGGGCCTCGGGCAACGAGTGGACCGTCGGGGCGCGCACCGGGTTCGGCGGGTCCGCCGTGGACGTCTCGATCGCCGGCGGGCTCCGGGCGTACTTCGGCGAGGAGCGCTTCAAGACCTACCTCACTGCCGAGCTCTCCCTGCACGTCACGCCCAACGTGACCGCGGGCCCCCGCCTGGGGTTCGGCATCCAGTACGAGCTGCTCCCGGTGTTCGGCCTGTATCTGGGCGGGGCGGCGGAGGTGACCGCGGGGCAGGGCATCCGCATCGCCGCCGCGGTCGTCGGGGGCCTCCAGTTCCGGACCTACATCTTCGAGTGACCCCAGGACGCGGGGCCCCGGAAAGCTCGCCTCACGGGCCGGACGACGTCGCAGAGGACTCGTTTCCCGGGCTCTCGGCGAATCCGGCGTTCGAGGTCTCAGAGAACTCGTTTGCGGGCCGGCGGCGAAGAAGTTGACCCCACGCCAGGACGTAGGACGATGTGCATCAAGGTATGACCATCTCCCACCCGACGCCCCGCCTCACCTCCGTCGTGTTCCGGCTCACCCGGGACCGACTGGAGGCCCTGAAGTCGCTCTCCCGCACCACCCGCATTCGCCAGAGCGAGTACCTGCGCGAGGCGATCGCCGACGTGCTGGCCAAGCACGACGCACCGATGGTGCCCTACGGCGTGCCGCCCCAGGCCTGATCCAGAGGCACGAACGGCGGCACTCCCGGAACGCGCGGAGTGACGCCGGCGAACGGGTCGAGCTTCGCGGCGTAGCCCACCTCCCAGAGCGTGAGGCCCGCGGCGGGCGCACGCAGCCCCTGGAACGGCGTCGCACTCTCGAGCGCGCGCTCCCACGTGCCCTCGTCGGCGAGCCCGGCACCGACCAGCACCGCGCCGCCGACGAGCAGGCGCACGCCGTAGCGCCCGAACGCGTCCCCGCGCAGCGCCACCTCCACCACGCCGTCCCGCTCCCACCACGAGACGCGCTCCAGCGTCCGCGGCCGGCGCACGCTCGATCGCGCGTGGAGCGCCGCGAAGTCGCGCGTGCCCACCGCGCGCTGAAGAGCCCACCGGACCCGCGCCAGGTCGACGCTGCGCCCCTCCAGACGTGCATGGGTGGCGGTCTCCCACACCAGGCTCCTCCACGCGGCGGGGACGGCACCGGTCGCCAGGCGGTAGCGATACTCCTTCCAGACGCTCGACCATTGCGCGTGGAAGCCGTCCGGCGCGTCCACCGCCGCGGCGACGCCCCACTGCGCGCCCCCGAGCCCCGCGAGCGCCTCGGGAGCGAGCAGGGGAGGAACGCGCAGGCTCACCGGCTGGCAGCGGGCGTGGACGCCCCGGTCGGTGCGACCCGCGGCCATGGGAGCGCCCGAGACACCGTGGGTCGCCAGCGCCGCCACGAGGGTCTCCTGCAGCGAGCCCCCGGTCCGCTGGGACTGCCAGCCCTGGAAGGGGTCGCCTCGGTACCACACCCACAGCGCCAGACGACGTCGCCTCACGTGTCCCTGAGCAGGGTAGACTAGTCCGCTCCCACGCCATGGACTCGCGCGACGTCGAACACGCCGAGCACCCGCTCGGCGGAGAGTGGCTGTACCGCAAGGGGGAGCTGGTGCTCGGGCCGGTCCACGGTGCTCAGCTCCTGGACAGGCTCTACGCCGGGGACATCAACGGTCAGACCGAGGTCGCCCTCGTCGGCGAGGACTTCGAGCGCGTCACCCACGTGGAGGCTCTGCGGGTCCACCTCGCCAAGGCCGAGGCCAAGTGGCGAGTGGATGCGCTCGAGCGCCGGGTGCGCGATCGCGCCCGTCGGCAGCGCAACGTCCGGTTGACCATCGTGGCGGGGATCGCCGTGGTGGTGGCCGGCGCCGCGGGCGCGGTGGCCCGGTACATGGCGGTGCACGGCACCTTCGACAAGCGCACCGAGGAGGCGGCCATCGCGGTGGAGCCTCCGGTCATCCGGCTGGCCAAGGCGCGAAAGCAGCAGGACGAGATGCTCGACTACCCGATGGACAAGGGTGGGCGGCGGCCCGGGCCAGGCGGCACGCGCGTGGCAGGCGTCGGGCCGCGGACGGGGTCAGGCGCTCCGGAGACCGACCCGGACGACGTGAGCATCGAGGCCAAGTTCGACCGCGGATCGATCCAGACGGTCATCGCCCAGCGGCAGAGGGCGCTGTACCCCTGCTTCGCCGAGGAGGCAAAGCGCTCGCCCGGCCTTGCCGAGCGCATTCCCATCGAGTTCGTCATCGGGAACGACGGGCAGGTGAAGAAGCTCTGGGTGGACCACCCGCGCTTCGCCGAGGGTGCGCTTCAAGAGTGTCTCATGAAGGAGCTGCAGCGCTGGCCCTTCCGGCCGTACGAGGGGCAACAGGCCACGGTTGGACTGTCGTTCACCATCGGCCGGGGAGCCGGCTGATGCCCCGGACGCCGATGGCGGAGAGCGCCGGTGCCTTCCGCGAGGAGGTGCTTCACGCCGCGCGGGCCTTCAAGGCGTCCTGGACGGGCCTGGCGCGCGTGCTCACCCGCGTGCGGGACGAGGCCCTGTGGGAAAGCTGGGGATTCCCGAGCTTCGAGGCCTACTGCACGCGGGAGCTACACATCCGCAAGGCCACCGCGTTGAAGCTCACCCGCTCCTGGAGCTTTCTCGACCGCCACGAGCGGCACTGGAAACCCGAGGCATCCGATGCGCGGCCGGCTCCGGCCTTCGAGGTCGTCGAGGTGCTCGCCGAGGCAGAAGAGCGCGGCGCTCTCGATGCCGAGGAATACCGGAGCATCCGGGACTCCATCTGGGATCCGGACCGCCCCGTCGCCGCGGTGCGCCGAGAGCTGAGCGAGCGTTTCCCACGTCCGGCTCCCGAGGCCGCCCCCACCGAGGTGCGCCTGGGTCAGCTTGCACGCACCGCCCGCAGGCTCGCGGAGGATCTCCGGATCTGCCGAGGCGTGCCAGCGTCGGTCAGGACCCAGGCCGACGACCTCGCCGCCGCGGTGGAGTCCCTGGCCGTCGTGCGCGCCGCGAACTGATCTGCTCGAGGTCGCCGCTCGAGGGAGCAGTCCTGCCGAGGACGTTAGGGATCGCCCGTCTGCCGTGCCCGGAACTCGGGACTTATATTGGACAAGGGGGCCATTTTCGCGGCAGCGTCGAGGGTGGCGCAGGCATCGGGGTCTGTGCTGGAGTCTTCGGTGTCGGTCAGGGCCGCCTGCCCTGGAGGTCGGAAGGGTGAAGAAGGAGCACACCGTCAACCTGAGCTGCTCGTTCTGCGGCAAGTCCCAGCGCGAGGTGCGCAAGCTCATCGCCGGCCCGACGGTCTACATCTGCGACGAGTGCATCAAGCTCTGCAACGACATCATCGCCGAGGAGCATGACCGGGAGGAGGGCAAGCCCCAGGTCTCGCTGCCCACCCCGACCGAGATCAAGTCGTTCCTCGACGACTACGTCATCGGCCAGGACCACGCGAAGAAGGTCCTCGCGGTCGCCGTCTACAACCATTACAAGCGCATCTACCAGAAGAAGCCGCCCGCCCGTCCCCGCCCCGGGGTGAAGGCCGCCGGGAACGAGGACGTCGAGCTCTCCAAGAGCAACATCCTCCTCATCGGTCCAACCGGCAGCGGCAAGACCCTCCTCGCCCAGAGCCTCGCCCGGTTCCTCAACGTCCCCTTCACCATCGCCGACGCCACCAGCCTCACCGAGGCGGGCTACGTGGGCGAGGACGTGGAGAACATCATCCAGAACCTGCTTCACAACGCCGACTACGACGTGGAGAAGGCCGCCCGGGGCATCGTCTACATCGACGAGATCGACAAGATCGCCCGGAAGGGCGACACCCCCAGCATCACCCGCGACGTGGGCGGCGAGGGCGTGCAGCAGGCGCTGCTGAAGATCATCGAGGGCACCCGGGCCAACGTCACCCCGCGGGGTGGCAAGAAGTACAACCAGCAGGAGTACGTCCAGGTCGACACCTCGAACATCCTCTTCATCTGCGGCGGTGCCTTCCACGGCATCGACTCGATCATCCGCCGCCGGGTAGGGGAGAAGGGCCTCGGATTCGGGGCGAAGATCGTCCACAAGGACGAGCGAACGGTGGGCGAGCTCCTCAAGCTGGTCGAGCCCGAGGACCTCATGAAGTTCGGGATGATCCCCGAGTTCGTCGGGCGGCTCCCGGTGGTGGCCACCCTCAACGACCTCCGCGAGGACGATCTGGTCACCATCCTCACCCAGCCGAAGAACGCGCTGGTGAAGCAGTACCAGAAGCTCTTCGAGATCGAGAAGGTGAAGCTCTCCTTCACCAAGGAAGCGCTCCGCGCCATCGCCCGCGAGGCGATGCGGAGGAGCTCCGGCGCCCGCGGCCTCCGCGCCATCATGGAGGACGCGATGCTGGACATCATGTACGACGTCCCGTACCGGGAGGGCGTGCGGGAGTGCAAGATCACCCAGGAAGTGGTGACCAAGCACGAGCCGCCGCAGCTGGTGCTGGAGAAGGAGAAGAAGACCGCCTAGCCCGGGCGGGTTCAGCTCTGCGTCACCCGGACGGTGGTCTTCATCTTCCGTCCGGTCGCCGGGTCGAGCGCGCTCATGGTGAGGATGCCCTCGACGTTCACGTCGAAGGTGACCTCCACCTGCGCGTCACCGGCCCGTCCGGCGTTGATGCCGGAGAAGACGAACTCGCCGAGCAGCTCGTTCTTCTTCGCCGCCTCGTTGTCCCCCTGGTAGATGCGCATCGCCAGCTCGGTCTGCCCGTCGAAGCTGGTGGTGGCCTGGATCTGCTTGGCGTTGGGGATGGCGGCGTTGCGCGGGAAGACCACGTGGAATGAGCCTCCCGCTTTCTCCAGGCCAATCGCCATGGGGATGACGTCGAGGAGCTGGAGACGGAGGTTCGAATTGTCCTCCAGCGAGTGCGCGTAGAGCGCGGCGCCGATCGCGACCGCCTCGTCCGGGTGGACGCCCTTGCTGGGCGGCTTGCCGAAAAAGCGGGTGAGGCGTTCCTGGACGGCCGGCATGCGGGTTTGGCCGCCGACCAGCATGATTTCGTCGATCTGCTGGGTCGACAGACCGGAGTCGACCAGCACGCGCGCGACGATCTGGAG
>JBKPMY010000365.1:0-6258 GCA_046732375.1 Myxococcota bacterium
GCTGAGCCTGGACGCTGGCGCGCCGCTGCGCGCTTCCGCAGGCGTCCCCCTGGTGCGGGGGACTGAGCCTGGAAACCGTCGGGGAGGGTGCTCTTGCCGGTGGGTGACGCCTCTTCCGTTTCGGGGTGGGCGGGGACGAGCCGGCGTGCTCTTCTTCCCCCCGTGCGCCGGCGCGTCTTCGTGGTGACAGGCGAGTACGGGAGCAACCCCCGGTTCCTCAGTCCGGAGCGGCGGTCCACCGACTTCCTCTCCGAGCCCGCCCCGGAGCCGGAGGCGGCCGAGCTCGCCCGGCTCTTCTTCCGGTACCCGAATCGCAGCGACGACGGGCGCGCCCGGCCCGCCGACTGGGAGCGGGACTTCGGACTGTCCGAGCCGGTGATGCTCACCGACCTCCTCGCCTCTGCGGGACATCGCGCGCTCTCCAGTCTTCACTCCCTGCTCGATGACCCGAGCTACCGGGCAACCTGCGAGCGGGTGACCGACCTGTTCGTCACCTGCATGCCGGGGCTCGACCCCAACGAGCGGATGAACGTCGGGCTCGTACCCCAGACGCTCCAGGCCCTCCTCCACCTGTCGAGACGCGCGCGGTGCCAGTTCGTCGCCGGCACGTCGGACAGCGGAGCGTGGGCCTTCGCCCAGGCGGTGCGGGCGGCGCGCTCCGCGGAGCGCGGCGCGACGGTGCTGGTAGTCGCCGGGCAGATCATCCCCTCCGGCTACGCGTCGCAGTACCAGATCCGTACCGTCCTCGGGGACCTCGACCAGGCGCGAGGGCTGGACATGCTGGTGGTCGGCGACCTCCTGATGGACTGCATGCGCCGCAACCTCGGCGTGTCACGCCAGGCGGTCGAGGCGGCGCTGTCGACGATCTCCATGCGGAAGTTCCAGGCCGCCGGCGCGTACCCGGCGGCGATGCAGTCCGGACGGCTCCCGCGCCGGAGCACACGGCGGACCCCGTACTTCGACGGAGACGACATCGCCGCCCCGTGCTGCGGCGCCGCGGCGACGCTGGTGACCTCGGACGAGGAGCTGGTGGCGCAGGTCCTCGCCTCGCGCTCCCCGCGGCACGCCGGCTCCCCGGTGGTGGAGGTGCTCGGGGTCGGCGAGGGAAGCAGCAACCCCAGCTTCCTCGAGCGGCAGTCGCCGGTCATCTTCGCCACCGCGATCCGCGAGGCCTTCGCCGCGACCGCGGACGACGCCGGCGTGCGGCCGGCCACCTTTCCCGGGTCGGGCTTCGCCGTCGTGCACGATGCCTTCCCCAGCATCGAGCTGGCCTTCCTCCTGGGGATGGGGCTCGAGTGGCATCGGGCGGTGGAGCGGATCCGCGATGGGTGGAGCAACCCCTACGGAGGCCTCCTGACCTTCGGTCATGCGCTGGGGGCCTCGGGGCTCGTCCAGGTGAACAAGACGCAGCACATCTTCAGCGGAGACCGCCGTCACCTCCGTCCCATCCCCTCCGGCCCCGGACCTCTCCCGGGCACCCTGGCCTTCACCACCTCGGTCGGCGGGCCGCTCTCGCACATCGTGGTGTCGCTGTTCCGCAGCGGCGATGGAGAGATGCCGCAGCGAGGACGGAGCAGCCCATCGGCGGAGTGGGTGGAGCGTCGCCGGAAGCTCCGCCGCGCGTTGCCGATTCACCTCGGCCGGGTGGAGCGCACGCTCGCCGGGCGGGGCCGGCCGATCCTGGTCGAGGGCGCCACCTACGTGAGCATCCGGAGCTGCCTGCGGGCACTGAAGCCCGCGGACATCGCCGCGCTCACCTTCGATGGGATCGAGACCCTCATCCGGCCGGAGCGCCTGGAGGAGGTGCAGGTCCGGCTCCGATCCCTCGTCTCCCTCGTTGTGGGTGAGGCCGAGCGCCTCGCCTCGCTGTTCGACGTCTTCCGCGTTCTCACCGACGAGCTGGTCGCCATGGGTGAGGAGTGGCAAACGGCTCGGTGGTTCTCACCCGAGGCCGCGGCAATGCCCCCGGCCCGCCTCACCGAGCGTCTCAAGGAGTGCATGCGGGTACCACTCGCGGTGCTGTGCGTGCCCGAGAGCGGCCGGGTCCGGAGGCTGGTGCAGTTCCTGCCCCGGAGCGGGTTGGGGTACGAGGCCCTGGAAACGGTGGATCTGCTCGTCGAGCGTGGCGAGGAGCTGCAGCCGCTCCGCGGACCGGAGGCGGCGCTGCTCCTGCCCTGGTGGAACGGGCACGCCCAGCGACGAGCCGAGCTGCTGGCACCGGTGGGAACCGGGGCCGATCGGCTCGAGGCGCTTCTCGGGGCGGGAGGTGAGTCGGTGGCCGAGACGCCGGGGGACCTGGTGCTCCTCCGCGAGTGGGCGCTGCCCGAGCCGCGCCCGTGGGCGACCGAGCTGGTCGCGGCCGCGGCGTCCCGTCCGCTGCTTCGCGCGGTGGCCTACGTGGCGCAGGTCGTGCCGCCGGGGCCGGACCGGCTCGCGGCGGCCCAGGAGGCGCTGGCCGAGGCGGCACGCGAGGCGCAGGGCTGGCTCGGCGGGTGGCGGGTGGCCTTCGCCCAGGCAGGGAACCGGCTGTGGATGACCGGTGCCTCGCCCGGGGCGACCGACGCGACGGACGTGCTGAGGTTCGCGCGCGAGGTGGCGCGGGCGACGGCCGTCTCCGGGGTCCGGGTCCGCGCCGCCCTGGCGATGGGGAGCGGAATGCTCTTCGACGACGTGCTGGGTCGGCCGGCGGTGGCCTCCGAGGTGACCGCGCGAGCGATCGAGGCGCTGGGCATCCTCGAACGGTCAATGCCGGCAGGCGTGCCCGGGCCGGCCGCCGTGCTCGCTCTCACCACAGCCGAGGTGGACGGACCGCTCGGCGACGCGGAGACCTCCGGCTGGCACACGGCCGCGACCAGCGAAGGCGTGCGGCTGTTCGTGCTCGAGTAGGAGGGCCCGATGCGCACCCTCCGATCCGCCCCGTGGCTCCTCCTCGCCGCGGCGCTGGGATGCGGCGGAGCGAGCGCGCCGGGCTCCGGGCACGACGCTGGCACGGTCGATCTCCGGCCCTGCCCGCTCTCCGGGGCGGGCGCGGTCGTCGGTGGCGGCACATGCAATGTCTTCAGCCCCCTGTCGGCGGGGGCAAGCTCCCTGGGGCAGAACGCAGCGAGACTGAACTACGCGCTGGAGCCGTCGGTCTCGCCGAGCGGCCTCCTCGTGCTCTTGCTCAACGGGTCGGGCGGCTCGCCGGGGCAGATGGCGGTCGACCCGCGCCAGAACGTCCTGGTCGCCGCCGCCGAGGCCGGAAACCACGTCCTGGCCGTCGCCTACCGCAGCGACCTCGCCGTGGCGCAGCTGTGCGGGAGTCGGCCGGACTGCTACGGCGCGACCCGGGCCACGCTGATCACCGGCGTCTTCCATCCGGGGGCGGACGCCTCGCTCGGCGACATCCGGGAGGACGAGGGGATCATCCTCAGGGTCGACCAGGCGCTCCGAGCGCTCGATGTGACCAGGCCAGGCGCCGGCTGGGGGGCTTTCCGGAGCAACCCGGCGGCGAGCGCGGCGGCCGATCGGATCGCCTGGACCCGCATCATCGCCGCTGGCCACTCCCAGGGCGGCGGCCACGCTGCGTACCTGGCCAAGCTGTTTCCGGTGTCGCGCGTGGTGCAGTTCGCCTCCACGTGCGATGCGCCGTCGGGCGTGCCGGCGCCCTGGACCGCCGCCGACTCCTCCTGGGTCACCTCGCCGGCGGCGGCGTTCTACGGCTTTTCCGCACCGACGGTCTTCACCGGCGGCGTTCCGACCGGAGGCGATCTCAACTGCCCCTACCACCTCGCGGTCTGGCAGGCGCTGGGGATGGACCCGTCGCGGCAGGCCGACGACGCCGCGACGTGCGGGGTGGGCACTCCTCACGGTGCGCCCATCGCCTGCAGCGCGAACTACCCGCGCTGGGTCGCGCTGTTCCGGTGAGCGTGCGGCGGCCGCGCCGGGCTCAATGCGCGGCGGCGACTTCCGGAGAGGCCGGCGTCGTCGGCTCGGGAACCTCGGCGGTCGGCCCTGAAGCGCAGGTCACCGTCAGATGCATCGGGGTGTAGATGCCGAGCGTCAGCGCCCCCACCAGGCCGTTGAGGAAGGAGTGCTCCGTCTCCACCTTCGACAACCCACTCGTGCAAGTGCTCTGCGCCTGGATTTGCTCCGGCCCGACGAGTCCCCAGGCCCAGCCAGCGGCCCAGTCCTTCTCGATCTTGTCGTTTCCGGGCTTCCTCCCGGACTCGATCGACGCGTGGTAACAGCCGGCGGACAGCAATAGGAGCGCTGCAATCGTGGTTCGGGCCATCGGGGCCTCCCTTGGGTGAGGGTGCGCTCGACCATGCGCAGGAGCGGGCGAGGAACCGTCATCCGCTCTTCGCGCTCGTTTGTGAAGCCTGATTTGCCCGCGCCGGCGCCACCCGTTCGCGGCACGGACCTGCCGGTCGGCGGGCGCCGCCCGCTCCTGCGTGCCAGGAGCGTGGTCCCATCCAAGGTGCGCCCACCGGGAGCTGCTACCGGGGAGGCCCGGAAACCTCTGGTGATGGGGACGTGGTGGTGTACTTCACCCGGTCGAACGTGGTGCACATGGGCGACCAGTTCGTGGCCGGCGGCTTCCTGCCCTTCGTGGATTTCAACAGCGGCGGCGACCTCGACGGGCTCATCGCCAACATCGACCACGTGGTCGCAACCGTTCCCGATGACGTGCGAGTCATCCCTGGCCACGGCTCGGTCGAAGGGAAGCCCGAGCTGATCGCCTACTCGGAGATGCTCAAGGACACCCGGGCCGCTCTGCGTCGAGTGAAGAGCAGCAAGGCCTCCTTCGACGCACTCCTCCGGGATCCGGTCTTCCAGAAGTACGGGTGGCCGGAGGAGGAGAAGAGCGACTTCCTCGGGCGGCTCTACCGCGGCCTCGTGAATCCGGAGCTCCGCTGAGCCTGGCGCGTGGCTTGGGGACCGCGCGGTGAGCCGTCGCCCGGGGAGCTAGATCGCCCGTGAGTAGGAGAGCGCCGAGAGGATGACGCCGACCAGCAGTACCAGCGTCGAGCCGAGGAACCAGCGCAGCGTCTTCCGGTACTCCGCCGGCTCGTCGTCCTCGATCTGCAAGGACCGCCACAGCGTCACGAGTTGACCCAGGATGGCGATCCCCATCACCGTGCCCGAGAGGGCGGAGGAGGCGTCCCAGGTCCCGGGCGCCTCGAACCCCCAGAAGCGAAGGAAGACGAGCGAGAACCCCAGAACGACTGTGATCGCGGTGATGACGCCCTGACGGTAGCCGGCAGGTAGTGCCACGCGGAGATCCCTCAGACGCTCAGAGCGCCGCCTCGCCGAGGAACTTCTCCTTCACCCGGGGATCTCCCAGAAGCGTCTTCGTTTGACCGGACAGCGTCAGGTGCCCGGTCTCGAGCACGAAGCCCCGGTTGGCGAGAGCCAGCGCCTGATTCACGTTTTGCTCGACGAGCAGCACCGTCACTCCCCGGGCGTTGATCTCCTTCAAGGCCGCGAAGACCTGGCGGACCAGCATCGGCGCGAGCCCCAGCGACGGCTCGTCGAGCATCAGGAGCTTCGGGCCCGCCATGAGCCCCCGCCCGATGGCGCACATCTGCTGCTCCCCGCCGCTCAGCGTGCCGGCGTTCTGGTGCGAGCGCTTCTCGAGGATGGGGAACATCTGCAGCACCACCCCGAGCGTCTCGTTTCGCTGCTTGCGCGCCTCCTTGCCGTACGCGCCCAGCTCGAGATTCTCGCGCACGGTCATCTGCGGCCAGAGCTGGCGGGCCTCGGGCACCATCACCAGCCCGCGCTCCACGAGCTTGTACGGAGGCACACCGGTGACGTCCTCGCCGTGGAATCGGATCGTCCCTCGCCGCGGCTTGAGCAATCCGGCGATGGTTCGCAGCGTCGTGGTCTTCCCGGCCCCGTTCGCCCCGACCAGGGTGACGATCTCCCCGGGCTCCACGTCGAAGGAGACGTCCCAGACCGCCTGCACGTCCCGGTAGAAGACGTCGATCCCGTCGACTTCCAGCGCCTTCACGCCCGTGCCTCCTCTTTGACCTCGTCCCCCAGATAGGCGGCGACCACCGCCGGATCCCGGAGCGCCTCCCCCGGGCGACCCTCGGCGATCTTCTTCCCGAAGTTCAGTACCACCAGCCGGTCCGAGAGCCCGGCCACCGCGTGCACGTGGTGCTCGATCATCAGGATGGTCAGACCGCTGTCCCGGAGGGCGCGCACCAGCGCCATCGCCTGCTGGATCTCCGCGGGGTTCAGTCCGCCCATCACCTCGTCGAGGCACAGCAC
>JBKPMY010000366.1:0-4711 GCA_046732375.1 Myxococcota bacterium
GTACCGCATACGGTCCAGGTAGTAGGAACGCTCGCCGGTACACGCAACGAGCAGAGAGGGCAGATCGACGCTGGCTGCGCGGTGTCGAAAGCAAGGGTGCTCTTCACTCGAAGTTCTGCTGTTCAGTCCTGCGTCGCCGGGCCCCTGATCAGACCCGTCGGCGTCGAAGCAGCCGGAACACGAGCATCAAGAGGACTGCGCCGACGAAGGCGACGACCACCGTCCCGGCGATTCCCGAAAACGGCGCGTGCCATCCGAATGAACGGAAGATCCATCCGCCGATGAATGCACCCACAATCCCGATGATGATGTCGCCGAACAGACCAAAGCCGGTCCCTACCACGAGCGACGCGAGGAAGCCGGCGATGGCTCCGACGGCCACCCACAAGAGGAAAGTCTCGAGCGTCATCGTTGCCCCCAGTGACCTGGGAGCATGTCCATCAGCCAGCCCTCATTGGAGGGTCAGCTGTTCGCCGGTCGACGGAAATCTCGCGACTTCATGACCGTCCCACGCTCGCGCCCAGGGCGACGAGAAGCTCGTCCAGTTGCTCGAACGTCTCGCCCATCCCACTCGTACTCCCGGAGGCGATGGCAGCGTCGAGAGCTTCCTTCGAGGGATAGAGGTCGTGCATGACGAGCAGCGTCTTGCCGCCTTTCTCATCGAAGGTCACGGTGGTGACGGCCCCACCGTCACCACCTTCCTCATTCGTCCAGACGAGGCGCGAGTGCGGTGACACTTCGATGTACCTACCGAAGAACGCCATCGGCTCCTTTGAGGCAGGGTGGGCGAACACGAAACGGTACGTGCCCCCCACGCGAACATCGGCCTCGCAGGAGAGGAAGGACACGCCAAATGACTTCGGTGCCCACCACCGCATGAGCAGCTCGGGCTTGGTCCACGCCTCGAACACGATGCGCGCCGGGGCGTTGAAGGTTCGCGTGACGACCAGCTCACGCTCGGACTTCCGTTCCGCCGTCGTGTGGTTCTTGACGGGGTTGGGCTCACTCTCTCTTATTGCGTCCATCGACCCTCTCCTTCTGTTTCAGTTCCTCGACAACCTTGTCCAACTCGTCGAAGCGTGAAGCCCAGAGCTGGCGGTACCTCTCGATCCAAGCCGTCTCTTGCTCCAAGCGCCGCGGGCCGAGCTTGCAGGTCCGCACGCGCCCGACCTTCTCGGTGGCGACGAGCCCGGCCTGCTCCAAGACGCCGACGTGCTTCTTCATGCCCGTGAGGGTCATGTGGAATTTCTCGGCGAGGTCCGTGATGGAAGCGTCTGCACGGCCGAGCTGCTCCAGAACGCCGCGCCGGGTCGCGTCCGAGAGCGCGGAGAACGAGGCATCGAGGCGGGCACTAGAAGACTGAACCATGTGGTTCAGTATTTAGCGCACGGACTGGCGGCATGCAAGGACGCGGAGCGGGCTTTACGTGGTCACGACGCCGTTGGCCGGACGGTTGGTCGTCCTGACCCACGACATCCCGCGTCCGAACGGAACAGGGATGGAACAAGAAGAGCCTCCGAGTTGCCTCGGAGGCCTTCTTTCGCTCGGACGAGGGGGTTTGACCCTGCCGGGATTCGAACCCGAGTTTGTGCCGTGAGAGGGCACCGTCCTGACCACTAGACGACAGGGCCGTCCTGCTTGGAGCGCGCTCCTTTATCGGGCCCGGCGTCGAACGTCAACGGAGGCTGGCTGGACGTCGGCGTCGAGCTCGAGCCACGCATACCCGCACACGGTGCACACGGCCTTGCGACCCTCGGGGAAGGTGAGTCCGGTCTTCACCTCCACCGCGTGGCCGTCCGGCGCGGGACAGCGCGGACAGGGGCTCGATGGTCGCCGCACCGAGTAGTCCCACTGATGCGGGGGAAGCCGCAGTACCCGGAACCACTCGACGACCAGTGACTCGCTCCAGCCCACGTCCACCTTCCGGCCGGGGGGGACGAGCCCCTTCGCGAGGCCGAGCCAGTACACCCGCAGCTCCTCCACGTGGCGCTTCATCCCTCGGGCGGCGAAGGTCTGCCCCAGCGTCTCGACCATCGCCATGAGCCGGGCCCGGTCCATGACCGGAACATGCGTTCAGTGACGGGTGGGCGTCAACGGGGCCGGCAACCCCGCGCCGCTGCTAGGGTCCGTCGCGCCATGGCCGAGCCCCGTCTTCACTTCCGAGCCTGCAACCTGTGTGAAGCCATGTGCGGCCTCCGCATCGAGGTGGAGGGCGAGCGCATCCTCTCCATCCGGGGCGACCCCGACGACCCCTTCAGCCGGGGGTTCCTCTGCCCGAAGGCCACCGCGCTCGAGGACGTGCACGTCGATCCCGATCGTCTGAAGCACCCGCTCCGGCGCACGGGCGATGGCTGGACCCGCATCGGCTGGGAGGAGGCGTTCGACGAGGTCGTCCAGCGCATCGGGGAGATTCAGGCACGCCACGGACCGGACTCGGTGGGCATCTACCTCGGGAATCCCAACGTCCACAGCCTCGGGGCGTTGACCCATGGTCTTCCGCTCATCCGGGCGCTCCGGACCCGGAATCGCTACTCGGCGACGTCGGTGGACCAGCTGCCCCATCACCTCACGGCCACCACGATGTTCGGGCACATGCTGCTCCTGCCCATCCCGGACATCGACCGGACCCAGTTCTTCCTCGCCCTCGGCGCCAATCCGCTCGCCTCCAACGGCAGCCTGATGACCGCGCCGGGGATGCCGCTCCGGCTCAAGGCGCTCAAGGCGCGCGGCGGACGGCTGGTGGTGGTGGACCCGCGGCGCACCGAGACCGCCGAGGTCGCCGACACCCATCTCTTCATTCGCCCGGGCACCGACGCCCTCCTGCTCGCGGCGCTGGTGCGGACGGTGCTCGAGGAGAAGCTCGAGCGTCCCGGTCGCCTTGCCGACTTCATGGACGGGCTGGAGCAGGTCCGATCTGCCGTCGCTCCGTTCTCGCCCGAGCGGGTCGCCGGGCCCACCGGCATCTCCGCCGAGCAGATCCGCACCCTGGCTCGTGATTTCGCTCGCGCGGATTCGGCGGTGGCCTACGGGCGCGTCGGGGTCTCCACCCAGGCCTACGGCGGCGTTGCGCAGTGGCTGATCCAGGTGCTCAACGTCATCACAGGCAACCTCGACCGGCCCGGTGGAGCGCTCTTCGCCCTGCCGGCGGTGAACCCCCTCGGCCTCACACCCCGCGGCGGTTACGCCCGCAATCGCACCCGGGTCCGGAAGCTGCCCTCGTTCGGCGGCGAGTTCCCGGTGGCGGCCCTCGCCGAGGAGATCCTCACCGACGGGCCGGGCCGGATCCGTGCCCTGGTGGTGCTCGCCGGGAACCCGGTGCTCTCCACGCCCAACGGCGGACAGCTGGAGAAGGCGCTCGGGACGCTCGAGTTCTTCGTCGCGGTGGATCCGTACGTGAACGAGACGACCCGCCACGCCCACGTGCTCCTGCCGCCGACGACTGCTCTCGAGCGTGAGCACTACGACGTCGTCTTCCACCTGCTCGCGGTCCGGAACACCGCGAAGTGGTCGCAGGCGCTCTTCCGGCCGGGGCCGGAGGCAAAGCACGACTGGGAGATCTTCCAGGCCCTCACCCGGAGGCTCCGCTCCCAAGGGAAGGCGCGGCTGCTCCGGCCCCTGCGTGCGGTGGTGGACCGCCTCCTGACCCCGCGCAGGCTCATCGACTTCGGGCTCCGCAGCGGCCCTTACGGGATGCGCTCACGCCACCGGCTGTCGGTGTCCAGGCTGGAGGACAATCCGCACGGCATCGACCTCGGCCCGCTCGAGCCGTCCCTGCCCGGACGGTTGATGACCCCCGGCAAGCGCATCCAGCTCGCGCCCGAGCTGCTGGTCCGTGACCTCGCCCGGGTCGAGTCGGAGCTACTCGCGAGCCCGCGCGCCCGCAACGGCGAGCTGCTTCTCGTGGGCCGGCGCGATCTCCGGAGCAACAACTCCTGGATGCACAACAGCCAGCGGCTGGTGAAGGGCCCCGAGCGTTGCACCTTGCTGATGCATCCCGACGACGCTCGCGCCCGAGGGCTGGCGCAGGGCCAGACGGTGCAGGTCCGGTCGCGCGTGGGGAGCATTCCGGTCCGCCTCGAGCTCACCGATGCGGTGATGCCCGGCGTGGTGAGCCTCCCGCACGGCTGGGGACACGGACGGCCGGGCGTTCAGCTCCGGGTGGCCACCGCGCACGCGGGGGTGAGCATGAACGACCTCACCGACGACCAGGCGGTGGACGCCCTCCTCGGAACGGCCGCATTCAGCGGCACGCCGGTGCACGTGTCGGGTGTTTGAGGTTCAGGCGTCGAATGGGTGCCAGAACGCGTCGGCCGGTGGCGGCGGTGCGTCGGGTGTCAGCTCCCGCCAGGCCTCGGCCTCGGCGGTGTCCGCAGGCTCACGGGTCTCGATGAGTCGGAGGCTCCTGGGGTCCCGAAAGCGGGTTGCCCGCACCGGGTGCGGGACACCCAGCCAGTAGTACACGGGCCCGAGGTTCTCCATCTCCACCAGGTCTGTGCGCTTCACGGGCGACTCCCTTCGCGGCGGGGAGATAGCGGCTGAACGGTCCCGTGACAATGGCGTGTCGGTCTGACATCCGGACGGTCGTCCGTCAGGCGTGGCCCGAGACGGGGGCGTAGACCTCCACTGGCTCGATGCCGAGGCTGCGGCCGGCAAGCTGCACCAGCGCCCTGGCGACGGTGAGCTTCCGGTTCGACGCGTGCCAGGACAGCTC
>JBKPMY010000367.1:0-11695 GCA_046732375.1 Myxococcota bacterium
ATCCTCTCCCGACGAAAGGTGCTGGTGGGCGGGAGCGCGGCGGTGGTCGCCGCGGCCGGGCTCGGCCGGGGGACGCAGGCCGCCGCCGGCGTGGCGGCCCCGTTAGCGGTTCCGCGGTCGGCGGAGGTCGACCTCATCGAGCACGTCCTCGCCCGGTGCACGTACGGCGCGGCTCCGGGTGACCGCGAGCGGGTGCGGAGCCTCGCCGCGGCGCCGGACGAGGCGGTGGATCTCTGGATCGACCAGCAGCTCGCGCCGGGCGAGGAAGATCCTGCCCTGCGGCGCGCCCTGGGCAGGTTCGAGTCCCTGGGACAGCCCCTCGGCGAGCTGTACGAGTGGAAGCCGGAGGTGCTGCTCCGGGAGCTATCCTCGGCGGCCCTGCTCCGCGCGGTCGGCTCGCGCTGGCAGCTCCGGGAGGTGATGGTCGACTTCTGGACCGACCACCTCAACATCGACACCAGCAAGGGGGAATGCGCCTGGCTCAAGGCGGGGGACGATCGGGAGGTGATCCGCCGTCACGCGCTGGGCCGATTCCGTGACCTCCTGGCCGCCTCGGCGCTCAGTCCGGCGATGCTCTGGTACCTCGACGGCCGGCTTAATCGGCGCGCGGCCGCGAACGAACGTCCCAACGAGAACTACGCCCGCGAGCTGCTGGAGCTGCACACGCTGGGCGCGGACGGTGGCTACACCCAGACCGACGTGATGGAGGCGGCGCGCTGCCTCACCGGATGGACGGTGCGTGACCGGAACCGCTTCCGGAAGGGCCGGGTGGAGTTCGATCCCTCCCTGCACGACGACGCCGAGAAGCACCTTCTCGGCCGCCGGATCGCGGCGGGTGGAGGCGCCAGGGATCTGGATGCCCTGCTCGACGTCGCCGCCTCCCACCCGGCCACTGCCCGGCACGTCGCGACGAAGCTCTGCCGGCGCTTCATCGCCGACGCGCCGCCCGCGAGCGCCGTAAAGACCGTGGCTGCTGCGTTCCGCGCCAGCGACGGAGATCTCGAGCTGACCCTCCGGTCGCTCTTCCACACTGACGCGTTCCGCGCGCCCGCGACCTGGCGGACGAAGCTGAAGCGACCCTTCCAGCTGGTGGCGTCTGCGCTCCGTACCACCGGCGCACGGACCGATGGCGGCCCGCCGCTTCTCGAGGCGCTGAGGTCCATGGGGCAGTCGCCCTTCCAGTACCCCACGCCCGAGGGTCCCCCGGACGTGGCGCCAGCCTGGACCGGCACCCTGCTCTGGCGCTGGCGACTGGCGATGCGTCTCGCCGAGGGAAACGTCCCTGGAACGTCCGTCGACGTCGCGGCGTTGACCTCGAGCGCCGGTGGCATCGACGGGCTCGCCGCGCACCTGCTCGGGCGCACGCCAGACGCGGCCGAACGGGCGGCTCTCGCGGCGAGCCCGCAGCCGCTGGCGGTCCTCCTCGCCTCCCCTGCCTTCCAGAGGTGCTGACCCGATGACCGCGATTGCTCTGGGAGACTCTCCGGACGAGGGCCGCGTGCTGGTCACCGTCTTCCTGCGCGGCGGCGCGGACGGGCTCGCGCTCGTCCCGCCGGTGCACGACGATGCCTACCACCGCGCTCGCCCGCGTCTGGGCGTGCCGGCCTCGCGCGCGCTTCCGCTGGCCGGCGTCTTCGGGCTCGCTCCCGAGCTCGCCGAGCTCCACCCCTGGTTCGTCGGGGGACAGCTGGCGGTGGTGCACGCGATCGGCTCGGAGGACGACAGCCGGTCACACTTCGTCGCCCAGGAGCTGATGGAGCGGGGAGGAGGGGGCGCGTCGGGCGGCTGGCTCGGGCGCTGGCTGCGCGCTCGGGGCACGGCGGGCCCGCTGACGGCGGTGGCGACCGGCCCCGAGGTGCCCGACAGCCTGCGCGGAGCTCCGTCCGCGACGGCGCTCGCCGGGCTGATGGAGCTTGCTCCAGGGCCGGAGTGGAACGCCTTCTGTCTCTCGCTCGCCGGCCTCTACCGGCGAGACGCGCAGCTCGGTGGACCCGCGCGGGATGCCCTGGCGGCCGCTGACCGCCTGGCGAAGCTCCGGGCCGATGGCATCCGCCCACAGGACGGCGCAAGGTATCCGTCGGCGCAGGAGGGCGAGGTGGCCAACGCCTTCGGACGGCAGCTTTCCCGCTTGGCGGCTCTGATCCGCGCGCGCGTCGGGCTTGCCGCGGCCTGCGTCGATCTCCCGGGATGGGATAGCCACCTCGCGCAGGAGACCATCGTCGCTCCGCGGATGCGGGCGCTCGCGCTGGGGCTGTCTGCCTTCGCCACCGACCTCGGGCCGGCGCTGTCCCGGACCAGCGTGGTGGTCATGTCCGAGTTCGGCCGGCGGGTGGCGGAGAACGCCAGCCTCGGCACCGACCATGGCCGCGGCGGCGTCATGTTCGTGCTCGGCGGAGGGACCCCGGGTGGGATGCACTGCCGCTGGCCCGGGCTGGACGTCGATCGCCTCGACGGTCCTGGCGACCTGCCGGTGGTGCACGACTATCGTGACGTGCTGGCGGCGGTGCTCCGGCGACACGGTCAGGTCGATCCCCGTGTGGCGTTCCCGGGACACGCGCCCGACGAGCTGCCCGTCTGAACGGCGCGCCCTCTCGATCGCGAGCTGACCTGTCCGAGCGCGGAGAATGGTCGCGGGATGTGTGCCGCCCTCGCCGAAAACTTACGACGGCCGAAAGTCACCGCGGTGCGCCGATGTGCACCTTGTCCATGGACGCGTGACGTGACATCCCGCAGACGATGACACGCATCGCGTGCTTCGCCGTTCTGCTGTGCCTCGCGTGCCAGGGGACGGTGGAGTCGGCGACCGTCGAGACGCCGGACGGAGGTTCCGAGCCCTGCGTTCCGGCCACCTCCTGCGGACCCGGCCAGAACTGCGGGAGCGTGCCCGACGGCTGCGGAGGAAGCGTGAGCTGCGGGAGCTGCGGCTCCGGACAGACCTGCGGCGGCAATGGCACTTCCAACGTGTGCGGGACCGGAAGCTGCACGCCCACCACCTGCACTGCCCAGGGGAAGGACTGCGGCACCATCAGTGACGGCTGCAGCTCGGTGCTCTCGTGTGGCACCTGCGGCCCGGGCGAGACCTGCGGCGCCGGTGGAACGCCCAACGTCTGCGCCCCGACCCCCTGCACGCCAACCACCTGCGCCGCCCAGGGCAAGAACTGCGGGACCATCGGCGACGGCTGCGGCGCGATGCTTTCGTGTGGAAGCTGCGGCTCCGGTCAGACCTGCGGTGGAGGCGGGACGCCCAACGTCTGCGGAATGGGCCCGTGCACACCCACCACCTGCGCCGCCCAGGGTAAGAACTGCGGCAGCATCAGCGACGGCTGCGGCGGGATGCTCTCCTGTGGCACCTGCGGCTCCGGTCAGACCTGCGGTGGAGGCGGGACGCCCAACGTCTGCGGGGCCCCCGCGTGCACGCCCACCACCTGCGCCGCCCAGGGCAAGAACTGCGGCGCGATCAGCGACGGCTGTGGCGGCACCCTCCAGTGCGGGAGCTGCAGCGGTTCCGCGACCTGCGGCGGTGGAGGGACTCCCAACGTCTGCGGGACCGGGGGCACCATCGACCAGTCCATCGTCCCCGCCCCCTTCCAGACCCTCTGGGACCCCGGGATCCCCGGCGGAATCCCTGCGGACAATGATCCGGTGCATCCCGCCTCGGTCTGGTTGCCCGGCGGTAACCCCTACGGTGGGTACTCCGTGAACCCGGGGCTCACCGGCCAGGCAAACGCCGCGCAGTTCACCTCCGCCTTCCAGGCGGCGATCAACTCGGCCGGCGCGGTGGCGACTCCATCGATGCGGAGGATCGTGAAGCTGAAGGCCGGCACCTACTTCGTGAACCCGCAGCAGCTGCCGAACGCCGGCGGGCAGGTAGGCATCTACGTCCGCTCGGACAACGTCACCATCCGTGGGGAGGGAGCCGGCAGCACCTTCATCGTGGCCAACGGAACCATCCCGGACTACGGCGCGGTGATCCTCTTCGGGCACCGGAGCGGGACCAGCGACGGGAGCTTCGGGGTGCAGGCGTTCACCGCGAGCGCCGCACGGGGAGCGACGACGATCCAGGTCGGCAACGGCGGGGCCTTCGGCGTCGGCGACGTGGTGACCATCGACATGCTGGACGGCGCGGCGGTGAGCACCGGCAACGTCTACCTCAACAGCGGGTACCTCTGGTTCTACGACGGCGTCTACTTCAAGCGGCAGCCGACCTACGGCTGGAGCGGCCCGGGCACCGGAGCACCGTCGGTAGGCGGCGATCTGAACTCGGCAGCGCAGAACGCGGTCCCCTTCTGGCGCTCGCGGATGCAGACCAACGAGATCGTCGCCATCAACGGGAACACGCTCACCCTCAAGGACCCGCTGCACCTCGACTTCCCGCTCTCCGCCTCGCCACAGGTGTGGAAGACCGTCCCGGTGAACTCCGGAGCGGGCCAGCTGGGGAACCGCTGGTCAGGCATCGAGAACGTCACCGTCCGGGGTGGAAACAACCAGTGGGGCTTCCCGGGCGGGACGATCGCCTTCAGCTACATGGCCTACTGCTGGGCGAAGAACGTCGAGGCGGACGGAGAGCGATGGAGCTCCGATACTGTCAATCATCCCGGAAAGTACGGCTACAACATCGGGATCGGGCGGAGCTACCGCTGCGTGGTTCGCGACTCCTACGTTCACGGCTCGGCGGACGAGAACCCCGGCGGCCAGGCGTACGGCATCGTCGTCGGGGCCGGGTCGTCGGCTTGCCTGGTGGAGAACAACATCTCGGTCGAGAACAACAAGCCCATCGCCCTGAACTCCACCGGCGGCGGGAACGTCATCGCCTACAACTACGTGGATCAGGCGGTGCTCTGGAACAGCCCGGGATGGCAGGAGAACGCGATCGACGACTGCCACGCCAACTTCACCCACCACGATCTGATCGAGGGGAACTGGACCCCCAACCTCGGCGGCGACACCACCCACGGCAACTCCGGCTGGCACACCCATCTCCGGAATTACGTCAACGGGAAGAACTCCTCCGGAAGCTTCACCTCCAACCTGCGCGCGGTGGGCATGGACGGATGGACGCACGATCACGCCTACGTGGGGAACATCCTCAAGGGCGGCACCGTGTACCAGACCACCCCCAGCTCCAGGAGCGGGACGCCGATCTACCAGCTGGGGAACAACGCCCAGGGCATCGGCGGCAACTGGGACAACGGCTACGCCCTGGCCCACATCTTCCGCGACGGCAACTGGGACAACGTCAGCAACGGGGTGGTGTGGGCGAACGGCGCGAAGACCATTCCGAGCTCGGTCTACCTGAAGGCCAAGCCGGCCTTCTTCGGGAACAACGCCTGGCCGTGGGTGAATCCGCTGACCGGCCAGACCACGGCGCTGCCAGCGAAGGCACGGTACGACGCGCGGACGCCGAACACCGTTCCCTGAGCGCTAGCCGAGGGCCAGCGGGTATCCGCCGGCCTCCTCGGCCGCGAGCACCACCGTCTCGCGGAGCGCTGCCGGATCGAACGGACGGAAGGCGAAGAGCGGGGCGATGGCCGCGAGATGCCGTTCGAGCTCTGCCCCCTCGCTGGAGGCACACAGCGCTCGACGGGCGCGCTCGCCACTCCGGGCGATGGCGTCCGCGGCGTAGGCCTGGGTTATCGCCACCTTGACCGGATCCAGGCCGGAGGCCGTGCCGGACTGCCGGGTCCTGGCCACCATGGAGTCCACCGCGTAGGCGTCCATCACCACGTCGGCGACGGCAGCCATGACCTCCTGGTGCTTCTCGATCTCGGTGCCGAACCGCTCCGCGGCCACCTTCAGCGTGTAGAGGGCGGCCATCTTCAGCGCCTCGGCGTCACGGGTCGAACCGGCCAGCGCGTCGCCACTCGACGGCATCGGTACCTGCGTCTCGGCCAGGGCCTTCGCCACCGCCTCGGCCTGGGCGAAGAGCGGCAAGCTCCCCTTCGCCGCCCGCTTGAGCAGCATCCCGGTGACGAGCATCCGGTTGATCTCGTTGGTCCCCTCGAAGATGCGGTTGATGCGGGCGTCCCGGTAGGCGCGCTCCACCGGATACTCCTGGATGAAGCCTGCCCCGCCGTGGATCTGCACCGCATCGTCGACGAGGTTTCCCAGGGCCTCGCTGCCCATCACCTTCATGATCGACGCCTCGATCGCGAACTCCTCGAAGGCGGCGATGGTCTTCGCCCCGTCGTCTGCGCCGGCGCCCTGGCTGGCGAGCAGCGCATCCAGGAGCCCGGTGGTCCGGTAGGTCATGGTCTCGATGGCGTAGATGCTCCCCGCCATCCGCGCGAGCTTCTCGCGAATGAGCGGGAACTTCGCCACCGGCGTGCGGAACTGCCTGCGCTCCTCCGCGAACTTCAGCGCGTTCCCGAACTGCAGCTTCATCCCGCCCAGGACCGCGGCGCCGAGCTTGAGTCGTCCGAGGTTCAGGATGTTGAAGGCGATCTTGTGGCCCTTGCCAATCTCCCCGAGGAGATTCTCGGCGGGGATGCGCAGATCCTCGAAGTACAGCGGGCAGGTCGAGGAGCCGCGGATGCCCATCTTGTGCTCCTCGGGACCCACGGTCAGGCCGGGCGACCCCCGCTCCACCACGAACCCGGTGAAGTGCTCGCCATCCACCTTCGCGAACACCACGAACAGGTCGGCGAAGGCGGCGTTGGTGATGTAGAGCTTGCTTCCGTTCAGGATCCACGACTTCCCGTCGGGGCTCTTCACCGCCTTCGTCTTTGCGCCGAGCGCGTCGCTCCCGCTGCCCTGCTCGGTCAGCGCGTACGCCGCCACCAGCTCGCCAGTGGCCAGCTTCGGCAGCCACCGGGCCTTCTGTGCCTCGGTCCCGAACCAGGCGATGGGGAGCGTGCCGATGCCCACGTGGGCAGCGAAGGTCACGCTCCAGCTGCCCATCAGCGAGTTCGCCTCCGCGGCCAGGAGCGAGGTGGTCTTGTCGCCTCCGAGCCCTCCGAACCGCTCGGGGATGTCCACCATCAACAGCCCCAGCTCGCCGGCCTTCTGGAGAAGCGAACGCAGCAAGCCAGGAGTCTTCGCCTCGATGGCGTCCGCCTGCGAAAGCACCTGCTCGCGGCAGAACTGAAGCGCGGTCCGGAGCAGCATCCGCTGCTCCTCGCTGAAGGCCTCCGGCGTGGTGATGCGCGTGCTCCCCGCCTCCTGGAGGAGGAAGCCGCCCCCCTGAGGTACCGCGAGGGGAGGGGTGGGCTGGCGCACGGCGGTCATGGAGAGAACCTCGGGGGACTGATTCTGGAGTCAACGGATAACCGAACTGCCCGACGCTTTCCACCCCCGGGCGGCGCTCACCTGCGCACAGCGCCCAGTCGCGGATAGACGAGGCACACCCGCTCGAACAGCGCCTCCTTCGGTCCGGACCAGAACGCGGAGAGCACGGTGCCCACCGCGCGCAGCTCGGTTCCGAACGATGGCACGAGGCAGGCGTCGGGCGCGTGGAACCGTTGCTGGAGCCGCTGCAGCCCCTCGCGGGTGGTGGCGACGTCCAGCCGGCCGCCGCGGACGGGCACGGTGGGACCGTTCGGATCCGGGCCGGGGAGCTTTCCGATGCCGCTCACCAGCTCGAGCCCATCCTGCCGCTGGATGACCCGGAGCTTTCCCGCCTTCGGCTCGTCCAGCCACGCATCGAAGGCAGCCTCGTCGTGCAGCTCCACCGGGAAGGAGACGGTGCCACCGGGGTGCAAGATGGACGTCGGCACGCGGGCGTCGTGGAGGGCAGCGAGGAGCGGCGCGATCTCCGCCATGTAGGTCGCGTCGTCCGGGACGAGCAGCGCGCCGCCCTTGCCGATGGCCGTGAGCAGCGGCGCCACTCCCCCGTCGCCACGCAGCGAGACGGAGGCACCGCCGGCACGTGCCTCCCCTGCGGCGAACGTCACACGGACCGCACCGGCGGGGAGGGGTGCGCCCCACACCGGTGCGGGCGGCAGCCGGTGTGGATCCGCCCCCCCATCCGCTGTTGCTGAAGCGAGGGGCTGCAGCGGCGCGGGGGCCAGCGTCGAAAGCGGCGGCGCACTCCGCTCCTCGCACCCGAAGGACAGCACGCACACCCACGAAAAGACGAGAGAGATCGCGCGACGCACGGAACAGCTGCCCAGCATGCCCCATCTCCGCGCGACGCTCACGCCCCCGCGCGCGGACACGGGTGCTAGCCTTCTTCTCTCAGGCGTGCCCTCTCCCACCCCGGTCGAGTTCGGCAAGTACCAGCTGCTCGAGCGACTCGCCGTCGGCGGGATGGCCGAGCTCTACCGCGCGCGCTTCGACGCGCTGGCCGGTGTGAGCAAGTCGGTGGTGATCAAGAAGATCCTCCCCGCCTTCGCCGGCAGCGAGGGCTTCGTCCGCATGTTCGTCAACGAGGCCCGCATCGCGGTGTCGCTCAGCCACGGGAACATCGCGCAGGTCTTCGACTTCGGGGAGATCGACGGCGACTACTTCCTGGCCATGGAGTACGTGCACGGCCAGCCGCTCAGCCGCGTGCTCCGCCGTGCGCACGCGCTGCAGTTCCCCTTTCTTCCCGAGGCCATCGCCCTGCAGATCGGCATCGGGATGTGCCGCGGCCTGCAGTACGCGCACTCCCGCGTGGACGACCGCGGGCGCTCGCTGCAGATCGTCCACCGCGACGTCTCGCCCCAGAACGTCCTGCTCGGCTACGCGGGCGAGGTGAAGATCGTCGACTTCGGCATCGCCCGGGCGCGCAACGCGACCGACGCGGCGATGCAGGCCACGGGAGTGAAGGGGAAGTACCCCTACTTCTCGCCGGAGCAGGCGCGCGGCGAGCCGGTGGACTTCCGCACCGACCTCTACGCCACCGGCGTGGTGCTCTACCAGATGCTCTGCGGTCGGCTGCCGCACCTGGGGAAGATGGTGCAGGCGATGCAGAGCATCATCCGCGGGCAGTTCCCGGCGCCCAGGAGCCTCAACCCACGCCTGTCGCCCGAGCTGGAGGCCACGCTGCTCCGGGCGATGGCCCAGGCGCCGGGAGATCGCTTCGCCTCCGCGCAGGAGCTGGAGCACGACCTGGCGGACGCTCTGCACGCGCTCGGCCCGCGGCCGCCGGTCCTGAGCGACTTCATGTCCTTCCTCTTCGAGCCCGAGCTGCTCGGTGAGGGTCTGGAGGTCAGGCTTCCGCGGGCGCTGCTGGAGCAGGTGCCCGATTGGCGAAAGGGAACGCGGCCGGAGGAGCCTCTGGAGGCCGTGCCCTCGGTGACCACCGCGGCGGTGCAGGCGCCGGCACCGGCACCCACCCGGCCTTGGAAGCTGGTCGCCCTGCTCGGGGTAGCGCTCCTCCTGGGAACCATCCTCGCCGCGGTGCTCGGGCGGGTGCCGACCTTCGAGGTCGAGCTGCTCTCCGAGCCCACGGGGGCGAGCGTGGAGGTGGACGGGATACCGGTCCCGGGGACCACTCCGCTCCGCATCACCCACCTCGGCGCCGACCAGCCTCACCGACTCCGGCTCACGCTTCCCGGGCGTTCGGACTGGACCGGGGAGATCAGCGGCCGCTCGGGCACCACGGTGCACCTCCGCGCCGAGCTTCCACCGCCGTCACAGGTCGACGGGGACTCACCCGCCCCACGCTGACCGGGGGAGCGGCGCGCGGAAATACCCGTCCCCGGCCGGGCTTTGCCCTGGCCCCGGCTTCGCAATGCCAGGGCGCATGCGCCGGACACGGGTCCTGGTGGTCGACGACGAGCCCCTGGTGGCGAGTGCCGCCCGCCGCCTGCTCGCGCGGGCGTACGAGGTGCACGTGGCACACAACGGCCACGTCGCGCTGGCGATGCTCGAGGACGCCGCGTTCGACGCCGTGCTCTGCGACATCACCATGCCGCACATGACGGGCCCCGAGCTGCACGCGCAGCTCGCGGCAACCCGGCCCGAGGTGGCTGGGCGGATGGTGTTCCTCACCGGCGGCGGCCTCGATGGGCGCGCCGAGCAGTTCCTCCGGGAGCACGCCCGGTGGTGCATGGGGAAGCCCTTCGACCCCGGAGCCCTGCTCGCGCTGGTCGCCGAGCGCATCGCCTTCGCCGATGCCCTCGCACCCTGCCGCGGGATGGTGTAGGCCCTCGGCCTCGACATGGCCGAGACAGCTCAGGCCCTGACGCTCGCCGTCGGGGACCGCGTCGTCTACCCGAATCAGGGCGTCTGCCGAGTGACCAGCGTGGAGTCGAAGGAGGTCGCCGGGCAGACGCTCACCTTCGTCACCATGAAGCGCGAGGAGGACGGCGCGGTGGTGATGGTGCCCGAGGCGAAGGTCCGCTCCATCGGTCTGCGCAAGGTGGCCGGGCGAGCGGACGTGGACCGGGTCTTCTCCTTCCTCCGTTCGGACAGCGACAAGGCGAACCTCGACTGGAAGCAGCGCGCCCGCACCAACGTGGAGCGGATGAGCCAGGGCGGGTTGATGGGGCTGGCCGAGGTGGTCAAGGGTCTGCAAGTCCTGTCCGAGCTCCGGCCCCTGCCGACCAAGGAGCGAGAGCTCTACGACAACGCGCGACACCTGCTCGTGGCCGAGCTGTCGGCGAGCCTGAACATCCCCGAGGTCGATGCCGAGGACTCGGTCGACGTGGTGCTCTTCCCGCCGGGCCGGGAGCGTCCGAAGCGGACCGCCGAGGAGTTCCGGAGCGCCACGGGCGACGAGGACGGAATGGAGCTCGGGGAGGACCTGCTCGAGCTGGGCGGAGAGATGGAGATCGGCGGCGAGGCCGAGCCCGAGGAGGCCCAGGCGGAGGAGGCGGCCGAGCCCGCGCCGAAGGCGAAGGCGGCCGGCAAGGGCAAGGCGGAGAAGAAGGCTCCCGCCGAGAAGAAGTCCGCTGGTGAGAAGAAGAAGGCCGCGGCAAAGAAGCCGCCCGCGAAGCCGGAGAAGAAGGCAGCGCCGAAGAAGCCGGCGGCCAGGGCCGCGGCGAAGAAGCCCGCCGCGAAGCCGGCGAAGAAGAAGTAACCCGAGGAGCGACGACCGTGATTCGCCTGGTGACGCTGGACGCGTACGAGCCGAAGGTCATCGACCGGCTCTGCAAGGTGCTCTACACCGCCTTCGGCGTGGGCTGCGAGCACGCCGGGGACATGTCGCTGCCCGGGGGGCAGAGCGAGCCCTTCGACGCGCAGGCGCTGGTCGAGGCGCTGCCCTCGCCGCGCGCGTACACCGACGACAAGATCCTCTACCTGACGTCGCGGAAGCTGAAGCCACGCTCGCTCCTGTCGGGGGACGTGCCCAGCACGGGGTTCGCTAACCAGAACGGGCCGCGAGCGCTCGTGTCGAGCGCTGCGGTGAAGGACCCCGAGGCCGGGCTGAAGCAGATCGCCCGGCACGCGATGCACCAGCTCGGGCACACCTGGGAGCTTCACCACTGCCTCGATCCGCGGTGCGCGATGTACCCGCCGTGGACGCTCAACTACGACGCGGGCGATACGTTTTTCGACACCTTCTGCCGCGACAAGAGCGAGCAGAAGATCCGCCTCGCGAAATCGTAGAAGCTCACTGCTGCGCTGGGTAGACGGTGAAGACCAGCGTACGCCTCGCGCAAGCGGGGCCGCCGAGACCTCAGGCCGCCGACACCATCCCGGGCCCCGACCCGGGCGCCGCCGCGAGCCGCTCGACGATCCTCTCGGCGACGTACTGCGCGTCCCGTCCGACCCCGTGGATCATCGAGGAGGACATCGCGTACAGGAAGTGAAGCCCGATGAAGTACAGCCC
>JBKPMY010000368.1:0-8486 GCA_046732375.1 Myxococcota bacterium
GGACAGCTGCTGGATGACCAGCGCGGCGAGCTCTGGCGGGAAGGGGCGCTCGCGCTCGGCGAAGGACTTGAGGGTCTCCCCCCGGACCAGCTCGGTGACCAGGAACGCGTCCTCGGTGGAGGGGTCGGCGAAGTCGAACACCTCGAGGATGTTCGGGTGCTGGAGGCGGGCCACGGCGCGGGCCTCCCGGGCGAGCCGCGCACGCGCGTCCTGCTGCCGCGCCAGGTGCGGGTGGAGCACCTTCACCGCGACCTCGCGCTGAAGGGACGTGTCGAGCCCCCGGTAGACGACCGACATGCCCCCCGAGCCCAGCGGCTCGAGCAGCCGATAGCGCCCCAGATGCCGGCCCTCGAGGCTCATCCGCGAGACGCTCCTCCGGATGCCATCAACGCCCGGGCGTCGCGGAACGTTCCGCACAGTTCCGGGCTGGCAACGGGAGATGGCATGTGGGTCTCGGACGGCCCCGGGACAGAGGCGATTCAGCCCCTGCCCGGTCCGAGCATTTCCGGCATCTTACGCGCGGATTCCCAGGGTTCAACGCCCTGGCTGTCCACAATAGAGAGATGCCGCCCGGAGCGGACTCCGGACGGCACCTGGGAACTGCCAGCCGTTCGACGTTTACGCCCGGATCTCGGGTCCGGCGGGCGGGACGGCCTCGGGCTTCGGCAGGTCGGGGCTCGAGCCGCCATCCGGCGTCCCGGCCCGGGCCTTGAACGGGTCCGACTCGAGGGCGTTCTTCAGCACCTCGTCCATCTGAGTGACGAAGATGAACTCGATGTCCTTCCTGGCCTGGTCGGGCACATCGTTCAGGTCCTTCCGGACGCGCTCGGGGAGGATGACCCGCTTGATGCCTGCCCGGTGCGCGGCGAGCACCTTCTCCTTGATGCCTCCCACCGGGAGAACCAGCCCGCGGAGCGTGGCCTCGCCGGTCATCGCCGTGTCGCCCCGGACCCGGATGCCCGTCATGAGCGAGGTGAGGGCGGTGAGGATGGTGACGCCCGCGGACGGGCCGTCCTTGGGGATGGAGCCCGCCGGGAAGTGCAGGTGGACGTCCGTCTTCTCGAGGAAGTTGGGGTTGATTCCCAGGAGATCCGCCTTGCTGCGCAGATAGCTGAGCGCCGCCTGGGCGGACTCCTTCATCACGTCGCCCAGCTGGCCGGTGAGCGTCATCCCGCCCTTGCCAGCCATCTTGGTCGCCTCGATGAACAGGAGGTCACCGCCCACTGCGGTCCAGGCCAGTCCGGTTGCGACGCCCGGAACCTCGGTGCGCTCCGCGACCTCCGAGTAGAACGCCTCGGGGCCGAGGATCTCCTTCACCCGCTCGGAGTTGATGACCTGCTTGTCCGTCTTCCCGGCCGCGACCTCCACCGCCACCGCGCGGCAGAGGTCGGCGATGCGCCGCTCGAGGCCGCGCACGCCCGCCTCGCGGGTGTAGCTGGTGATGAGGGTGAGCAGCGCCCCGTCCTCGATCTCGATGTGGTCGGCGGACAGCCCGTGCTCCCGCAGCTGCTTCGGGACCAGGTGGATGCGGGCGATCTGCTGCTTCTCCTCGAAGGTGTACCCGGGGAGCTCGATGATCTCCATGCGGTCCCGGAGCGGGCCGGGGATGGGGTCGAGCTGGTTCGCGGTGGCGATGAAGAGGACCTTGGAGAGGTCGAAGGCCACGTCGAGGTAGTGATCGGAGAAGCTGTTGTTCTGCTCCGGGTCGAGCACCTCGAGCAGGGCGGCCGACGGGTCGCCGCGGAAGTCCGCGCCGAGCTTGTCGATCTCGTCCAGCATCATGACCGGGTTCTTGGTCCCCGCCTTCTTCATGCTCTGGATGAAGCGCCCGGGGAGGGCGCCCACGTAGGTGCGCCGGTGGCCGCGGATCTCCGCCTCGTCGCGGACGCCGCCCAGGGAGAGGCGGACGAACTTCCGCCCCACGCTCCGGGCGATGGACTGGCCGAGCGAGGTCTTGCCCACGCCGGGCGGGCCCACCAGGCAGAGGATGGGGCCCTTCATGTCGTTCTTCAGCTTGCGGACCGCGAGGTACTCGAGGATCCGCTTCTTCACCTTCTGGATGCCGTAGTGGTCGGCGTCCAGGGTCGACCGGGCGTTCTCGATGTCGAGGTTGTCCTCGCTGGTCTTGCTCCAGGGCAGGTCGGCGATCCAGTCGAGGTAGGTGCGGGCGACGGTGTACTCGCTCGAGGCGGCGGGAATGGTCTTGAGCCGGTTGAGCTCCTTGGTCGCGACCTTCTCCACGTCGGGAGGAAGGCCGGCCTTCTTGAGGCGCTCCTGCAGCTCGTCGAGCTCCTCCTCCTCCTCGCCCATCTCGCCGAGCTCTTCCTTGATCGCCTTCAGCTGCTGGCGCAGGTAGTACTCGCGCTGGGTCTTCGACATCTCGCCCTTCACGGCGGAGTCGATCTTGTTGGAGAGCTTGAGGATCTCCCGCTTCCGGTTGAGGAGCTCGAGGACCAGCTTCATCCGGGCCTTGAGGTCCACCGTCTCGAGGACCGCCTGCTTCTCCTCGATGGGCACGTCCACGTTGGCGGCGATGAGGTCCGCCAGGTGGCCGGGGTGGGTGATGGACTCCACCAGCTCGGTGGCCGCGGCCGGCAGCTCCGGCATCAGCTCGATGACTTCCCGGGCCAGCTTCTTGAGGTTGATGCCCAGGGCCTCGACCTCGACGTTCTCCGCGGAGGTCTTGTCGTCCGCGGGCTCCACCCGGGCCTTGAGGTAGGGGGTCTCCTGCACCAGGTCGAGCACCCGGAAGCGTGCCAGACCCTGCACGACGAGCGAGTAGTTGTCCTCGCCCATCTTGAGGAGCTTCACGATGCGGGCGACGGTCCCCATCGCGTAGAGGTCGCTCGCCCCAGGGTCCTCCTCCTCCGCTCTGCGCTGCGTGACCACACCGATCAGCTGGTCGTCACGCACCGCGTCCTTGATGAGGGCAATGGTCTTCTGACGTCCTACAGCCAGGGGTAGGACACCACCCGGGAAGAAGACCGAGTTCCGAAGTGGCAGGATGGGAAGGACCTGGGGAATGTCATCCTTGTTGATCAGCGGGGTCGGGGGCGGACCCATGGCCGAGGTCATCACGGTGGCGGACTGGCCGCCCTTCTTCTTCTCGTCCGACATGAAAATTCGCGCTCCGTTCAGGTGCGTCGGAAACTGCCTGCGCCTCTGCCAGGTCCCGTACCGTCTGGAACAGAGGCTAGCAATCAAAAGTCCTTCGTTGGGAAACAGGTCAGGATGCGGGGTCTGAGGTTTACCGATAGAGCAGAACCGAACGTCGTCAAGCGACGGGAGTCCTGGCCGTGGCTCCTGCTCGTGGGAGTCCTGGGGACGCTCGGTGGGTGCACGTGCGAGGCTCCGCCGGATCGGGCGGGGTCCAATGTCCCGACCAGTTGCGCCTACGACGCGCCGCTCTTCGCGCCTGTCCAGACCGACATCCTGTTCGTCGTCGACGACAGCAACTCCATGAGCGAGGAGCAGCAGGCCGTCGCGCGCGAGCTCCCCACCTTCGTTCAGATCCTCCAGACGGGAGCGGGCGTCGAGCAGAACCTCCGGGTCGGTCTGGTCAACACCTCGGTCTACTCGGCGTTCCTCGGCAATCAGCTGCTCTTCAACCGCTATCCGCAGGGCGGCTGGCTGCGTCAGTTCCCCGCGGTGGACGGCGGGGTGGGCGGCGGCGAGCGCTGGCTGACCGACCCCGACTCCGAGATCGTGCCCCGGCTCAGCTCGGCCATCCTGGCCCTGGGGATCACCGGCTCGTTCCAGGAGACGCCCTTCGAGGCGGCACGCATCGCGCTGACCGGGACCGGCTTCTGGACCATGCTGCCCGATGGCGGGAACCCCAATGCGGGCTTCCTCCGGCCGGGGGCGCGACTCCTCGTCGTGGCGGTGAGCGACGAGGACGACTGCAGCGAGATCGACCACGACCCGCCGACCGTGGTCTTCACCAACGCGGAGGGGCAGGACTTCTGCACTCTCCACGAGAACCAGCTCACGCCGGTGGGCGACTACGTGACCGCCTTCCAGCGCCTCGACGACGGGAAGGGACGTCCGCGAGAGGTGCTCTGGGGAGCGATTGCCCCGGTGGCCCGCTCGAACAAGGTGGCACAGGGCATCGGGGGCTCGCTCGGCGACGGCGGAGCCATCATCCAGAACGTGGACTGCCCGACCAGCGGAGGTCCGGGGTATCGGCACCGCGCCATGGCGCTGGCGTTCGATCCGACACTGACCAACCTCGACTCGGTCTGCGCGGCGGACTACCACAACAGCCTGGTGGCCATCGCCCAGGTGGCGTCCATTCCCCAGACGCTCACGCTCACCGACAACGTGCCCGACCCCCGGCTCCTCGCCGTGGACATCACCCGCGGCGATGGGAGCGTGCAGCGGTGTACCCTCGCCAACGAAGGCATCGCCATGGTCGAGGCGACGGCCACCGAGCCTCCGGCGGTGAGATTCCAGGCAGGCTGCCTGCGCCGCGCGACCGACACCCGGGTCGAGGTGAAGCTGCTCTGCGCAGGCTGACCGGGCGCTCGCGTCCAGGTTCAGCGCAGCGCTTCGCTGACCGCGTCCAGAAGGCGGGTGCGCCCTGCGTCGGCGCGCTCCAGATGGAGGAAGTGACTGCCCTCCGGAATCTCGACGATGCGTACGCTGCGAGCGCGGACCGCGTCGTGGGCGAAGGCCTGGACGTCCTCGGGTCGGCTCCAGAAGTCGGCGCTCCCGCGCACGAGCACCACGGCCGCGGTGATCGCCCCCGCGTCGTAGAGGCGTCGCCCGGAGGCCTGCGTGAAGCTGTCCTCGAGCGCGCCGAGCGGCGCTCGGAGGGAGGGCGGGTTGGTGCGGCCGGAGTCGGGGTCGCTCGCCAGCGCCGCCCGGACGTACGCGTCGGCGATCGCCGGGTCTCGCCGCGACGGCGCGTCCGCTCCGAGCGAGCGGTCCCAGGGCCGGAGGAGCGAGGCGGCGTCGGCCCGTGCGTAACCACCGAGCCCGGGTGACAGTCGGTCTGGCGTCGCCGGATCCGCGAGGGAGGACCCGGGCCCCACCATGGGGTGGACTGCGGACCCTCCGTAGAGGGCGTTCAGCAGGATCAGCGTTCCGACCCGCTCGGGCCAGAGCGCCGCGTACTGCCCGGCCCAGAGTCCCCCGGTCGCCCAGCCGAGCAGGGTGACCTGACGGGCGCCGGTGCGGGCGAGGACCCTCCGGACCACCGCGTCCACGTCGCGCACCACCTCGAAGGAGCGGGACAGCGGCCGGCTCTCCTCCGGAGGTCTGGACATCGCGGCTGGCCTGTCGGAGCGGCCGTAGCCCCGGGCATCGAGGACGTAGACCCGCGCGCCCGTCCGGACCGCGAGGTCTTCGGCCAGCGAGCCTCCGGGGACCGGGAGATCGAACGAGCCGACGCCCGGAACCCGCGCGCCATGGATCAGGATCATCGGCGCTGCACCGGCACGGGCGGCCGCCGGGCGGAGCTCCCGAACCGCGACGTGGACCCCGTCGACGGTGGTCACCCGGAGCTCGGTGCGGTGCACCGGCGAGGACGCGGCGAGCAGCAGGACGAGCAGTGGCGGCATGCGGCCCCGGTGTCTAGCGCGCGTCGGACCGAGCGAGGCTGCGCAAAGCCGTGGACTGCCCACGGGGTGCGGCCTCGGCCGCTGCCGGACCGGATGCTGACCGGGGGGCACTCGCCCGCGCTCCGGGGATGTCCCGTCAGCCCTCGTGACATACTACTGAACGGGCGTATAGACAAGGAGAGGCATGGAGGCGGCCCGGGCAGACCCTGCAGTCCTCGAGCGGCTCCGGGAGCGGATCCGGACGCTGCAGGCAGCGCCGCGCCAGCTGCTCTCGGTACTGCGCACCGGTCTCGCGCCGGTGGATGGGCTCCTTCCCGGGGGAGGGTTTCCGCTGGGCCAGGTCGTCGAGCTCTGGGGAGAGCCCGCCTCGGGACGCGCCCGGCTCGCCTTCCGCGCCATCGCCGAGGCTCACCGGGCCCTGCGACTCGCCGCCTGGGTGGACGGTCCGCGCGCGCTCTATCCGCCCGCGCTGCCTCCGCTGGGCGTCCGGCTGGAGCAGCTCCTCGTCGTCCAGCCGCCCGAGCCGAAGCAGCTGGCCTGGAGCGCGCTCCAGCTGCTCCGGAGTGGCGCCTTCGCCGCGGTGGGCCTGGACCTGACCCGCATGGTCGTCCGGCTGTCGCCGCCCGAGTCGCGCCGGCTGGTCGAGGCGGCCACCCGGAGCGGGGGACTGCTCCTGCTCCTCACGCCTCCGGAGACGCCCGCGGACGGGACGCTGCGGCTCCACGTCTCCGCCGCCGGACCGCGCGCGATGCGCGTCGAGGTGGTGCGCAGCCGTCAAGGCGGGGTCTCGCGGGCGGTGGAGGTCCCCTGGGAGCTGCTCACCCCGGGCGGACCCTCCGACGCCGGCGCCGGCAGCCGTGGGCTGGACGCGCCACCCGTCCCGATGCCGCCCTCCATGCCCTTCCGCCGGGTCCGGGCCTGCACCGTGCGCGACGGGCTCGTCGGCATCCAGGGACAGCGGCCGGGCAGGGACCTCCCGCTACCCTCGTTCGCCCAGGCGCTGGGGGTCGGGTCGTGAGCCAGCGCGTCGCCTACGTCCACCTGCCACGCTTCCCTGTCCAGCGACGGGTGCTGGACGAGCCCGGGCTCGGCGGACAGCCGCTGGCCCTGGTGCACGAAGCGAAGGGAGCGCTCCGGGTGGTCTTCGCCTCGGGCACGGCACAGCGCGATGGCATCCGCGCGGGGATGACGCTCACCGCGGCGCGCGCGCTCCTGCCGGCACTCCGCGACGGCCTGTACGACGCGATGGCCGAGGCCCAGGCGCTGTCCTCGCTCGCCGAGGGCTTCCTCCGCTTCACCCCGGCCTTCATGCTCTCGGCGCCGGACGGGCTGTGGCTGGATGCCTCGGCGTCCTCGCTCTTCGGCGGGGAGGCCGGGCTGGTGGAGAAGGTGGAGGCGCAGGCCCGGACCGCCGGCTACCGGGCGCGGGTGGTCCTCGCCTCCGAGCCGTTCACCGCGCGAGCCCTGGCCCGCTTCGGCGCCGAGACCCGGGCGTGTGTGGCTCCGGGAGGCTCCGAGCGCGCACTGGCCGCGCTGCCACTCCAGGCGCTGGAGGACGCCCCAGAAGTCGTGGCCTCGCTCCGGGCGCTCGGGCTGTCCACCCTCGGCGAGCTCTCCACGCTCCAGCCCACGCAGGTCATCTCCCGGCTCGGTGCCCAGGGGCTCCGGGCGCAGCGGCTGGTGCGCGGGCAGGATGAGTCACGCCTCCTCCCGGCGGTGCTGCCCGAGGTGATCGAGGAGGTGCGGACGCTCGAGGCGCCGGCCGAGTCGCTCGAGCCGCTGCTCTTCGCCCTCAAGGCCACGCTGGATCGCCTCTCGGCTCGACTCCGCGGCCGGCAGCGCGCGGCCGTGCGGCTGACGCTGACCCTCGTCCTCGAGCCCACCGGCCCCTATCCGGTGCCGCTGGCGCTGGCCCGGCCGACCACGGACCCGAAGCTCTTGCTCGACCTCATCCGCCACCGGCTCGAGTCGGTGCGGCTGGATGCCCCGGTGGCCACGCTGGTGGTCACCGTGGACGAGTCCTGCGAGGACCATGGGCAGCAAGGTGTCCTCGGCGACGCGCCGGCCGGCGACGCGGCGCTGGAGACCGTGCTGGCGCGGCTGGCGACCGCGCTCGGGCCGGAGGCGCTGGGCAGCCCGGTGCTCGCCGACGATCATCGTCCTGAAGCGGCCCATGCGCCGGGCCCCTTCCGCCCTCCGCGCCGCGAGCCCGGGATGTTCGCCGAGGCTCGCCGCGCGCCGCCCATGCCGCCTCCTCCCCCGGACTGGCAGCTGGAGCGTCCCTTGCGGCTGCTCCCCGGCGAGGGCGAGCTCATCGAGGTGGAGCTGGACGCGCTCGGAGCTCTCCGCTCGGCGCGCGTCCTCGGCAGGCGACGAAAGGTCCTGGCCGTCGCCGGTCCCGAGCGTCTTGGCGGCCAGTGGTGGACCGAGTCGCCGTTCCAGCGCGACTACTACCGGGTCCACCTCGAGGGGCTCGGCGCAGCCTGGGTCTACCGGCGCGCGGGGGAAGGCGAGTTCTACCTGCAGGGCCTGTTCGACTAGGACCGCCTCCGGGTCGCCCGCCCAGCGAGCTGGCAAGCGACCGACGGCTGTTGCCTGGAGGGCAGCTGAGTCCGGTCCCGGACACCGAGTCGTTGCCGAGCGGGCCGACGGTGGCTCCCTTTGCAGCCGCATGATCCCTGGCTCGGTCGGGTTCCGGTTCCTCGAGTGGTACGGGCTTCACGCCAAGCACCCGGGGCAGTGGCGGGTCCACGAGGCGCTCCGGAACCTGCTGCACGCCAGCGTCGACGCGGAGCTCCCGGTCGAGCGGCAAGGACTCCGCTGGGTGCTCAACCCCTCCGACTACCCCCATCGAGAGCTGTTCTGGCTCGGTGAGTCCGACCGCTGGGACCTGCTCCACTCCCGGCGCTTCGTGAAGCCTGGCGC
>JBKPMY010000369.1:0-25596 GCA_046732375.1 Myxococcota bacterium
AGGGCGAGGGTACCTACCGCGGCGGCCGTTACCCGGGGCTCCGCGCGTGGTTCCGGTGGATGGAGTCCCGCACCTACAAGATGCACGTGCGGGTGCTGCTCAGCCGGTACCGGGCGTACACCCTCTGCACCACCTGCGACGGCGCGCGGCTCAATCCGGACGCGCTGCGGTACCGCGTTGGTGGCCTCGATCTCGCCGCCTGGCACCGGCTGGAGGTCGGCGAGGCCCACCGGCGACTGGAGACGCTGGCGACCCGGACCGGGCAGGGCGAGCTCGCCCGCCGCGAGCTGGTCAGCAGGCTGGGGTGGCTGGCGCGCGTGGGACTCGGCTATCTCGGGCTCGATCGCCAGAGCCGCACCCTGTCCGGAGGCGAGGCGCAGCGGGTGTCGCTGACCGCCGCGCTGGGGACCGGCCTCACCGGTGCGCTGTTCGTCCTCGACGAGCCCTCGGTGGGGCTCCATCCCACGGACCTCCCCCCGCTGACCACGGCGCTCGGGGAGCTGGCTCGCCGCGGAAACACGGTGATGGTCCTCGAGCACGACCCGGCGCTCATCCGCGCCAGCGACCGCGTGCTGGAGCTCGGGCCCGGCGCGGGACCCGAGGGTGGCCGGCTCTGCTTCGACGGTTCTGCCGACTCCCTGTCGCGCCGGAAGGACCTTCCCACCGGCCGGGTCCTGAGTGGACCGCGCGTCCACGCCCGTGCTCGCAGGACGCCGCGCGGATGGATCGCCGTCTGCGGGGCCACCGCCAACAACCTCGCCGACGTGGACGTGCGCCTCCCGCTGGGAGTGCTCGCCGCGGTGTGCGGGCCGAGCGGCTCGGGGAAGAGCACCCTGGCGGAGGAGATCCTCTACCGGACGCTGGCCCGCGCTCTCGGACGGACCGACGTCGAGGCACCGGGCGCGGTGCGCTCGGTCGATCCGGGTCTTCCGCTGGAGCGGGTCGTCCTGGTGGACCAGGCCCCGCTGGGCCGCACCTCCCGCGGCAACGCGGCGACGTACACCAAGGCCTGGGAGATCTTCCGCAAGCGCTTCGCCGCCGAGCCGGACGCCGTGCTCCGCGGCTTCGGGCCGGCTCACTTCTCCTTCAACGTCGAGGGTGGCCGCTGCGAGGCGTGCTCCGGCGAGGGCAGCGAGACCGTGGAGATGCAGTTCCTGGCCGACGTGGCGCTCACCTGTGGCAGCTGCCGTGGGCGCCGCTTCAAGCCCGAGGTCCTCGAGGTCCGGCTGAAGGGCCACTCGGTCTCCGACGTGCTGGCGATGACCGTGAACGAGGCGCTGGCCGCGTTCGGGGACGACCGCGCGATCGCCGAGGCACTCCGGCCGCTGCAGCGGCTGGGGCTGGGATACCTCCCGATCGGCCAGCCGCTGTCGACGCTCTCCGGCGGCGAGGCCCAGCGGGTGAAGCTCGCCCGCGCGCTGGGTGGGGGGCAGGAGGGCGTGCTCTACCTGCTCGACGAGCCGAGCGCGGGCCTGCACGGCGAGGACGTCGCGCGGGTGCTGGAGGCGCTCCACGCGCTCGTCGACGCCGGGGCGAGCGTGCTCGTCGTCGACCACGACCTCGATCTGCTGAGCTCCGCGGACTGGCTGGTCGAGCTCGGCCCCGGCGGAGGCCGCGAGGGCGGTCGTCTGGTGGCGGAGGGCACGCCCGAGGAGGTCGCCCGCGGCTCGACGCGGACCGGAGAGGCGCTCCGCACGGCGACCGTGCCCGCCGGGACGCAAGGGCCGCTGCCCGCGGCGAGCGGCGCGCCGTGGCTGGAGGTGGAGCACGCCCGCGAGCACAACCTCGCGGACGTGAGCTGCCGGATCCCGCTCGGCAAGCTGGTGGTGCTCACCGGCCCCAGTGGCTCGGGAAAGTCGACGCTCGCCTTCGACGTGGTGTTCGCCGAGGCCCAGCGGCGCTTCACCGAGACCCTGAGCCCGTACGCGCGGCAGTTCCTCCCCACCTTGCCCCGCCCGGACGTGGCGCGGATCTGCGGGCTGCCGCCCTCGGTGGCTCTCGAGCAGCGCACTGCGCGCGCGGGGGCAACGAGCACCGTGGCCACGGTGACCGAGGTGGCGCACTACCTCCGGCTGCTCTTCGCCAAGCTGGGCACGCCGCACTGCCCGAACGACGACACCGCCATCGCGCCGCGCTCGGCCGAGCAGCTGCTCGCCGAGGCTCGCGCGATGCGAGGTCCCATCGAGCTCCTCGCGCCGGTGGTCCGCGCGCGCAAGGGCACCTACCTCGACGTCTTCACCGCCGCGGCGCGAGCCGGGGTGAAGGAGGCCATCTGCGACGGGGAGCGGGTCTCGACCGATGCGCCGCCGAGGCTCGCCCGCAGCCGTGAGCACACCATCGATCTGGTCGTCTGGTCCGGCCCGGCGGCGGAGATCCCGGCCGAGGCGTTCGACCAGGCGCTGCGCTGGGGGCAGGGCTCGGTGAAGGTGCTCCGTGCCGGCCCCCCCGTACCAGGGGGACGCCCGAGGACCGGGGCAGCGGCGCCGGCCGCGGGGGCTCAGCGGGAGCGGCTGCTCTCCTCCGAGCGCAGCTGCCCGCGGTGTGGAACGGCCGTCCCGGAGCTGGACCCGCGCTGGTTCTCCTTCAACACCGCGCAGGGGCGTTGCGAGGACTGCGAGGGGACCGGGCTCGAAGGCGGGGAGATCGAGGACGAGTCGACCGACCCGTGCTCCACGTGCGAGGGAACGCGGCTCCAGCCCATCCCCCGTGCCGTGCGACTCTTCGGCCGCCGCTACGCGGAGGTCGTGCAGCAGCCGGTCGTGCGGGCACTCCAGGAGGTCCGCGGCTGGTCGCTGTCGGGAGATGCGGCCCGCATCGGTGCCGCGGCGCTCGGTGAGCTGGTGCGTCGCCTCGAATTCCTCGAGCGAGTGGGCCTCGGCTACCTCTCGCTGGACCGCGCGGCGGCGACGCTGAGCGGCGGGGAGATGCAGCGGCTCCGGCTCTCGGCGCAGGCCGGCGCCGGGCTCACCGGCGCGCTGTACGTGCTGGATGAGCCGACCATCGGGCTCCACCCGCGCGACACCGCCCGGCTGCTGGAGAATCTGCGGGCCCTGGTCGACACCGGGAGCACGGTGCTGGTGGTGGAGCACGATCTGGACACGCTCCGGGCCGCGGACCACCTGGTCGACCTCGGGCCCGGCGGAGGACGGCTGGGTGGCCGCATCGTCGCCGCGGGCCCGCCGTCCGAGGTGCTCGCCTCCGAGGCCTCGCCCACCGCCCGGGCACTGCACCTGCCGGTGCGCGGGCTGCGGCCGGTGCGTCCGGCAGCACGGGACTGGCTCCGCCTCGAGGGCGCCCGCTGCCACAACCTCCGCGGCGTGGATCTGTCCCTGCCGCTCGGGCGGATGACGGTGGTCGCGGGTGTCTCCGGCTCGGGCAAGAGCACCCTGGTACGGCGGGTGCTGTTTCCCGCGGTGCGCGAGGCGCTGGGAAGGACCACGCCTCCTCCGGGTCCGTTCCGCCGGCTGACGGGGCTCGGGCCGCTGCGGCGGGTGCTCGCCGTCGACCAGTCACCCATCGGGCGGACGCCGCGCAGCGTGCCAGCGACCTTCGTGGGTATCTGGGACGAGCTGCGACGGGTGTTCGCCGGAACGCCCGAGGCGCGGGCTCGTGGGTTCGGGCCGGCGCGCTTCTCGTTCAACTCGGCGGGCGGTGGCCGCTGTCAAACCTGCGCGGGGCAGGGCGCGATCAGCCACGAGATGTCCTTCCTCCCCGACGTCACCACTCCCTGCGAGGCGTGCGGCGGCGCCCGGTTCGAGCCCGCGACTCTCGAGGTCCGCTGGCGCGGCCTGAACGTGGGCGAGACGCTGCGGCTCACGGTGGACGAGGCGCTGGAGGCGTTCTCCGCGCTGCCGCGGGTGGCCGGGCCGCTGCGGTGCCTTTCCGAGCTTGGCGTGGGCTACCTCCAGCTGGGGCAGGGGAGCAACACTCTCTCCGGCGGCGAGGCCCAGCGGCTGAAGCTGGCCGCCGAGCTGACCGCGACCGCGCGCCACGAGCCGACGCTCTACGTGCTCGACGAGCCGACGACCGGGCTCCACCTCGCCGACGTGGCGAAGCTCCTCCGGGTGCTGGACCAGCTCGTCGCGCGCGGGGACACGCTGGTGGTCATCGAGCACCATCCGGTGGTCATCGCCGCGGCGGACCACGTGGTCGAGCTGGGTCCGGAGGGCGGGGACGCCGGTGGGCGCATCGTGGCCCAGGGCACGCCCGCCGAGGTGGCCCGGACGGAGACCGCGACCGCGCCGGTTCTGCGGGGAATCCTCGGGGACGAACGGCGACAGCGCGCGGGGTAGACCGTCAGGGAGATCGCCGCTGACCCCGCGGGCGCTACTTCTTCTTCTTCGTGGTCGTCGTCTTCTTCGCGGTGGTGGTCGACTTGGCGGGGGTGACCGCCGGCTTCTTCGCCGCGGCCTTCGGCTCCTCCACCTTCACCGGCTCGACCTTCCGCTCCGCGAGCAGCGCCTTCTCACGCTCCAGGTCGCGGATCTTCAGCTCCAGCCCTGCCTGGGTCTTCGCCAGCTCCTTCACCTTGTTCTCGAGCGCGGCGGACCGCTCACTCTCCTTCTTGAGCGCGGCCTCCGCCTCGTCCTTGGCCCCCTTCAGGGTGCAGGAGCTCCAGCTGGCCACCACCACCGCGGCCACGAGGAGGATCCAGGGGAGCTTGGAGGGTCGAGAGCGACGCCACTCCGCCTCGAACTCGGCAGTACTCGACACGGGGAGTCCACCTTAGCAGGCCCTCCCCCCCGTGCTAGTTCCCTGGGTTCCATGGCCACCCTCGCGCACACCGAGCTGACCGCGGCTCCGAACCCGCCCGAGCGCTCGGTCCTCTTCCTTCACGGCCTTCTCGGGCGGGGTGGAAACTGGCGCTCCTTCGGGAGGAGGTGGGTGGAGACCCACCCGAACTGGGGGGCGGTGCTGGTCGATCTGCGTCTGCATGGCGACTCGGGGACGGGGTTCGAGACGCCACACACGGTTCGTGCGGCGGCCCGCGACGTCCTCGACCTGATCCCGGAGCTGCCGGGTTCCGTCGAGGCGCTGGTGGGGCATTCCCTCGGTGGCAAGGTGGTCCTCGCCATGCAGCGCGCGAGCGGCCAGCGGTTCCCGCGTGCTGTGGTGATCGACGCCTCGCCCTCACCCCGTCCGGACGCACTTGGCGCGGAGCTGAGCCGCGAGATCCTCGATCTCCTCACAAGGCTGCCGCGCGACTACGCCACGCGCGTCGAGTTCGTCCACGCGCTGGAGGCCGCCGGGCAGCCACGGCCCATCGCCCAGTGGCTGGCGATGGTGCTCCAGCCGGCGGGCGGGCGGTTCGTGCTCTCGGTGGACCTCGCAGGGCTGGAGTCGCTGTACGCGAGCGTCCTCGCCGAGGACGACTGGGACGTCGTGACCTCGGTTCCGCCGGGGCATCGGCTCTCTTTCATCGTGGGCGGCGCCTCGCCGACGGTCGAGCCGGCGGCCCGCGAGCGCATCCGCGCGCTCGCCCCGGAGGTCACCCTGGAGGAGATCCCCGGCGCGGGCCACTGGGTGCACGTGGACGCTCCGGAAGAGACCTTCGCTGCCGTGGAGCGCGCGCTGCTCTGAGCAGTCAGCGCGGCGCCCAGCCGAAGAAGAGGTAACAGAGGCTGGTCGCTGCGACGTAGCCGGCGAGGTCCGCCGAGAGGCACGCCGCGAGCGTGTGGCGCATCACCCGGACCTGGACGGCACCGAAGTAGACGGCCAGGACATAGAACGTGGTCTCGGTCCCCGCGTTGAGAAGACAGACCAGGTACCCGATGAACGAGTCGGGGCCGTAGGTCTTCATCGTCTCGCTCATCACTCCGAGCGCGCCGCTGCCAGACAGCGGCTTGATGAGCGCCATGGGAAGCGCCTCGGCGGGAAAGCCCAGCCGGGAAGTGACCGGGGAGAGCACGCCGATGAGCGTGTCCATCGCGCCCGAGGCGCGGAACATCGCGATGCCCACCAGGATGGCCACCAGGAAGGGGATGATCACGATGGCGATCTGGAAGCCTTCCTTCGCTCCGGTGATGAAGACCTCGTAGACCTTGACGTGCCGGGCGAGGCCGAAGAGCAGGATCGCCAGCATGATGGTCGGGAGCGTCCACTCGCTCATCAGCACCCGGACCCAGTCGAACCCCGGATGCTCGGCGCGGATCCGCATCGCCTCGCGCACCAGGGCCACCAGGAAGAGCGCCAGGAGTCCCAGGGCGATCGCCCGACGGCGGGGGCTCGCCGGAGCATGGTCCACCGCCAGCTGCTCCGCCTTCTCCAGGGCCGCCGCATCGGGGCCCTTGGCCGGCGCGGCGGACTCCTTGGCGAGCTCGGCGGTGTAGCGCTCGGGGCGGAAGCGGGCCCTGTTCTCCAGCAGCTTCGCCACCACCACCGCGGTGAGCGCCGCCGAGAAGGTGGAGAGGAATGAGGGCAGCACGATTCCGGCCGGGTCCTTCGAGCCAAGCGCCGCCCGGACCGCCACCGCGCCCAGCGGGAGGATGGCCACCCCCGCAGCGTTGATGGAGAGGAAGAGCGCCATCGAGTTCGTCGCCACGCCCGGGTATCGGTTGAGCGTGTTCAGCTCGGTCATCGCCTTGAGACCGAAGGGCGTGGCGGCGTTGCCGAGCCCGAGCATGTTCGCGGCGAGGTTCAGGATCATCGAACCCATCGCCGGGTGGTCGTCGGGAACCTCCGGAAAGAGCCGCCGCATGAGCGGACGCAGTCCGCGGGCAATGGAACGGAGCAGTCCACCCTCCCGGACGATGGCCATCATCCCCAGCCAGAGCGCCATCTGGCCGATGAGGCCGAGCGCCAGATCCACCGAGGCCTTGGCCGCGGTGAGGGAGGCCTCGGTGACCCGGGGCATGGTGCCGCGAAAGGCTGCCGTGAGGACGGAGCCCGCGATGAGGACGAGGAAGATGCCGTTGAGCACGGGGGGCCTGCACCCTATCAGCGGCCCCGGACGCCCTGTGTGTCCGAGCGTCGATGCAGGAAATGCAGCCAGCCGGCCCGTTCCGGTCGTCGGACGGTGAACGGGGCGGTTTGCCGCTCCGGAGCGGCGCAGGGTACATTTCAGGCGCCGTTTCCTCCGGGAGACAGCAATGGCTCGCGAGGCCCCGCCAGGAGAGGTGTGTCGACCTGTGTCCGCAGACGGACGCACGGCGAGCGCCACGCCTGACGACGGGGTGGGTGGGCCGGTCCCCCGTCTCCCCCGCGGAGCCACCCTCGGCCGCTACGTCGTTCTGGACTGTCTGGGGAGCGGCGGCATGGGGGTGGTGTACCGCGCCCACGACTTCGCCCTGGACCGGCGGGTCAGCCTGAAGCTCCTCCGTGCGTCGGGGAAGGATCCAGAGGCGCGGCGCGAACGGCTGGTCTCCGAGGCCCAGGCGCTCGCCCGGGTCTCGCATCCCAACGTCCTCACCGTCCACGACGTGGGGACCTGGGAGGACGAGGTCTACCTCGCCCTCGAGCACGTGGAGGGCGAGACGCTCCGCAGCTGGCTCGACCGCGCCCCCCGGAGCCCGACGGAGATCCGGGGCATGTTCCTGCAGGCCGCGCGCGGGCTGCAGGCCATCCATGACGCGGGCCTCGTCCACCGGGACGTCAAGCCCGAGAACCTCCTGCTGGGGCGCGATGGGCGACTCCGGGTGGCGGACCTGGGCCTGGCCATCACCACCGGAAGCAGCGTTCCGGCTCCGGTGCACGAGACGCTCCGACCCGGCACCCCGGGGTACATGCCGCTCGAGCAGCACCGTGGCGAGACGCTCGACGCCCGCGCGGACGAGTTCAGCCTGGCGGTGGCCATTCACGAGGCCCTCCTCGGGCACCGCCCCTACGGGAGCCGCGGGGCCTCGCGCGAGGCGCTGGAGGCGAGGCTGGCGCGTGGCCCGGCGGTCGAGGTGCCACGGTCGCCGGCTGTCCCCCCGCGTCTCCGCCGTGCGCTCACCGCATCGCTCAACCCGGATCGCGCCCGGCGGCCGGCCTCGCTTGCCCCGCTGATCGAGGCGCTGGCCGCTCCGGGCGTTCAGGCCACGGGCACGCTGGGTGGATCGCTGGCCGTCGCCGCCTCCGCGGTCCTGCTCGTGGTGGCGATGGCCCGTGGAAGCGGCACGCCGGTGGCCCGCGCCGAGGCTGCCCCCTGGCTGCCTCCGGCCTACGAGTTCCAGATCGAGACCCTGGAGCCGGCCGAGCCGGTGGTGATGCAGGCCAGCGCCCCCGCGTTCTCCGCCCCCGGGCCGGTGATCCGGGAAAGCAGGACGTCCGCACGGACCGAGGCCCCGAGCCAGGCCGGGCTGCTCGCCGCCCCCTCCGCTCCGGTCACGCGGACGCCGGAGATGCTGCTCATCGGATATCGCCCACCGGAGCCGGGGGCGGCGTCCGTTCAGGTTCCGGTGCTGGATCTCGACAAGCTCGCCGAGCTGCGCGGCCTCGTCCAGGCGCTCTACCGGGCCCTGAGCGAGCCGCGGGAGGGCATGGCCGGTGGACCGCTCCTGGCACTCTCGCCGAGCTCGGCCCCGGGAGCGGTCGGTTCCTCCGCGCCCGCCGGTACGTCCGCCTTGCCTCTTCAGGTCGCGTCCGCAGCCACTCCGTACGGGTCGGCGCCCGACTTCGTGGACCCCACGGGCCAGACCATCGCCGCCATCGAGCGTCGCCTCGACCAGCAGATCCGGCACAACCGGAGCCCTCCGGAGATCGCCGAGACCCGCTTCGCACTGGCCCAGGCAATCTGGAACTCGAGCGACGGCGAGCAGGCCCAGAACCGCGCCCTCACCCTGGCTCGCCAGAGCAAGGCCGAGCTCGAGTCGGTGGCGGGCCTGGACGCGAACGTGAACTTGCTCGAGCTGCGCAATCAGGTGACCGACTGGATCAGCCTGCGAGAGGGGCCGATCGGCAAGCCGCGCGGCAACCTGACCGTCGAGACCAGGAGGGACGGGCTCCGGCAGCTGCCCCCTTGAAGTACCCGGGGCCGACGGCTATCGGCTTCTGACGTGTCCCGTTCCAACGCCACCAGGTCCGAGACGGATGGCCGGCCGTCGTCGCGGCCTGCGCCCATCAGCCAGCTGGTGATCGCGCTCGCCTGCGACCGCCCCTTCGATCCAGCGCGCGCGATCGAGCTGAGCGGGAGCGCGGAGGTGTGGCTGGGACGCGCGCCTCCCGAGGCACCGGCCGGTGTCGTCCGCCTGAGCTTCCCCGACGATCGGATGTCGGCCCTCCACGCCCGGCTGCGTCGGGTCCTCGGCCGGTGGGTCATCGAGGATGCAGGGAGCAAGAACGGGCTCCGCGTCCAGGGGACGCCGCAGCGCCGCGCGGTGCTCAACCCGGGCGACGCCATCGAGTGCGGGCAGACCTTCTTCGTCTTCGACGAGCACGGCACCGAGGAGCCGATCCCCGCGCTCCCGGCCGGTGCGGCCGAGCTGGGCTGCCAGAGCTTCCACCCCGACCTCCTCGCCGGATGGTCGGCACTCGCCCGGGTGGCGCCTACCCGTGTGCCGGTGATGCTCCAGGGCGAGACGGGCACGGGGAAGGAGCTCGCCGCGCGGGCGCTCCATGCCTGGTCCGGACGCTCCGGTCCGTTCGTGGCCGTGAACTGCGGAGCGCTTCCGGAGCAGCTCGCGGAGAGCGAGCTGTTCGGGGCGAGGCGGGGCGCGTACACCGGCGCCGTCGAGGACCGCCCAGGTCTGGTGCGGGCATCGAGCGGCGGCACGCTCCTGCTCGACGAGGCGGGAGAGCTGCCCGCCCAGCTTCAAGTCAAGCTGCTCCGGGTGCTCCAGGAGAACGAGGTCCAGCCGGTCGGCGCAGCGCAGCCCGTCCGCGTGGACCTCCGCGTCGTCACCGCCACCCACCACGACCTCGCCACGCTAGTGGAGGAGGGGACCTTCCGGAGCGATCTCTTCGCCCGGCTCACCGGGCTCGAGGTCGAGCTGCCGCCCCTGCGGGACCGGCGTGCGGATCTGGGGCTGCTCATTCCCACGCTGCTCCGCCGTGCGGGTGCTCCGGCCGGCGTTCGCTTCTCTCGCGAGGCGGCCCGCGCCCTGTTCCGCTGGAGCTGGCCCCACAACGTCCGCGAGCTGGAGAAGGCGCTGGCCCTCGCGGTGGCGCTCGCCGGGGGGGAGGGGCGCATCGAGCTCGTGCATCTGCCCGAACCGGTGCGAACCGCGCCCGAGGCGCGACCGGATCCGATGGCCGGCCGTGCAGTCCGCCCGCTCAGCGAGGCGGACGTCTCACGGCGGAGCGAGCTCATCGAGCTTCTGCGCGCGCACCACGGCAACGTGAGCGCGGTGGCACGGCAGATGGGCGTGGCCCGGATGCAGATCCAGCGCTGGTGCCGCCGCTTTCATCTGGACCCGGCGAGCTTCCGCGCCGCGTGAGCACCCCCGGGGTGCAACACCTGAGGTGCAACACCTGATCGGGGTGCAACGTGTTGCACCCGCGGCCGCTGGTGCCCTTGTCCCAGGCAAATTGCCGCGCGCTGCCCGGCATGGCGACTGCAATGCCGCAGGGCGAGGTCGAGGCGGCCTGCAGTCCAGGGGCCACGGGGCGCCGTGGGTTCACTCTCCCCTCCCCACGGCGCCTCGTTTTTTTTTTCGGGCAGCGCTCCAACGTGAGCCCGCGCGGCCCCCCGCCACGCGACGATTGCCGCCTTCCCTGTTCGGAGCGCTAGTAGGAGTCGCTCGAGCCGCCTCCGCCGCCCTCGCCCCCGCCTCCGCCGGAGAAGCCGCTTCCCCCGTCTCCGCCACCCCCTCCACCGCCGCCCCACCCTCCACCTCCCCATCCTCCGCCGATGAAGGGAGGCCCGCCCCAGTACGTGCGGCGGCGAGGGTGCCGGCGGGCACGGAGGAGCAGCATCACCACCATGAAGAGGACGAAGCCCCAGAAGCAGAGGTCGAACCAGCTGGGCAGCACCACCGGGGCCTGGGGAGCCGTCGCCGGACCCTGCCCGGGCCGCCGCGCGGTGGTTCCGCTGCCCGAGAGCGCGTCGGCGATGCCGTCGATGCCGGCGAGGATGGCGTCGTGCACCCGGTTCTGCCGCATCAGTGGGGCGATGCGTTGCCGGATGATGTCGTTGGACTGGAGGTCGGTCAGGTTACCGCCCACGCCCTTGCCGGTCTCGATCCGGATGCGGCGCTCGCCGGTGGCGATGATCAGCACCACCCCGTTGTCCTTGCCCTTCTGCCCAGGACGCCAGGTCTGGATGAGCTGGTAGCCGACGTCCTCGATGGTCTCGCCCTCCAGCGAGGCCGTGACGAGGACGAAGATCTGGTTTCCAGTCTTCCGCTCGTAGTCCCCGAGCCGATTGTCGAGATCGGCGAGGTCCGCCGCGTCCAGCTTGCCGGCGGTGTCGGTGACGTAGTCGGTCTGCTTCGGGACGTTGAAGGCCCGCGCAGAACCGGCGACGAGGAGGAGCAGGGTCGCGCAGAGCGGGCCCCAGGCCCGCGACGGCATCAGAAGGTCACCTTGGGCGCCTGCTGGGCGTCCGATGAAGCCTGGAAGTAAACGCGCGGCTTGAACGTCCCGCCGGTGGCCCGCTTCACCACCGCCCCGCGGATCTTCCCGAGCTCGGTGTTGTAGTCACGCACGGCGTCGTTGTACTGCTCGCGCGACCGGAGGATCCGGTTCTCGGTTCCCTCGAGCTGGACCTGGAGCGCGTGGAACTGCTGGTTGGCCTTGAGGTCGGGATAGGCCTCGTTGACGACCAGGAGCCGTGAGAGCGCTCCCCGCAGCTGGTCCTGCGCCTTCTGGAAGGCCGCGACCTTCTCCGGGTCCTGGAGGTCCTCCGCGGTGAGGGTGATGCCCGTCGCCCGGGCGCGCGCCTCGGCGACGTCGGAGAGCGTCTTCTCCTCGTGCTGCGCCGAGGCCTTCACCGTGGCGACCAGGTTGGGCACGAGGTCGGCCCGACGCTGGAGCTGAGCCTGGTAGTCCGCCCACCGAGCGTCGCAGACCTGATCCTTGGCGATGAGCTGGTCGTACTGGTTGCAACCGGCCAGGGCGAGGAGTCCGACGGCGGCCAGGAGGGTGATGGGGGCGCGGGTCGTCATGGCGACACCCTAACGCCCACCATGTGTGCACGCGCAAGCGAACTTTCGGACGGGAGTGTGGCCCTGGACCGGGCGGTCTGGCAGACGCAAGTCCCGTCGGGACATTAGGATTCCTGACGTACCCGCCGACGATGCGACCTGCCCCATCCACGCCGACGAGCTCAGCGTGGACGCGCACACCCGTGCCGCGTCCGCCCCGTGCGCGACGGCGATCGCGGCGCAGACGGTGGCTCCAGCGCGCGGCGGTGATCGCCCTCGCGCTGCTCAGCACCATCACGGTGCTGCACTCGATCCTGAACTCCAACGCGGTGCGCACGCGGCTGCGGGATCGGGTCGAGGCGGCGCTGGCCGCGCGCCTCGGCAGCGTCGAGCTGGGAAGCCACAGCGACGTGGACTGGAGCCTCCGGCTCAGCTTCGGGCCGGTGCGCATCTCGCCCGAGCCAGGCGCTCCCGTGGTGATGGAGATGGAGCGGGTGCGGGTCCGGCCCCGGTGGAGCGCGCTGCTCGCCGGACGGCTCGAGCCCGGCCTGGTGCAGATGAAGACCGTCGTCCTGCGACCGGGCACCCACCTCGAGGGGCTCGACGCCCTCGCGAAGCGGCTCAAGGTGAAGCCTGCCGCTCCGGGCAAGGAAACGCCTTCCTCCAGCTCCGCGGCGCGGCTCCCCCGGCTCGAGGTGCAGGATCTCCGGATCGAGCTGGTGTCCAGCCACGACGGGCACCCGCTCGACCTCGGCGCCTGGGACGCGCAGGTGGAGGTGTCGGGAGCGGCCTCGTCGCGGGTGCTGGAGCTGGCGGTCCAGCGCGACGGCGGAGGCGAGGCGCGGTCCGTCGTCCGCTGGGCGCGAGAGCAGCCCTTCCAGGTGGAGGCGGGCCTCGAGGGGATGCCGCTGCGGCCCCTCATCGAGCTTCTGGGGCAACGGGTCGGCGTGCGCGCCACCGCGGGCTCGGTGACCGCGCGCATCAACGGGTCTCTCCCCGCCGACCTCAAGCGCGGCGAGCTGGAGGTCTCCGGACGCATCGACGGGCTTTTCCTCGAGGGCAGCCGGCTGGCGACTGAACCCGTGGGACCCTGGCGTCTGTCGGGCGCCGGCACCGTGGACTGGGACCGTGGCCGCCGCGAGGTGCGGCTCCGTGACGGGCACATCGGCTTCGGGGAGAACGACTCGCTCCGGGTCAACGTGGAGGGCGTGTACGAGGGCACTCGCGTTCCGCGCTTCCGCGCCGAGGCCCGGGTGGATCAGCTCCGCTACCAGGACGCGGTCGACGCGCTCCCGCCGCAGTTCAGCCTGGGAGACGAGGCTCCGCGCATCCCCGGGTTGCTCGATGCCCGGGTGCGGGTCTCCGGCCCGGTGCGCGATCCGGAGCAGTGGGTCCTCGACGTGAAGCTCGACCTCGCCGGGCTGCGCGCCGCCTCGAAAAACACGCCGTTCTTCCTCCGCGGTCCGTTCATCTACCGTCCGGTCGATTCCACCGGCCGGTCCCGGGAGATCTGGGTCGGCCCGCAGAACCCGAACTTCGTTCCCATCTCCGATCTGCCCCGGTACGTCTCTCGCGCGGTCACCACCAGCGAGGACGCCGGCTTCTGGTTCCACTCCGGCTTCGACTTCGACGAGATGAAGGAGAGCCTCATCGACGCCGCCGAGGGCAGCCGCGTGCGGGGCGCCTCGACGCTGACCCAGCAGCTGGCGAAGAACCTCTTCCTCTCACGAGAGCGGACCTTCGCCCGGAAGGTGCGCGAGGCGCTCTTCACCATCGCCCTCGAGGCCTCGCTTCCCAAGGCGCGGCTGATGGAGATCTAACTGAACATCATCGAGTGGGGCCCGGTCATCTACGGCCTCGGCGAGGCGTCGCGGCACTACTTCGGAGTCAACCCGCGCAATCTCGGCGTGCAGCAGGCGGCGTTCCTCGCCACCATCATCCCCAATCCGGTGAAGTACCACGCGATGTACGAGAAGGGCCGGCTCTGGCCGGGATGGCAATTCAAGATCCGGAACCTGGTCCGGAAGCTGGAATCGAACGGGATCATCGACTCGGGGCAGGCCTTCCAGGCCGAGTTCACGCCGGTGAGGTTCCGGCGCGACTAGACCCGGGCGGGGGCCCGGAGCCCTGGGCCGGGGAGGCCCGGGATTGCGCGGCCCCACTCCTGCGTTACGTCATCGTCCATGTTGAACGGCACCTTCGATGCTCAGGGGGAGATCGCCGACTTCACCCTTCCCACCGGCTGCCCGCTGTGCGGTGGGGAGCTGGCCGTGCGGCTGACTCCTGGCACCAGCTACAGCTACTGCGCGCACTGCCACTGGCTCTCGCGTTCGCATGTCGCCGTGGGGCCGAACTCCGTGCGCGTCGAGCATCCGCCCGGCGGGAACGGCTAGCCCCCCTCAGTCACTGGTCCTCGGACCCCGAGCAGGGACGGAAGCAGCGTCCCGCTCGGGCCCTGGCGGACGTGGTCGAAGCGACCCGCGTTGTCCGCTCGCTCGGCGTTCACCAGCCAGGTCTCCGCACCACGCGCCCGCGCCAGGTCCACGAATCCGGCCGCCGGCCACACCGCTCCGGACGTGCCCGCGGCGAGGAACACCAGCCGCCCTCCGCGCCAGCGCTCCAGGAACTCGTCCACCGCGTCGAGGTGCGCCGGATCGAGAGCCTCCCCGAACCACACCACCGCCGGACGCAGCGGCCCGCCACATCGCTCGCAGGGAGGGACGGCGCCCTCCGCATAGCCCGACTCGTCCGGCGTCTCGGGCCGGCGGCAGCGCGAGCAGCGCGTGCCCAGCAGTCGCCCATGGATCTCGATCAGCCGCTCGCTCCCCGCTCGCCGGTGCAGCCCGTCGACGTTCTGGGTCACCAGCAAGAACCGCTCGCCCATCCGGCGCTCGACCTCGGCCAGTGCACGGTGGCCGGGGTTGGGCCTGGCCTGGAGGGCCGCCTCGCGCCGCTCGGAGTAGAAGCGCCACACCAGCGCGGGATCGGCATGGAAGCCCTCGGGCGAGGCCAGCCGCTCGAAGGCATGCGATCGCCACAGCCCTCCCGATCCGCGGTAGGTGGGCAGCCCGCTCTCCGCGGACACCCCTGCGCCGGTCAGCACCAGCAGCGCAGAGTCGGAGTCCAGCGCGAGCTCGCCCTCAGCGGATGAAGTAGCCGGCCCCATGGAACCGAGCGTCCTCCAGCGGCGTGCGATCAGCGGGTGCAGACCTGGTTGCAGCTGTCGGGGACGAAGCCGGCCCCGAGATCGGTGCAGGATGCGGTTCGGAACTCGTCGATGCAGCGCTGCGAGTTGCCCGAGTTGAAGCTGTAGCCGCTCGGGCAGGCCGTTCTCTCGGGCGTGCAGGCCAGAGCCGACCTGTTCGCGATGCATTCCGAGACGGTGCCGTACAGGATCGCGGAGCCCGTGGGTGCACACTCGAACGCCCTGTTGCAACCCACTTCCATCAGGGTCTTGCAGTCCCCGATCGGGTCGGAGCCACCGCAGGCGGAGACCGCGACGGCGAGAAGAACGGCCACGATTGCTCGATGCATGAGAACCCCCGGTCGCCCAGAAGACGTGCGATGTGCACGCCCATTGCGCCACTCCTCGAGACGGGTGCCTCAGTGGATGTCGGCAGAGGCCCGTCCGTCTCCCTCGGCCTCCCGCTTCTGGCCGGTGTGTGTGGGCTCCGAAAGGCGTCGGCTCCCGCGCGCGAAGTCGAACGGCACCTCGACCATCGACGGGTCGAGGTCCGCGAGCGAGGCGCAGCCGAGGAGTCGCAGGGTCCGGTTCAGGTCGGCGGTGAGGATCTCGATCGCCCGGCTCACGCCCGGCGCCCCCGCCGCCGCCAGCCCGTAGACGTACGCCCGGCCGATGAGCACCGCGCGGGCGCCGAGGAGCAGCGCCTTCACGATGTCGCTTCCGCGGCGGATGCCCCCGTCCATCAGCACCTCGGTGCGTCCGCGCACCGCAGCCGCGACCTCCGGAAGAGCGCGCAGCGTGGGGAACACTCCATCCAGCTGCCGCCCACCGTGGTTGGACACGACCACCGCCGCCGCGCCCTCGTCGACCGCGCGCCTGGCGTCCTCGGCGGTGAGGATTCCCTTGATGATGACCGGCCCCTTCCACAGCTCGCGGATCCACTTGAGGTCCGCCCAGGAGACCACCGACTGCTCGAGCGCGGCCGCCACCGCTGCGTAGCGCATCGGCCCGTCGGGGAGCACCACGTTCGGGAACCGCATCAGCCCGCCATCGGCGAGGTAGCTCAGGAGCCATCCCGGTCTGGAGAGGATCTGCCAGACGTAGGGCAGCTTCCGGAGCGGGTTGGCCGCGACCAGCTGCGCGATGCCGTTCCGGTAGTCACGCTCCCGGAGCCCGGAGATGGCGGTGTCCACCGTGAGCACCAGGGCGCCGTAGCCCGCCTTGCGGGCCCGCTCGATGGCCGCGCTCGCCACCTCGCGACCACCGACGAGGTACACCTGGTACCAGCAGACGCCGTCGCTCCCCGCCTTGACCTCCTCCAGCGAGCTGCCGGCAAGCGTGGAGAGGATGTAGCCCGTCCCCGCCGCCGCGGCCGCTCGCGCCGCCTCCACCTCGCCCCTGGGCCACACCAGCCGCGTGCTCCCTATCGGCGCTAGGAGAAAGGGCAACGAGAATCGCTGTCCCAGCACGACGGTCTCCAGATTCGCGCGCGGCGAGGCGACTGCCCCCCGGGGACGGAACAGGAGCTCGTCGAACACCGAGACGTTGGAGCGGAGCGTACTCTCCGCCTCCGCTCCTCCGTCCACGTAATCGAAGACCGCGCGGGGCAGCCGTCGCATCGCCGCCCGCCGCAGGTCGGCGACGTTCAGAACCTTCGGAGGAGCCACCGCCGCGGGGTGGGACATGACGCCGCAGCCTTACTGCGCGACCCGGTGCCGGTCCAGCGGCACCGGCCGCGCGGCCTCGCTCCTGCCCGGATCGGTCAGGCCCGCGCGGCGCCCCGGCGGGCGAGATGGGTCACCGCCTCGCCCAGCCCTGCCAGCGTCAGCGGGTACATGGGGAACACCTTCCGGATGGTCCGGACCGTCTGGGCCCACCAGGCGCTCGGGGGCTCCGGGTTCAGCCAGGCGTGCCGGTGGAAGTGCTCCCCCAGCTGCATCAGCCAGACGATGCCTTCTGGCCCGTCGGGGTCGAAGAGGTCCGTGCCGCTGGAGCGGAGCATGAGCTCGTAGGGCGCCATCAGCGCGTCGCCCACCATCACCAGCTTCCAGTGCGGCCCGCAGTCCGCCAGCAGGCTCGGCAGCGGGATGGGGTCCGAGAAGCGCTCCGTCCGGTACACCCGACCGTAGACGCAGTTGTGGAAGTAGTAGGTCCTCAGCTCCTTGAAGTGGGTGGCCTGCTTCGCCGCGCTGAACAGGCGGTCGACCAGGTGCGCGTGGGGCGTCATCGAGCCGCCCACGTCCAGCAGGAGCAGCACCCGGGTGTCCGGCCGGCGCGGCGGCCGGAGCACCACCTCCAGCTCACCCGCGTTTCGCGCGGTGGCGTCGATGGTCTCCTCGAGGTCCAGCTCGTCCGCCACGCCCTCGCGGGTGAAGGCCCGCAGCTTCCGGAGCGCCATCCCCATCGCCCGGGTGTCGAGCACCTGGTCGTCGCGGTAGCCGCGGTAGAGCCGGGCGTCCGCCGTCTTCAGCGCGCTCCGTCCGCCCCCCTCGCCCTCGATGCGATAGCCCTCCGGCGCACCGGCCAGCCCCGCGTGCCCGAACGGGGAGGTCCCCCGGGTGCCGATCCACCGGTCTCCGCCGTCGTGGCGTCGGCGCTGCTCCCGCATGCGCTGCTCGAAGAGTGCCTGCAGCGCCGCGGTGTCGAGCGCATCCAGCGCCGCAGACTCCTCGGCCGTGCGGTCCCGGGGCGGCTTGGCGGCCGCGTCCCGCAGCCACAGGAGCAGCTCCTCGGCCAGCGCCTGTCCCTTCTCCTCGATGCCCTTGAAGTGGGCGAGGAACGCCTGGTCGAACGCGTCGAGATGGGCCTCGGTGTGCACGCACAGCGACCGCGCCACGTCGTAGAAGCCGTCCAACGAGCTGTCGTGGAGCCCCACCTCGAGCGCCCGGGCGAGCGCCAGCGCCTCCTGCGCGCCCACCGGGACCTTCCGCCGCCTCAGCTCGTAGAGGAATCCGACGAACACGAATGCTCCTCGTTCAACCCCGCGCCCGGCGCGCCCCCGCCGCCTCGGCGAAGGCCTCCAGGTCCTGCTCCTTCTTCAGCAGCGCGCCCACGAAGGGGAGCTGGGCCTCGAGCTTCACGTTCTGGATGCCCGCCGCCTGGAGCACCGCCAGCCAGTCCACCAGCTCGCCGGTGCTCGGGCGCTTGCGGAGCCGGGTCAGCGAGCGCAGCTGGTAGAAGACCTCCAGCGCCTGGTCCACCAATGCATCGTCGAGCGTGGGGTGGTGGACGCGCACGATGCGCTTCATCAGCTCCTGATCGGGGAAGTCGATGAAGTGGAACACGCAGCGGCGGAGGAAGGCGTCCGGCAGCTCCTTCTCGTTGTTGCTGGTGATGACCACCACCGGGCGCTCGGCGGCGATGATCTCCTCCTCGGTCTCCATCACCCGGAATCGCATCCGGTCCAGCTCGTGGAGCAGGTCGTTCGGGAACTCGAGGTCCGCCTTGTCCACCTCGTCGATGAGCAGCACCACCCGGCCCTTCGAGCGGAACGCCTGACCGAGCGGTCCCCAGCGGATGTAGTGCCCGACGTCCTTCACGTCGCCCCCGCCGAAGCGGCTGTCGTGGAGCCGCTGGACGGTGTCGTAGACGTAGAGGCCGTCCTGGGCGCGGGTGGTGCTCTTCACGTTCCAGGTCAGGAGCGGAAGCGACAGCGCGCCGGCGATCGCGTCCGCCAGCAGGGTCTTGCCCGTGCCGGGCTCTCCCTTGACCAGCAGCGGCCGCTCGAGTGCCAGGGCACAGTTCACCGCCGCCTGCAGGGCGGGGTTGGTGAGGTAGCGATCGGTTCCGGTGAAGCGCTTGAAGGCGGAGGGCATGGGGATTCAGGAGGGGAGCAGGCCACCGAGAAGACCGGCCACCCGGTCCAGGGCATCGGGGTGGACCGTGTGAGGGCCATCGAAGGGGATGAAGTCGACGGACAGCCCGCCCGCCGTCAGGAGGTCACGCAGCGCCTCGCCCTCGGAGTAGGGGAGAACCGGATCCTGCCGCCCATGGGAGAGGATGACCGGCAGACCCGCGCGCCGCGGCGCGAGCCTCTTCCACGTACCCGCCGTGACCGGAACCGAGCTCAGGCCGACGAGCGCTGCCGGCCGCTGCTCCCAGTGGAGGGCGAGGTCGGTGGCCAGCATCCCTCCCTGGCTGAAGCCCCCCAGCACGACGCGCTCCGGGCCGAGCCCGGTGCCGCCGAGCAGCGCCTCGATGGCGCCCTGGAGCTTGCGCCGCGCCGAGGCGAGCCCTTCGGGCACCTCGTTCCGGAGTCGCTCACGGCCCTCGGGAGTCCGGGAGAGAGTGGAGAGCTTCATCCAGTCCAGCGGCCACCACGCCCGCGCGTCTCCCCAGCCGGCATACCCCATGCTCAGCGGGGCCGCGGGAAAGACGAAGCGCGCCGACCGGAGCCGCGGCTCGCGCTCCAGCAGCTCGGGGACGAACGGCACCAGGTCCTCGCCGTTGGCTCCATACCCGTGATTGAAGACCACCAGCAGCGGCGGCCGGGCGCCGCCGTCCGGCTGGACCACGTGGACCTGGAGGTCGCCGGCGGTGCTGCTCACCCCGTCGTTCATCGAACCCGTCCCACGCTAGCAGCATGCCAAGGCGCCCAGGCATCGACCATCGCTCGCTCGCATGGGCGTGGTTCGGCTAGATCGACCGGCAGATGAGCGCCGAGAGCTGGACCGGATGGTGGCGAGGCCGCCAGGACGCCCTCGAGACGGCCCTGCGCGGGCTGGTCGAGGTCAACTCCTTCACCGAGAACCGCGAGGGCGGACTGGAGGTCGGCCGGCGGCTGCGGGATCTCCTCGCGCTCCCGGGCATCGAGGCCACGGCGGTGCCGAGCACCCGCTACGCCGACCACTGGGTCTTCCGCACCGCCGGCGATGCTCGCCTCTCGCCGGTGGCCCTCATCGGCCATCTGGACACCGTGTTTCCGCCCGGGAAGTTCGAGGGCTATCGCGTGGACGGGGCGCTGCGGCGCGGCCCCGGCGTGCTGGACATGAAGGGCGGCCTGGTGGTCGTGGCCTACGCCCTGCGCGGCCTCGCCGAGGCGTACCCCGGAGGGCTCGACGCCCTCCCCCCGCTGCGCATCGTGGTGGTCTCCGACGAGGAGGTCGGCTCTCCCGAGGGCTCGGGGATCATCCGGCGGTCGATCGGTGGCAGCGACGCCGCGCTGGTCTTCGAGTCCGGGCGGGCGCAGGACGCGATCATCACCCGCCGCAAGGGCACCGGGAACGTGAGCGTGGTGGGGCAGGGCAGGGCGGCCCACGCCGGGAACGCCCACGCCGAGGGGAAGAACGCCATCTGGGCAGTGGCCCGCTGGGTGGACGCCGCCCAGCAGCTCACCGACTACGAGCGCGGAGTCACCGTCAGCGTGGGCACCATCTCCGGAGGCATCGGGAAGAACACCGTGCCCGAGCACGCCGAGGCGCACGCCGACATCCGCTACCTGACCCGCGTCGATGGGGAAGCCCTGGTGCAAAGCCTCCGCGACGCGGCGGAGCGAGCGGCGGCGTCGGTGCCGGGGACACGGCTCGAGCTCTCGGGAGGGGTCAACCGCGATCCGCTGGAGCGCACCCCCGCGAACGTCGCGCTCATGGACGAGTACGCCCGCGCCGCCCGTGCCGCCGGGCTCGGAGCGGTCGAAGCGCCGCTCATCGGCGGAGCCAGCGACGCGAGCACCACCTCCTCGATGGGCATCGCCTCCATCGATGGGCTCGGTCCCCGCGGCAAGGGGTTCCACACCGTGGAGGAGCAGATCGAGGTGGACACCCTGATTCCCAAGGCCGAGGCACTGGCCCGGTTCCTCGCCGGTCGCGCGGGGGCGGGCGGTGGATGAGGAGGAGGCACCGGTTCCGCTGCCGCTGGACGGCCGGCTGGACCTGCACCTCTTCCATCCGCGGGACGTGCCGGCGCTGCTCGAGGCCTACCTTCCCGAGTGCCGCGCGGCGGGCGTCCTCCAGCTGGAGATCGTCCACGGGAAGGGCACCGGGGCCCTCGGGCGGCGCGTCCGGGCCCTCCTGGAGCGCAGGGACGACGTGCTGCGCCATTCCATCGCCGACGAGGCTCGGGGCGGGTGGGGGGTGACCCTCGTCACCCTGAAGCCATTGCCAGGGAGCCCAGCGACCCACCCCTCGCCAGCCCGCCCGGAGTCCGAGTAGGAAGTAATCTTCCAATGCGCCGAGAGCACCCACTCACCGTCGTCGTGGTGGACGACCAGGCCCTCTTCCGCCGGTCCATCCAGGACCGGCTGCGGGCCGACGGATACGACGTGGTCGGGGCCGAGAATGGCTTCGAGGCGCTGGAGGTGCTGCAGGTCACGTCCGGACCCTGCGTCGTGCTGCTGGACCTCATGATGCCGGTGATGAACGGAGTGGAGTTCCTCCAGACGCTCGACAAGCGGGACCGGGAGGCGAACGTTCGTGTGATGCTCGTCTCCGGCAGCGGTGTCGTCGAACGCGTGGCACTGGACAGCAAGCGCATCGTCGCCAGGCTGCAGAAGCCGCTGGAGATGGACGAGCTGCGGAGCGCGCTGGAGACGCAGGAGCGCCCCACGCTCCCGGGGCAGCGAACCCTGCACTAGAGCATCATCCCCCGGCAGTCAGATGGCTCACGTCGTTCCAGAGCCAGAGGACCTCCGCGGCGTGCTCGCGACCCAGCACGCTCACCGAGGCCGTGCTGAGAGCGAGCCGCTCGCCGAACGTCGGTGGCGCATGGACCCACCGCGCGGCGAGCACCCTGAGGAAATGTCCATGGGCGAAGATCGCCACGTCCCCGTCGATTCCCCGCAGCTCGGAGATGATCCGATCGGCGCGGACACCGACCTGCTCCGCAATCTCTCCCTGAGGGCACCCGTCGCGCCAGAGGTTCCACTCCGGCCGATCGTGGAGGATGTCGGTCCGGGTCCGTCCCTCGTACGCGCCGTAGTCCCACTCCATCAGATCCGGCCGGACCTCCGCCCGGTCGCCGAGCCCGGCGAGCTCGCACGTGTCACGAGCGCGCGACAGCGGACTGACGAGCACCCGGGAGAACGGCCAGGCGGCCAGCCGATGCCGGAGGAGCTCCGCTTCCCGTCTTCCCTCCTCGGTCAATGGGATGTCCTGCCTCCCGGTGTGCTGCTTGGACTTGGTCCACTCGGTCTCTCCGTGGCGAACCAGGACCACCACCCGACTCGTCTGTGACATCTTGCGCTCTCCCACCGCCTCCGGGCCTTCCGGGCAGTCGGTGCCGCACCATAGAGCGGTCGTTCCCTTGAGCGGTTACAATGCCGCGCCAATGGAGACCCTGGTCCTCAGCACCGGGTACGAGCCAGTCGCGCGTGTCTCGTGGCAGCGAGCCATCAACCTCCTCTTCCTCGGGAAGGTGGAGGTGGTGGAGGAGTACGAGGATCGGCTGGTTCGCTCGGTCACTTTCGCGGTGAAGATGCCGTCCGTCATCCGGTTCCTGCGCGCCGTTCGCAACCGGAAGCGGGCCATCAAGTTCAGCCGCGAGAACGTCTACGCCCGCGACCACGGGAAGTGCCAGTACTGCGCCGCGCGCGTCAGCCGCCAGGACGCCACCTACGATCACGTGGTCCCGCGCGCCCAGGGAGGACACACCACCTGGGAGAACGTCGTGATCTGCTGCTTCGGGTGCAATCAGCGGAAGGGGGGGCGCACGCCCGCGCAGGCGGGGATGGCACTCCTCAGCACGCCGGTCAAGCCGAAGCGGCTGCCGGAGACCTTCCACCTGACCTTCACCTTCGAGCCGGGCATGCCTCTGTCCTGGCGCAAGTTCCTGCGGGACGTGGCGTACTGGCACGGCGAGCTCGAGGACTGATCTCCCGGACTCCGGCGGCGATCGCCGGGGCCTGGTCCGCGCTCCCCGGCGGCTTCCGGCGAGCGGTGGGCCGCGCCGCGCTCATCGCCGGGGTGGTGCTGGGCCTGGTCAACGGGATGCTCAACGCGGTGGGCGGCGCGGACGTCTTCCTCCTCTCCCCGTTTCACTTCCAGGCCCGCGTCCGGGCGCTGGGACGGTACGTGCTGCACCGTCCGCACTGCGCATTTCGCGCTCACCCGCCGCTGGCGCCGCTCATCTCCGCGGCCGAGCAGCGACATGGGCTGCCAGCCGGACTCCTCGCCGCCCTGGTGGAGGTGGAGAGCGGGGGCCGACCCCACTCCATCTCCGGCGCGGGAGCGATGGGCCCGGGGCAGCTCGTTCCCTCCACCGCGCGCCTCCTCGGGGTGGACGATCCATTCGACTCGGAGGAGGCGGTGGAGGGGAGCGCCCGGTACCTGGCCGAGCAGCTCCGCCGCTTCCGGTCGGTCCGCCTCGCGGTCGCCGCCTACAATGCCGGGCCCGGGCTGGTGGGCAGCGGGGGTGGGTGGCCGGACGAGACCCGGGCCTACGTGGAGCAGGTCACCGAGCGCTACGCGCGGCGTCGGCGGGTCCAGGCCCACCGCTGACCGCCCCGGAAGCGGAATCCGTGCGTGGCACGGGTGGTGGGACCAACGCCGAAACCACTTGGATCGATCCGTCCCTCGCTTGCCCTCGCCGCCGATCCCGTCGTCGCTCCTCCGTCACCTGACGACGGCCACGCTCCGGCGTCGCTCCTTGGCCTCGGCCGCGATTCCGGCGCGATCATCCGGTCGATCCAAGTAGTCTCGGCGTTAGAAGCGGGACGACGGACGCATGGTGCTGACTCGCCAGCAGCAGCTCTACACCTATCTGAGTGGCATCTTCGTCGCCGCCCTGCTCCTGGGCGACCTGATGGGCGGCAAGGCCTTCGGGGTGGACGTGCACCTCCTCGGGCTCCGGTACCAGCAGCCGATCTCGGTGGGGCTCTTCGCCTTCCCGATCACCTTCCTCCTCACCGACATCGTCAACGAGTTCTACGGCACGAAGGGGGCGCGGTTCCTCACCCTGCTCGGGATGTGGATGGCGGTGTTCGCCTACGTCGTGCTGAACGTCTCGCAGCTGCCCGCCGCGGACCCGAACAGCTTTTTCACCGACGCGGAATTCAACAAGGTGTTCGGCATCGGGGGAAAGCTCTTCGTCGCCTCGATCATCGCCTACCTGTGCGGACAGTTCCTCGACATCCACGTGTTCGCCTTCTGGAAGGCGCTCACCCAGTCGAGGCACCTCTGGCTTCGCGCGACCGGCTCCACGGTCGCCAGTCAGGTGGTGGACACCTTCGTCATCAACTACCTGTTCTGGTATGTCTTCCCCGCGGTGGGGAACGCCCAGCCGCGACCCCTCGGGTGGGTCACCAGCAAGGCTGTCGGCGAGTACCTCATCAAGCTGCTGGTGGCCATCGGCCTGACCCCGGCGATTTACGCGCTGCATGAGTTCGTGGTGCGGCGCCTCGGAATACAGCCCCACCCCCACCCGGCCCGGGCGTCCGACTCGGTTGCCTCCCCCGCCACGTCCGGGGATACCCTGTAGGTCCACAGGGGGTTGACGTCTCACGCGAGCGCCGGGCACCGTTATCGCACCATGTCCGACGGCCCGATCCTCATCGTCGACGACGACGCCTTCGTGCGGACGTTGCTCCGCGACATGCTCGCCGACCAGGGGCATCCGCTGCAGGAGGCCGAGAATGGCCAGGAGGCGCTCCAGCTCCAGGGCCCGCCTCCCAGGGTCGTGCTCCTGGACCTGTTCATGCCGGAGATGAGCGGGATGGAGGCGCTGGTCCTCATCCGCAACCGCTGGCCGGGGACGCCGGTCCTGGTCATCAGCTCGATGGACAGCGAGCGCCTGGTGGACGAGGCGCTCGCCGCCGGCGCTGCCGGTTACATCACCAAACCCTTCCATCCGATGGAGATCGCTTCCGCGGTGGAGCGTGCGCTCGCTGCCTGAGGACACACCGCCCGACGGGACACTGGCCATGCCCGAGTACTGGATCGGAGACGCGGAAGGTCGGGTGCTCGGGCCCGTGAGCCTCGACGTGGTGCAGGATCTGGTGAACACCGGGCGCCTCACGGAGATCACCCGCGTCTCCCGCGACGGCCGGAACTGGGGCACGCCGGCGGGTTTCCCGGAGGTGATGACGCTCCTCCTGAACGCGCCGTCGCCGGAGGCGCTCCTGCAGGCGGAGCGACACGAGGCGGCGCGGGTCCGCGAGCAGCTGCGGGCGATGCAGGGCCGGCCGCCGCACGAGATTTTCCGGCTGGACCGTAACGCCTCGGTCGACGCTTACCGGAACGCCTTCTTCAAGCTGGTGAAGCGCTTCTACCCGGACCGGGTCAGGGCCCAGGCCCATCCGGATCTGCGGAAGGCCTACGCCGACGCCTTCCAGTTCCTCAGCAAGCTGATGGTGCACATCGAGAAGGATCTGGCGGCGGGCGTACCGGTCTCCCCGATGCCGGTGATGCGCTCGGTTCCCCCGCCTGCGCCAGGTGAGGACGAGCCGCTGACCCCCGTTCCGGCGCCGCCGCCGCAGAC
>JBKPMY010000370.1:0-20507 GCA_046732375.1 Myxococcota bacterium
GTTCTGGCTCGGTGAGTCCGACCGCTGGGACCTGCTCCACTCCCGGCGCTTCGTGAAGCCTGGCGCGGTCATCTTCGATGTGGGCGCGAACTTCGGGTACTACGGGCTGATGCTCGCCGAGGGACTCGGGCGCGACTGCGAGGTCCACGCCTTCGAGCCGACGGAGGAGACCTTCGCCCGACTCACCCGACACATCGCGCTGAACCGGATGGAGTGCGTGCACGCTCACCGCCTCGCGCTCTCCGACGCGCCGGGCACCGCCTCGATGCGGGGACGCGACGGCAACTCGGGTGCGGCGTTCGTCGATCCCGGAGCTGGAGAGGTGAGGGTGACCACGCTCGATGCCTTCGTCGCTGAACGCGGCCTCCGCCGGCTGGACTTCGTGAAGATCGACGTCGAGGGCTTCGAGGAGCGGGTGCTCCGCGGCGCCGACCGGGCGCTACGCGAGCTGCGTCCGACGCTGCTCCTGGAGATCCAGCCGCTGACCCTCGAGCGGGCCGGCTCCTCGGTGCCGCAGCTGATGGAGCGGCTCACCTCGCGGGGTTACGCACTCTGGCGCTCGCAGAAGGAGCGCCTGGTGCCGCTCGAAGCGGGGGAGATCCAGGACTCCCTCGTCAACGGCTTCGCCATCCCGGCGCCCTGACGCGCCTCGAATCGCGACCGCCGGAGAGCCGCGTTGCCGCGGTAGTCTCCGGACATCCGCCGTGCCCTCGGAACGCTCACGCCCGCCCGTCCCATCCCCGACCGAATCGGCGGCGGAACCGGTCCAGGAGCGGACTTACGACGAGGAGCAGGTCGCAGCCATCCTCCGCCGTGCAACGAGGCTCGAGCCTCCCCCCGAGAGCTCCCCGGGAGGCCTGAGCCTGCGCGAGGTCGAGGCGATCGCCCGGGATGCCGGCATCGACGTGGGCCTGGTTCGCCAGGCCGCGCGCGAGCTCGACGACCACCCCGGCGGAGGCCTCGGAGCCGCCATCGCCGGTGCGCCCGTCCGTCGCACGATCGAGCGTGTGGTGGACGGCGAGGTCGGCGCCGAGGACCTCGAGCGAATGGCCGAGGAGATCCGGGAGGTCCTGTCCATCTCCGCCGCCGGAGGATGGACGCTGCCGCGACGTCTCTCCCCCGTCGGTCGGACCCTGACCGTGTCGGGGGCCCGCGGGATGAGCTCGATCGAGGTGAGCGTCCTTCCCCGGAAGGGACAGACGGTGATCCGGATCAGCACCGATCGTTCCCAGCTCGCGGGTGGGCTGTTTGGTGGGATCGTCGGCGGGCTGGGCGGCGGACTGGGAGCGCAAGTGGGCTGGATGCTTCCCGTGCTCCTCCATCTGCCCGCCGAAGCCGGCCTGGCCGGTGCGGGTGTCGTGGTGCTCGGGGCCTATGCCCTGGCCCGCTCCATCTTCGCGAAGAGCGCGAAGAGCGTCGACCCGAAGCTCGCCGAGCTCGCGGCTCGGCTGGAGGATGTCGCCCGGGACGCAGCGTCGAGGCGCTCGGCGCCCACCGAACCTTCCTGAAGTTGCAGCCAGGGTGCCTCGGCGACATGCATTCCCGCCGATGTCGCCGGACGACCCAGCGCCGACGCTCGGGCGCGTGCTGCTCGTCACCTCCGACCCGCTGATCCGGGCGGGGCTGGCAGGGCTCCTCGCCGGCCCCGGAACGATCGTGACCATCGAGGCCGGGGCTCCGGTGGACGCGGTGGTCTGGGACACCTCCAGCGCCCCGCCACCGCCGCTCGGTCCGGGGGCGCCGCCGGTGCTCGCGCTGGTGCAGGACGAGCGGGATGCGCGTGCTGCCCTGTCCTCCGGCGCGACGGGGGCCATCCTCCGCAGCTCGGACGGCGCCACTCTCCGCGCCGCGCTCCTGGCCGTCGGCCGTGGCCTGGTCGTCACCGAGCACGGATTCACGTCCCTGCGACCCGCGCCCGAGCCGCGCCCGGCTGCCGCGGCCGAGGCGTTCACCCCGCGCGAACGGGAGGTGCTGGCGCTTCTCGCCCGGGGTCTCTCCAACCGCGACATCGCCGACGCGCTGGAGATCAGCGCGCACACCGCGAAGTTCCACGTGAACTCCATCCTCCAGAAGCTGGGGGTGGAGCGGCGCACCGAGGCGGTGGTCCGCGCGGCGCGCATGGGTCTGGTCACGCTCTGAGCGGAGCTCGGGGCTGACGCGCGGCGACCTGCCCGGATGGGGAGGCTGGGCCCTCTCCATCCGTCCGATGTGGCCGCCTCGTGTGCCTCGTAGCTTGAGGTCCATGACTGCCTCCTCTCCCTTCGCTGCCGCTACCGCCGTCTCCGAAGCCCTCGCCGCCGCCGCCGCCAGGGTGGGCGAGGGGCTGGTCTCCGTCTCCGGGCGCCGCTGGCCGATCACCGGAATCGCCCAGGGCAGCGACCTGGTCCTCACCGCCGCGCACGCGGCGGACCGCGAGGAGGGCCTCCGGGTCCAGAGCGGAGGAACGTGGCATCCCGCCCAGCTGGTGGGGCGCGATCCGGGCCTGGACCTCGCGTTGCTGCGCGTGCAGGGCGCGGCCCTCTCGCCAGTGACCTGGGTCGAGCCCGCGCAGCGCCGCGTGGGAAACCTGGTCCTCGCCGTCTCGCGACCCCGCGGGGCGCTCCGGACGCGTCTGGGCGTGCTCTCGGTCGTCGAGCCCGGCTTCCTGACCCCCTGGGGGGCGCGGGTGGACGCCACGCTGGACGCGGACGTCTCCAGCCGACCGGGCCTCGCCGGTGCGGCGCTGGCCGACGTGGAGGGACGCGTGCTCGGGATGTACGTCTCGGGGGGCCCACGCGAGCGCCGGGTGGTGCTCCCCGCGGAGACGCTGGCCCGCGTGACCTCGGAGCTCCTCGCCCACGGGCGGGTGCGGCGCGGCTACCTCGGGGTCGGCACCCAGCCGGTGCGACTGCAGGGCCAGGCGCGCGCGGCCGCAGGTCAGGACAGCGGACTCCTCGTGCTGTCGGTCGAGCCGGGCGGGCCGTCCGACGCCGCCGGCCTCGCCCTCGGCGACGTCCTGCTCGCGCTGGACGGAACTCCGATGGGGGACGTGCACGATCTCCTGGCCCGGCTGGCACACGACGCCGTGGGCCGCTCGCTACCGCTGAAGCTGCTCCGCGGGGGAAAGGTCGAGGAGCGCACCGTCGCGGTGGGAGTCCGGCCGTGACCTCGCTGCTCGAGCTGTCCGACGCGCTCCAGCAGCTCGTCTCCCGGGCGAGCCCGGCCGTGGTCGGCGTGGAGCAGGGCAGGGGCGCGGGAACCGGCGTGGTGGTGGCGAGCGACGGCTACCTCCTCACCAATCATCACGTGGTCGGCAGCGGGAGCGCACTGCGCATCCGTCTCTCCGGTGGCGAGACGACCAGGGGCGAGCTGGTCGGGTCGGATCCGGCGACCGACCTCGCGGTGGTGAAGGTGACCGACACCGGGCGGGTCCAGCTGCCCCTCGCCGATCCGGGGTCGATCGCCGTCGGTCAGCTGGTGGTGGCGATCGGGAATCCGTTCCGGTTCGAGCGGAGCGTCTCGCTGGGCATCGTCAGCGCCCTGGACCGGAGCCTCCCGGGCCCGAACGGCACGCTGTTCGAGGGCCTGCTCCAGACCGACGCGGCGATCAACCCCGGCAACTCCGGTGGCCCCCTGGTCAACGCTCGCGGCGAGGTGGTGGGCATCAACACCGCCGTGATCCCCTGGGCGCAGGGGATGGGCTTCGCCGTCTCGGCGCGCACGGCGACCTGGGTCACCTCGGTGCTGATGAGCCGTGGGAAGGTGGAGCGCCGCTTCCTCGGCGTGGCCGCGCGCAGCGAGCAGCTGTCGCCCGAGCTCACCGCGTCCACCGGCCAGCCGAAGGCGGTGCGAATTCTCAGCGTGGGCCCCGGTTCCCCGGCGGAAACCGCGGGGATCCGTCCCGAGGATCTCCTACTCGGCGTGCACGGTGAGCCGGTGGGCAACGTGGACGACATCCATCGGCTGATGGTGATCCGGGGCGCGGACGTGGTCCCCCTCGCGCTGTGGCGGCGGCATGCACGGGAGTTCGTGACGGTCGTGCCATCGCGCGAGCGGCAGGCTGCGTAAATTCCTCGCGGAGGAAGGCGCCCGCGTTGTCACCTGATGCTCGAAAGCGCCGCCGCGGCTCTGCACCGGGCTCGGGGAAGGGCCCGGTCGCGAAACCTGTCGACCCGGTCAGTCCCGCATCGGTGACCGTTGGAGCAGGTCACTGGCGAGGCGTCCGGCTCTACACGATCGGTCACTCCACTCGGCGGCTAGACGAGCTCGTCGAGCTTCTTCGTGCGTCCGACATCTCGATCCTGGTCGACATCCGGACGATTCCGCGCTCGCGTCACAACCCGCAGTTCGACCGGGAGGCGCTTCGCTCGGCCCTTCCCGGGCGTCACCTTCGCTATGTCCATCTTCCGGCCCTGGGTGGCCTGCGCCGAGCACGGCAGGACTCGCCGAACGCGGGCTGGCGAAACGCGAGCTTCAGAGGCTACGCCGACCACATGCTGACCGACGAGTTCGAGGGCGGACTGGCTGAGCTCAACGCCCTGACGTTGGAGGGCACGGTCTCGTTGATGTGCGCGGAGGCAGTTCCCTGGCGTTGCCATCGCTCGCTGGTCGCCGATGCGCTGACCGTCCGCGGCGCTCAGGTGGAGCACATCACCGGCCCGGGCCACTCGCATCCTCATCGCCTGACCTCCTTCGCCCAGGTCGAAGGCACACGCATCACCTACCCCGCTTCCCTCGGTCCGCCTTAGCCTGTCGCGGTTTGCTGCTGGCCAGGCGTCCGGCTCCTGGGGCATTCAGCGGACGCAGGTCGGTGAGGCCTCCGGGGTATTGCGCCAGTCGCAGCCCGAGGCGGACCGCGTTGGCGATGAACGCCCATCGAATCAGACGCTCCGATCCCGGACCCTGGGCGGCGAACGCCGCGGCGCACACGCTGCCGGTCCGAAGGATCGCGGTCGAGGGCACGGTTCCGCGATCCTCCCGGTGAGACGGCTCACGGGGATGGGGCTGCAGCGGCGCCGAGAGTTCTTGCAGCGAGGGTGACCGCGGCGTGGCAGGCTCGATGGCCATGCTCCGGTTCCACCCCGTCCTCGTCCTCGCGCTGGTGGCCGCGACGTCCGGCGCCCTGGCCGCGCAGTCCGCCCCCGGCGACCCGCGGGTCGCGCTGAAGCAGCGCGCCGAGGGAGAGACACCGCTCATCGCCGACACCTTCGAGCTCTGCGACCGCGTGGGTGGACGGATCACCGGCAGCTCGGCGATGGACCGGGCCGTTCGCTGGGGCATCGAGAAGTTCAAGGCCGCCGGCGTCGACTCCGTGACCACGGAGAGCTTCGGCGTCCCGTTCCTCTGGCTTCCCGGCACCGTGGAGGTCAGCGTCACCGCGCCCGAGCACTTTGCGCTCCGGGCGGTGGCCGCCCCGGGCACCGGCTCCACCGGCAGCCCCGTCGAGGCGAAGGTCGTCGACGTGGGCCTGGGCCTGGCCGAGGACTGGGCGAAGGCGGGAACGGCCACCTCGGGCGCGATCGCCCTCGTTCACACCAAGGAGATGAAGACCTTCGAGCAGCTGTTCGACGAATACATGCGCGCCAAACCACTGCTGAAGGCCGCTGCGCAGGCCCAGGTCCGGGGGCTCCTGATCCAGTCCACTCGCCCCCGCGGGCTGCTGTATCAGCACCCGATGGTGTTCGGGCGCAACCCGGGGACGATGCCGGTGGTCCTCGTGGCCCGCGAGCAGGCCGACCGCCTGGCCTGGCTCGCCGACCGGACCGAGGTGCGCGTCCGGATGGACGTGGTGAACCGGATTGGACCCTCCTTCGACGCCGAGAACGTGGTCGCGGAGATTCGCGGGAAGGAGAAGCCGGAGGAGGTCGTGCTCCTCGGGGCTCACCTCGATAGCTGGGCGCTCGGCACCGGTGCCGAGGACGACGGTGTGAACAGCGCCCTGGTCATCGACGTGGCCCGCGGCTTCAAGGAGCTCGGGCTCCAGCCGCGGCGCACCGTGCGCTTCGTACTCTTCGCTGGCGAGGAGCAGGGGATGTGGGGCTCGGCCGGTTACGTCGAGCGGCACAAGGCCGAGCTGGACCGCCACGCGGCCGTCGTCATCTTCGACGTCGGCTCGGGCCGGACCCGCGGGTTCTACGTCAACGGCCGGCCGGAGCTCAGGCCGGTGCTGGCGAAGGCCCTCTCCATCTACCCTGGCATGGGACCCTCGGCGCACACGCTGGAGGCGGTGGACGGGGTCGACAACTTCGACTTCCTGCTCAGCGGCGTCCCGAACCTCGTCGGGGACCAGGACCCGGCTCCCTACCTGGCCGACTATCACGCAGAGTCCGACGTCCCCGACCGGGTGAACGTCAAGGAGGCGCGGCGCAATGCCGGCATCGCTGCGACGTTGGTGTGGAGTCTGGCCAACTCGCCGACCAGCATCCCCAAGCGTCAGACGCGCGCGCAGGTGGACGCGCTGCTGGTGAAGACGAAGCTTGTGGAGCAGATGGAAGCGTTCGACCAGTGGGAAGACTGGAAGGCGGGACGCCGTGGCTTCCCGCCCGAGCCCTGAAGGAGGCGTCGCATGGGAGCACGCAGGCTGGGGACGATGCTCGTCGCCGCGATGCTGTGGACCGGCGCTGCCCGGGCGCAGAGCACCGGGACAGGGACCAACCCGGGGGGTACGGGCACCTCGGGCACGGGCAGCACGGGGACAGGCAGCACCGGGAGCGGGTCGGCGCAACAGGGGGGCGCGACCGGGAGCGCAGGGGGCGTCACCTTCGATCCGGCCGCCCAGGCAGCCGCCCGGCTCTTCGGCGTCTACCGGGTGCCGGGAGCGCCTCCCCTCGATTCATCGGGCGTGTACCGGGTGGACACCGGCTCCTCGGCCCCGCCCGCGGGGAGCGGTGGCGGGAGCGCGGGCTCGACGACGGGCAGCGCCACGTCGACGAGCACCACTACCTCCACGACCACGGGGAGCGTCCCCACAACCACGCCCTAATCTCTCGGAACCGAAGGGGAATTCGATGGTGTCTGCATCGAAGGTGTCTGGCACCTTCGATCCGCCTTCGATCCCTTCGATGCCTTCGATGGGCGATGCCTTCGGGGTACCCTCGGGGCTGGCCATCTGAACGGGTGAGCAGTAGCGTCCTTGGCGTGTACGCCGAGCCGGTCTGCCGTTCCAACTACTCCTTTCTCGAGGGGGCCTCGCATCCCGAGGAGCTGGTGTTCCAGGCGGTCCGGCTGGGGCTCTCGGGGCTGGCGCTGACCGACGGTGACGGGCTGTACGGCTCGGTGAAGGCCCATCTCGCGGCACGAGAGGTGGGGCTGAAGCTCCTCCACGGCGCCCGGGTCACGCTCACCGACGCGCCCCCGGTGGTGGTGTACGTGCAGGATGCCGAGGGGTACCGGCATCTCTGCCAGGTGCTGTCCAAGAGCCGGCTGGCCCACCCGAAGGGAGAGGCGGGCATCGGCTGGCGAGCGCTGGCCGAGCGCAGCGCCGGCCTCCTCGCGCTCCTGCCGTTCCCGGACGAGCCCGAGCGGGTCGCGCCCCTCGCCGAGGCCTTCCCGGGTCGCTTCTACGTCGGCGCCTGCCGCACGCTGTCCGCCGGGGACGATGCGCGCTGGCAGCGGGCCAGGGCGCTGGCCCGGACGCTCGAGCTGCCGCTCTGCGCGCACAACGACGCGCACACCCATGCGCGCGATCGCCAGCCGCTACAGGACACGCTCGCCGCCATCCGCCACCAGACGCAGGTGGCCCGCGCCGGCCGCAAGCTGTTCCCCAACGCCGAGCGGACGCTGAAAGGGCCGGAAGAGATGCTCCGGCTCTGGTCGGATGCACCCGAGGCAGTGGGCCGCACGCTGGAGATCGCCGACAGCTGTCACTTCTCGCTCGACGCGCTCCGCTACCAGTTCCCCCAGGAGGACCTCCCGCCGGGCCACACCACCCAGAGCTGGCTCTCCCACCTGGTGGAGGAAGGGCTCCGGTTCCGCTACCCGGGTGGAGTTCCGGAGGCGGTGCGCAGGCAGGTCCAGCACGAGCTGGTGCTCATCGAGAAGCTGGAGGTGGCCGGCTACTTCCTCGCGCTCCACGACATCGTCCACTTCGCGATCGGGAAGGGCATCCTCTGCCAGGGGCGAGGGAGCGCGGCCAACTCCGCAGTCTGCTATGCGCTGCGCATCACCTCCATCGACCCGGTGCGGATGGGGCTGCTCTTCGAGCGCTTCCTCAGCCTCGAGCGTCCCGAGCCTCCGGACATCGACGTGGACTTCGAGCACGAGCGCCGCGAGGAGGTGCTCCAGTACGTCTACGGCAAGCACGGCCGCGACCGCGCGGGGATGGTGTGCGAGGTCATCTGTTATCGCGGGCGGCTCGCCATCCGCGAGGTCGGCAAGGCGCTGGGGCTGTCCCTGGACCAGGTGGACCGGCTCGCCAAGCACACCGAGTCGGCAGGAACCACCACCCTCACCGACGCGCACGTGGCCGAGGCGGGTCTCCGCCCCGAGGACCCCGGGGTGCAGCGGACGCTCGCCCTGGCTCAGCTGCTGGAGGGCTTTCCCCGCCATCTCTCCATCCACGTGGGTGGCTTCGTCATCACCCACGGGGAGCTGGCCGAGGTGGTGCCGGTGGAGAACGCCTCGATGAAGGACCGCACCGTCGTCCAGTGGGAGAAGGACGACCTCAACGCCCTGGGAATCTTCAAGGTGGACCTCCTGGGCCTGGGCATGCTGACCGTGCTCAGCAAGTCCTTCGCTCTGGTGGAGAAGCACGAGGACATCCACCTCGACCTGGCCACCATCCCCAGCGAGGACCCGGCGGTGTACCGGATGCTGGGGGAGGCGGACGCCATCGGCGTCTTCCAGGTGGAGAGCCGGGCGCAGATGAACCTCCTCCCCCGGATGAAGCCGAAGAGCTTCTACGACCTCACCATCGAGATCGCTCTCATCCGGCCGGGCCCCATCCTCGGGGACATGGTCCACCCCTTCCTCCGCCGGCGCGAGGGGCTGGAGGAGGTGACCTACCCGTCGAACGAGGTGAAGCACATCCTGGAAAAGACCCTGGGCGTACCCCTGTTCCAGGAGCAGGCGATGCGGCTCGCGGTCACCGCCGCGGGGTTCAACCAGGGCGAGGCGGATGCGCTGCGGCGGGCGTTGAGCCACAAGCGGGCCGAGGTGCTGCTCGTGCCCTGGCGCGAGCGCTTCGTGAACGGATGCGTGGGCCGAGGCTACAGCCGCGAGTACGCCGAGAAGTGCTTCGAGCAGTTCAAGGGCTTCAGCCACTACGGCTTTCCCGAGTCCCACTCGGCGTCGTTCGCGCTCATCGCCTACGCAAGCGCCTACGTGAAGTGTTACCACCCGGCGGCGTTCGCCGCGGCGCTGCTCAACAGCCAGCCCATGGGCTTCTACGCCCCGCACACCATCGTCGAGGACGCCAAGCGACACGGCGTCGTCGTCCGGCCCATCGACGTGCGCCACTCGGCCTGGGATGCCACGCTGGAGGAGGGCGAGCTGCGGATCGGGCTACGGGAGGTGAAGGGCCTTCAGGAAGCCCACGCCCGGGCGCTGGTGGAGGCCCGGGGCGATGCGGGATTCGTCGATCTGGGCGACCTCGCTCGCCGGGTGCGCATCCCCCGGCACGCGCTGGAGCGGCTGGCACGCTCGGGCGCGCTGGACGGGCTGTGTGGCAGCCGACGGCAGGCGATGTGGGAGGTGCAGGCGCTGGGACCCTCCGCGGACGACGACCTGTTCCGTGGGATGCCGATGGACCGCTCGGTGGCGCCGGGGCGGCCGCTGGGCGAGGCCGAGCAGGTGGCCGAGGACTACCGCACCACCGGGCTGTCGCTGAGCCGGCACCCGCTGGCGCTGATGCGCCCGTTCCTCGACCGGCGCCGGGTGCTCACCGCCGCCCGCCTTCAGGACGCACCCGCGAAGTCGCGGGTCCGCATCGCCGGGCTGGTCATCTGCCGGCAGCGCCCGCCGACCGCCAAGGGCGTGGCGTTCCTCTCGCTGGAGGATGAGACGGGCATCTCCAACCTCGTCGTGCCTCCCGAGATCTTCGAGCGCGACCGGCGCGTGCTGATCGGATCGGCGTTCCTCTACGCGGAGGGCAGGGTGGAGCGGGTCTCGAACGTGGTGAACGTGCAGGTCTACCGGGCGACCACGCTCAGGCTGCCGTCCTCACCCTCGGCCGCGAAGCAGCTGTCGATCTCCTGGAGCGAGGCCGCGCCGGGCTGAGCCTCATCGCTGGCGCGCGACTGCGCGCCTCCCCAGGCGTCCCCCTGGGTACGGGGGGCTGAGCCTCATCGAGGGGACGGGGAGAAAACCCAGCGAAGGACGGCCCCGAGAACCACAGCCCAGACCGCCACGATGAGAGCGGCGGCGATCCACCCGGTCCGTGGGCGGAGCACGCCTTTCGCCGCCTCGGCCCGGCACTCCGCGAGAACGCCGGCCGGGACCAGTGCCCGCACTGCCAGGATGCCGAGTGGGACGAGGAGCAGGTCATCGAGCAGGCCCACGACCGGGATGAAGTCCGGAATCAGATCGATGGGGCTGAGCGCGTAGGCGACCACGAGCACCCCGAGTGCCTTTGCGTACCAGGGCACGTCCGGCCGGCGCATCGCGAGTGCGAGCGCCGCCAGCTCGTCGTTCAACCCTCTGATCCGATCTTTCCACCGCGCGAACACTGGACCCGTCCCCGAGGAACACCCTCGATAGCAGGAAAGGGAGGCGAGCGGCGGCCTCCACCCATCACGCGCTCGTTGCAGGAGCATGGGCCGGTGCGCTCAAGTCCCGGGATCGTTCGAGCTTCGACAGGAGAAACCTTCATGGACCGGTCCTGGGCGCTGATCCTGCTGGGCCTCGCCGCCTGCGCCGGACCCACGACCGCTCAGGTTCCACCGCCCACCGACGCTCACGAACGGCTTCAGCGTCTCGCGGGAAGCGCGCTGCTCGATCCGCAGGGAGCCGCGATGCTCCAGGTCCTGGCCGAGGACATCGGACCACGCATCCCAGGGAGCGAGGCCTGCGCGCGGGCAGAGCGCTACGTCGCCGAGCGGATGCGCGCCATCGGGATGACCAACGTCCAGCTCGAGGAGGTCCAGCTCCCGGATCGCTGGGAGCCCGGCGATCTATGGCTCGAGCTGGTCTCTCCGGAGGAGCACCGGCTCGCTCCCGTGCAGGTGATGTGGACCGGCACGACCGAGTCCTCGGTGGTGACGCTTCGCCGCGTCTCGCTCGATGCACGTCTCGACGCTCCTGCGACCGACCAGGTCCTGGTGACCGCGCGAGAAGTCTCAGGGAGCATTCCTGCCCGCTTCCAGGCGATACACTCCTTCCTCGAGCGGGCGCGGATGACCGGCGCGCGGGGGGTGATCGTCCTCACCAAGGCGAAGCAGGCGCTCAGCGTCAGCATGGTGGAACCGGCGCGACTCGCCACGCTTTTCCCGGTCCCGATCCTGCAGCTCGGCGGCGGGGATTCCGAGGTCGTCGAGCGCCTCCTCAAGAAGGGACCGGTGCGCGCCCGCTTCATGGCCCGGCCGCGGCTGCCCGGGCCCGGGGTCGCCCACAACGTGGTCGGCGAGGTGCCGGGCCGCGTGCCCGGAGAGGTCGTCATCCTCGGCGCCCACCTGGACTCGGTCGCCGGATCTCCCGGTGCCTTCGACGATGGGGCAGGGGTGGTGACCGCGCTGGAGGTCGCGCGTCTGGTGCGCGCCGCAGGACCGGCGCGCCGGACGCTCCGGGTGGTGGCCTTCACCGGAGAGGAGCTGGGGTTCGTGGGATCCAGGGCCTACGTCCGTCGGCACCGGGATGAGCTCGGAGCGGTGACGGCCATGGTGCAGATCGACGGCGTGGCCCAGCTCTGGACCGACTGGATGGTGTTCGGGCGGAAGGACGTCCAGGCCGGGCTGGAGAAGGCGCTCGCTCCGCTCGGGGCGGCGGGGGGAACACCCCGGCTCGAGCCGCAGGTTCCGCTGTCCCTGGGCTTCAGCGATCACGCTCCCTTCGCGCTGGAGGGGATTCCCACCACCTTTGCCATCAAGCGCGACGAGGTGCTCGGCCCGGAGCCGAAGATTCACACCCCGGAGGACTCGTTTGCCGGGATCTCCCCGGCGCTCCTCGCCTCGTCGGCGGCGACGCACGCAGTGCTCATCCGCCAGCTCCTCGACGCCGAGGCGCCGCTCGCGCCACGACTGACGCCCGACGAGGTCCGGGCGTGGGTGGCCCGCGAGCGCTTCCAGCCGGACGTGTGGATGCTGGATCGCGGCGATCTCCTTGGAGCGCGCTGACCTGCTTTCCTGGCGTCGGGTGGAGCCGTGGGCTTCAGTTCTGGCCCTCGGCTGGTGCGCGCTCCGGCTCGGCCGGGGCCTCGGCCCGGCGCCGTTCTACAACTCGGACTGCGCGGTGCCGATCCTCCTGATGCAGGGCATGGGGGAGGGCGCCTTCACGCTCTTCTACCCGCGCCAGGACCGGTTCGGCATGTGGCCCTTCCTGCTCGGGCGGGTGCTGCATCTGCAAACGCCCGAGGCCTACCACGTGCTTTCCCTGCTCGCGCTTTGCTCGGCGGCGCTTCCGCTGGCGGCGCTCCTCCGCAGCCCCGCCCTGGCGGTGGTGACGCTGCTGGCCCCCTTCGTCTTCTCGCGCTCGGTGGACTGGAACTTCCTCCAGGCGGGGCAGCCCTATCTCTGGCAGGTGGTGGCGCTCTGCTGGGCGTGGTGGGCCTGCCGGGTGGCGCTCGAGAACTCGTCGGCAGGGAGGCGCTGGCTCGCACTGGTAGGACTGTTCGCGGCCGCGGCGCTCGCCACGTGGATGAACACGGCCAGCCTCGCGGCGCTCCTGCCAGTGGGCATCCTCGAGGTTCTCCGGGCACGCGCCCGGCCCGGACCGGCGCTCGGCGCGCTCTCTGCCCTGGGGGCGGCGGGGGCGGTCGATGCGGTGCTGCACGGGAAGTACTCGGCCTACTGCCAGCGCACCTTCGGGCAGCGCTTCGTCACCTTGCTGCGGATCGACCACGGGCACGTGCTGTCCAACGTCGGCCCGGTGCTGGCCTCGCTCCGGCAGGAGGGTGGTCTCTGGGCGCTGGTGATCGCCACCGTGGCCGTCGTGATCCCGCGACGGCCGCGCACCGAGCGCTGCGACGGCCTCGCGCTGCTCGCCTTCGGGGCGTCGGTGCTCCCCGGGCTGGTGCTGATCCAGTACTTCCGGGGCAACCACTTCGCGGGCCGGTACCTGTCCCTGCCCACCTTCTGGGCGCTCGCGGCCACGGTGCACGGGGTGGTGCTCGTCGCTTCATCGCTTGCCGGACGGTTTCGTCAGGCGGTGCCCGCGGTCGCCCTCGCCGCGCTGGTGATCACGATGCCCGCGGGCCCCTCTGACCCTCTCGCCGGACCCCGGGCCGATGCTGCACGGCTCGCCGCGGCGGCGCCGGCCGTCCTTCTGGCCGACTATCTCGAGGTCTACGTTCCGGCCTCGCTCGCCCCACCGGGCGCTCTGGTGCCGGTGGGAGCGGAGGGAAACCTCAACCGGTTCCCCGGCACGGTCGCCGAGCTGCGACCCGGCAGGGTGGTCCTCGCACCCTGCACGCTGGACCGTCCGGACGGCACGCTCGAGCAGCACGGGGCACTACTGCGGCGCACCGACGAGCCGCCGATCGCCGCCGGCGCGGGCCAGTGGTGCCGGCACGAGGTGGGGCGAGCTGCCCGCCCGGTGCGAGGCGAGCGCTCGCCCTAGCGGAGCACCGCGAAGGTCTGCTGGTTCATGGCCACGCAGGTGTCTCCGCTCCAGAGGGCGCGCAGCTCCACGAAGAACCCATCGCCCTGGCCCGCCATCCGCGCGTCGTGGAAGAGGCGCTCCGCGGGATCGAGCCGCGCCGGGTCGACCAGGAGCTCCGCGAGAAAGCTGGTCGTGGCAACCGGCCTCGGCTCGGTGACGACCGACCACAGCGTAGGCCACCAGGCGTCGAGAAGGGCGATGACGCTCGCCGCGTCCCTGCGGGAGGCGAGCGTGCGCTCGCGGATGTACCCGGCGGTCTCCGCGTCGTGGCTGCCCGAGAGCGGTGCCGGCCCGGCCAGGCGATACTCGTAGGCACGTCCGAAGTCCGGTCCGAGCGGCGGCTCGACGGGCACGACGCGGAGCTGATCCCAATCAGCACGGTCGGGCGATTCGACACCGCGCAGGGCGGGCATCTCGACCGCACGCGGCGCGCAGAACACGCCGCTGGCCACCGCCAGCACCCTGCTTCCCTGGACCAGCCGCGCCTGGGCGTTGCTCTGCTTCGCGCCGCGCCGGAGCACCTCCACCTGGATCGTCGCCGCGCCGGGGAGCACCGGGCCCGCGATGTCCCCGGAGAGCGTCTGGAGCCGGCGCGCCGGGTCGGCGAGCTCGGCCTCCATCGCCCGGGCGAGCATGCCGTACACCAGACCTCCGAACGCGCCCCGACCCTGCTGCCAGCCATCGGGGACGGTCCCCTCGAAGTTGCCGGGGCCGGTGGGACGGATGGCGCTCGCCACCTCGAACGGGGGGATCATGGATCCCCTTCTGCCCCAGTCGTCACCCACGGGCCACTCACGTCCCGGCGTGGCAAGCAGATCAGAACACGTACCAGCCGCTGAGCTGGACCCGGCGGTCGACGGACGGCGGACCATCCGTGAAGTGCTGCTCCAGCCACGCGAACTCCAGGCCGAAGCGGATGGCCTGCGCCGCGTCCCAGAACACCGCGCCGCTCGCGTACTGCTGTCGCACGACGACGTTCTTGTTTCCGTTCGCCAGCGCCGCGGTGTTGAACGACTGCAGATGCGAGTAGTTGGCGGCGAGCGACAGGCCGGTGGTTCCGGGCAGCCAGTACTGCAGCCCGACCAGAAGCGACTGATACGAGACCGCCTGGAGGTTGCCCGCGGAGTCGAACCCCACGAGGCCAGGGTCGATGGGAGCGGTGTACGGCGTCGGTGGCGTCCCGGGGAGCGGAGGGAAGGGCGGTCCGCCGAGGCCGGTGTAGAGGTCGGAGATGCCTTCGCCGCGGACGAAGGAGCCGGTGAAGGTGAGCGCGTTGTCGTGGGAGCTGCTCGAGGCGGCGATGATCGGCAGCAGGACGTCCACCGACACGCCCCAGCCGGTGGTGGTGACGTCGGTCTTCGCGTTCGGCTCGAAGGCGGGCACTGCGAAACGGCGCACCGTGCCGGACACACCGAGAGCCATCGCATCCAGCGCGCTGCTCGCTCCTCCGAGGGTGCGGTACCCCTTCCGGAAGGGGAGGTTCACCTTCACCCCGGCCTGGCCATCCGGGAGTCCACCCGCACGCTGCGGCGGCCGGAGCGCGGCCAGCGCCAGCTCGAGGTTCACGTCGGTTGAGAGCTCGAGGGTCTTCGACACTCGCACCTGAGCCGTCCGGCCGTAGACCTGGCCGGGCAGCCCCTGGAGATTCACGCTGGCCGGGATGAAATAGGCCTGCCAGCCGAAGAGCTCCCAGGTCTGGCCGATCGTCAGATCGACCACCGGTGTCTCGACCTTGAAATAGAAGTGGCGGATCCGGAAGGTCGGGTTGTTGAAGAAGGCCGCCTCGCTCACCGGCGGCTGGTTGCCGAAGAAGTCCATCTCCGCCACCGCCGAGGCGCGGAGGGGTCCGAGGTCCGGTGCGCCGACCTTCAACCCGAGCCGCGAGTTCCGGACGCTGAACGTCGTCTGGTCGTGGGTGGCTGCATAGGTGCCGCTCCGCGGGAGCGCCGCGTTCCCCATCAGATCGTTCGGCCCCTGGACCGAGTCGTGGATCGCGTCGAGCTCGGCGAAGCCGTAGATCACCGCCGACCAGCGGTTCACCACCGGTTTCGGCGGAGCGGCGTCCGCCGCCTGCACGGCCGGGGCGGCCAGAACGAGAAGACAACCTGCCAGCGCCCCCGGGAAACACGGGTGCCAGCGACTCTGCCGAGTGTGATCCACGCCCATCTCCTGTCGGTGAATGCGCGACGCCGAGGACACGGCGGAGGCGACCGCGAGTTCCTCCGCAGCCGGCGCCGACGCGTCTCCCGGCGGCAGGACCCCCTACGCCTCGGGCCTATTCCATCGAATCCGTCAGGCGATCGGAAACGGTGCGCGCGAGTGAGCGAGCAGCAAGAGCATCAGGAGCGCCCGCCGCAGCTGTCGTCGATCGGCGGCGGCGACACGCGCCCATCCGCCACCGTGGAGATCGACCCGCAGGAACCGCGCCAGCTCGAGGACCACCTCGGCGCGCCACTGCTGGTGCAGATCTCCCCCGATGAAGGCCCGGCGGAGTCCCAGCACCGCGTGTCTCACCACCCTGTCGGCGATGCGGCAGAGCGCGGTCTCGCTGGTGCCTGCCGCGCCGTCGTCCTCGAGCCTGTCGGTCCAGAGCGCCACCGGTGTCCTCCGTGATCTACGGACCCGGCACCGCCCCGGATTCTTCCTCCGCGCCGAACGCCACGTCAGGCGACCGGCAGCGGCACGCCCGACTCGGCGAGCCGCTCCATCACCACCAGGGCCTCGCGAAGCTGCCGCCGCTCGCCCTCCGGGAGAACCGTCCACGATCCACGTCGAACGTCGGTCCGCATCGCCCGGGCGACCTCGAGGAGTAGTTCCGCCCTCAGCTGGTGCACCTGATCCTCCGAGGAGAACGCGCGACCGAGCGCCTTCAGCGCGGTCGTCACCAGGCCCTCGGCCCTCTGTTGCAGGGCCTGCTCGGTGGCGTCGCCCGCCCCATCGTCCTCGACCTTGTCGTTCCAGGCAGTCACGGCGTCTTCCTTGCACCGGTGACGCCTGGAAAGGCGGATCGTTTCGCTGGGCGCACGACCGTTCGCTGCTTCACGCGCCGATTCAGTTGCCACCCACACAGCGTGCAGGCTCGGCCCCCGCACCACTCCATCTTTCCAGGCTCAGCCGATGATCATCGTCTCCCGCTCGAGCTTGCCGGTCCGGAACCGGTCGAGGTCGAAGCGGGTGAAGAGATCGTCCTGGGTGTCGCTCACCATCCACGCCGCCATCCGCTCCGAGACGGCGGGGGCCATCATGAACCCGTGCCCGACGAAGCCGGACATCTGGAGCATGTTCGGCAGCCCCGGGGTGCGGCCGAGCACCGGGTTGTTGTCCGGCGTCACGTCGTAGCAGCCCGCCCACTGGCGGAGGACCTTGATCTGCCCCAGGCGGGGAATCTGCTCCGTCAGCGCGCGCGAGAAGCGGGACAGGAAACGCAGAGTGGAGCCCTGGTTCAGGCCCGCCGGCTCGCGCGGATCGCCCATCCCGCCGACGATCTCCCCGCGCATCGACTGGCTGAAGTACAGCCCCGAGTCGAGCACCGAGACCAGCGGCGTCAGGAAGGGCTTCAGCGGCTCGGTGGAGAGGATCTCGTGCCGGTGAGGCTCGTTGGGGAGCTTCACCCCCGCGAGCTTCGCCACCTCCGGACTCCACGCGCCGGCGGCGATGACCACCGTCTCGCAGGCGATGCGTCCCCGGTCGGTCTCCACGGCGCGCACGCGTCCACCGGACAGGTCGAACCCGGTGACCGTGGTGAAGGTCTCGACCCTGACCCCGCGCTTCTGGGCCGCCTGGGCGTACCCCCACAGGAAAGGCCAGGGAAAGATGACGCCGTCATCGGGGTGGTAGGCGCAGAGGACCACGCCCTTCATCGTCAGCTCGGGGACGACGTCGCGCCCCTCGCCCGGGGAGAGGATCTGCGTCTTCACCCCATACTCGTTGTGCAGCTCGGCACTGCTGCGGAGTACCTCCGCGACCTCCGAAGTGCGGGCGAGAAACAGGTAGCCGCCCTGCCGGAGCCAGACGTTGATGCCCATCTCGCCGGCGAACTGCTTCATCAGCTCGATGCTGCGGCGGGCAAGCTCGATGTTCGTCGGGGTGCTCCACTGCATTCGGACCCCGCCACCGTTCCGGCCGCTGGCGCCCGCGCAGAGGTAACCCTTCTCCAGGACCAGCACGTCGGTACAGCCGAGCTTCGCCAGGTTGTGCGCCAGGGCGAGGCCCATGATGCCGCCGCCGATGATGACCACCCGGGTCCGCTCCGGGACCGGCTCGGGAGGACGGAGTGCGTGCGACCCGACCTGGATCACCGGCGGGACTCCTCCCAGGGGCGGACGTTGCTCGTCGACCGGCACCGTGCCGAGGAGTGACATCTCCACCGGGTGCAGCGGCGGCCGCGGAGTGAAGGGGAGCACTGCGCCCGGGCTCGCCCCTGTGCGCTCGGCAAGGGTCCGCGCCACGGCGGAGAGGCAGCTCTTCCCCTGACACACTCCGGTGCCGAAGCCGGTGTAGCGCTTGATGCTCTCGATGTCCCGGTAGCCCTTGTCGATGGCGTGCCGGACGTCGTCCAGCGTCACGTCCTCGCAGGTGCAGAGCACGGACTTGCTCACGGGTGGATCTTCCTTCCCTCGGCGAGCATCTGCACGAAGGCTTCGAGGCGCCGGGCCCGGGTCTCCGGTCGCTTCGCCGTCTGGAGCCGCCAGAGAATGGCGTAACGATTGGTGCGGTCGAGCCCCTCGAAGAACCGGCGGGCGGAACGATTGCGGGCGAGCGCGCGAACGAGGTCGTCCGGTGGCTCGGAGCGGCTCGGCGGGTCGTACGCGTCAGCCCAGCGCCCGTCGGCCTTCGCCAGGTCGATCTCGGCCTGGCCAGCGGGCTCCATCCTCTTGGCGGCAATGAGGCGCTCGCAGTGCTCGATGTTCCGCTTCGACCACACGCTGCGCGCGCGACGCGGCGTGAACTTCTGCAAAAAGGCGTCCTGGTCGTGGCTCTTCTTCTGCCCGTCGATCCACCCGAAGCACAGGGCCTCGTCGAGCGCCTCGGCGTAGGAGACGGACGCCCCCGAGGCGCCCTTCTTCGCGATCTTCAGCCAGACGCCGTCGGGCGAGGCGTGATTCCGGGCGAGCCACGCTCGCCACCGGCGTGCGTCCGGGAACTGGAGGACCGGAGTCATCGACCGAGGATCCCCCTTGCGGCGCGCCGGCCGGACTCGACGGCGTCGGCGGCGGTGCCTGGCCTGGTCACGTCTCCTGCCGCCCAGATGCCGGCCACCGCCGTCCGCCCCTCCGGCTGGACCTCGGGCGCGAAGGTCCCGAGCTCGGGTCGGTAGGAGATCTTCACCCCGGCCTGTCGCAGCAGCTCGAACGAGGGCGTGGGAGGAAGGGAGACCACGATCGCATCACAGTCCACGCGCCGCTCGCGCCCGCCGGCGTCGCGGTAGGAGAGCCCGTGGACCCAGGTCCGGCCCTGTGCCCGGACCGGTGTCCCCTGCACCGTCCCCTCCGGCGCGGTGCCGGTCCCGGTGTGGAGGACCAGCCGGGGCGCCGCGCCCTCCGCCCGGAACAGGCGCGCGAGCGCGGCGAGCTGCGGCCCCTGGCCGAGCAGGGCCGGAGCATCCCCGATGAGCAGGCGGCGCCGGCCAAGGAGGTCAGCCGCGGCGCGTCCGCTGAACACGCCGGGGATGTCGTTGTTCTCGAAGGGAACCATCGAGGCGTGGCCGCCGACGGCGAAGAGGATGTCCCGGGCCTGGACGAGGAGGACCCGCGCGCCCTCGGGGTCGCGCTGCACCGCGAGCAGGACCCGCCCGAGCTCGTCGTCGTAGAGGCCCAGCACCGAGGTCGCCAGCCGGAGCTGAACGCCCGCCGGGGACGATGGGGCGCCCGCCGCACCAGTCTCGGGAGCGTCGAGCACCACGCGGCCGCCCACGCGATCCTCCTGCTCGAGGAGGAGCGGCGCGATCCCGCCGGAAGCGAGAACCTCGGCCGCGGCCAGACCGGCGGCTCCGGCACCGACCACGGCGACGTCCACCGAGATCCGCTCCGCGGGGCGGGGCAGGGGAGGCGCCGCATCGGGAAGGAGCCCGAGGCCCGCCAGGTGCCGAGCGACGGTGGCCATCACCTTCTCGGCGACCGGGACGCCGGCGAACATCGAGTGGTGGTCCATCCCCTTGGGGAAGAGCCAGTCGATGCTGGAGAACACGTCGACCTTCACGCTGGGATAGGCGTTCTGCCGCTCGATGCGCATCCCCGCCCGGACCGGCGTCTGGCAGGAGAATCGGTTGGGGACGCCGTCGATCCGCATCAGGCAGTTGGAGCACGAGCCCGCCATGCAGAAGGGACCGCGCGGGCGGTGGTACTTGATGCTCCGGGAGAAGACGGTCTCCCCGGCGGCGAGCAGCGCGCAGGCAGCAGGCTCACCCTCACGCGCCGAGACCGGGTGTCCCTCGTAGTCGATGGTCAGCTCCGGCCGGGTCTCCGGAGGGAGGCGTCGCATGCAGTCCCTTCTACCCGAGGCGCGCCCCCGGCGGTGGGGAAGCTGCACTCCCGGTTCTTCCAGGCCACGCCGTGCTGCTGACGCGTCGGGGCGAGCCGATCAGAAGACGATGTGCCGGCCCTTCTGCCGGCGGGTGTAGATGCTCAGCGTCGCGGTCACCTCGCCGACGCCCATGTTTCCGGAGTCACCGATGCCGGAGGCTCCGAACTCCTCCCACTCCAGGGCCGAGTCGGTTCCGTCGTTCTCCTTGAGCATCCCGCCCAGGGTCCGCCGGCCGAGCTGGAGCTTCCGGTCGTCCC